>CAYXFT010000043.1:0-18072 GCA_964464335.1 uncultured Aeromicrobium sp.
CTCGTGACCGATCACCGAACCGATCGCGCCGTAGTTCACCGCGTCGTCGGCGTCGGCGTCGAAGAACGGCGGCTGGAGGATGGCGGCCGGGAACACGATCTCGTTCATCGTCGGGTTGTAGTACGCGTTGACCGTTTGCGGTGTCATGTACCACTCGTCGCGGTCGATCGGGGAGCCGATCTTGGCCAGCTCACGGTCGATCGAGACGGCCTGCGCACGGCGTGCGTTGCCCAGCAGGTCGGTCGGATCGGTGACCAGCGCCGAGTAGTCCTTGAAGTTCTCGGGATGGCCGATCTTCGGCGTGAACGCGTCCAACTTCTCCAGCGCGCGCTGCTTGGTCTCGTCACTCATCCACGGCAACCGGCGGATGCTGATCCGGTAGGCCTCGATGAGGTTCTCGATCAGTTCGCCCATGCGGGCCTTCGCCACGGCGGGGTACTCGGTGCGGACGTAGATCTTGCCTACGGCCTCGCCCATCGAGCCCTCGACGAAGCCGATGCCGCGCTTCCACCGCGGACGCAGTTCGTCGGTGCCCTGCAGGGTCTTGCCGTAGAAGTCGAAGTTGGCCTGGACGAACGCGTCGGACAGGTACGACGCGGCGCCGTGCACCAGCTGCCAGCGCAGCCAGTCCTGCCACGCGGGCAGCAGGTCGTCGGTCAGCAACTCCTGCAGGCCTTCGAGGTACGACGGCTGCGAGACGACGGCCTCGGCCAGCACGACCGGCTCGATGCCGGCGGCAGCGGCCCACGTCGACCAGTCGAACGACGGCGTCAACGCCGCGTACTGCTCGGCGGTCATCAGGTTGTAGGTCCTCTGCGCGTCGCGGCAGGCGACCCGGTCCCAGTGGTGTGCCGCGATCCTGGTCTCGAGGTCGAGCACGCGGGCGGCGCGCTGCTCCGGCTCGTCGAGGCCGGCCAGGGCGAGCATCGTGCCGACGTGCGCCTCGTAGGCCTCGCGGATCGGCGCGAACTGGTCCTCGCGGTAGTACGACTCGTCGGGCAGGCTGATGCCCGCCTGGACGACGTGCGTGACGTACCGGTCGGGGTTGCCGCGGTCGGGCGCGATGTAGAGGCCGATGATGCTGTTGACCCCGGCGCGTTCGAGGGAACCGAGGGTGCGGACGAAGTCGGACACCGTCGCGATGGAGTCGATCGTGGCCAAGTCGGCCGCGATCGGCTGGGCGTCCAGCGCCTCGATGCGGTCGGTGTCCATGAAGCTCGTGTACAGGTCGCCGATCTGGCGTGCCTCGTCGTCCTGCGGCGATTCGGCGCTGGATTCGACGATCGTGCGGACCAGGTCCTCGGCCTCGTCGAGCAGGTTGACGAACGCCCCCGCGGTGGCCCGATCGGGCTTGATCGGGGTGTCGCGCAGCCACGGACCGTTCACGAATCTGAACAAGTCGTCCTGGGGGCGGATCTGGGAGTCGAAGGTCGCGGGATCCAAGCCTTGGGTCACGGCGATTAGGCTACACAGCGTGGCGAATCGCACCGAGGTCGAACTGTCCGTCGTACGCACCGAGGAGCTGGCCCCGCGGTTGCGTCGGGTCATTCTGGGCGGCCCGGCCTTCGCCGACTACCTGCCTCACCACCTGGCCTCGACCGACACCTACGTCAAGCTCGTGTTTGCCGGTGCCGACCCGGACGAGAGCCCGGTGATCCGGACCTACACGATCCGGTGGGTCGACGCCGAGGCCGAGGAACTGGCGATCGACTTCGTCACCCACGGGGACACGGGTGTGGCCGGACCGTGGGCGCAGGCGGCACAGCCGGGCGACATGCTGCGGTTCAGCGGGCCCGGTGGCGCCTACGCCCCGAAGCCCGACGTCGACCACCACCTGTTCGTCGGCGACGAGTCCGCCCTGCCGGCCATCGCCGCGTCCGTGGCGGCGCTCGCACCGGGCACGCCCGCGACCGCCTTCCTCGAGGTCGACGGCCCTGAGCACGAGGTTGCCCTGCCGTCGCCGGGGGACCTGACGATCCACTGGCTCCACCGCGACGGGGCCGCGCCGGGTTCCACCACCCTTCTCGACGACGCCGTCCGCGCGTGGGACGTCCCGGCGGGCCGGTTGCAGGCGTTCGTGCACGGCGAGTCGGCGCTGTTGAAGTCCGTGCGGCCGTACCTGCTGGACGGCATCGTCGAGCGCTCGGACATCTCGGTCTCGGCCTACTGGCGTCGCGGCGTCACCGAGGAAGGCTTCCGCGAGTGGAAGCACGAGCAGTCCGACGCCGTCATGCGTCCGTCTCGCTGAGCTCAGCGCAGGTGCAGCAGCCGCCGGTTGGCGACGTGCCCGGCCCACAACATCAGTCGTTCCAACGGTGCGAGCCACGTACCGTGCCACGGTTGCAACGCGTCGTGGCGGTAGTACAGGTCGCGCAGCCGGGCGCCGAGCGTGGCCGGTCGACGGGCGGGCGCCGGTAGGCCTGCCTCGCGCGTCGACAGCAGCGTCGTGAGGTCAGTCAGCCACGTGTCGTGCGCCGGGTCGTGGAAGTAGTTGCGCCGGGCCCAGTCCTCGTCGGCGTGGGCGAAGCGCAGCGCGAGGAGGTCGTCGGCACTGCCGAACAGCCCACTGCCCTCGAACACGGAGTTCATCAGGTCGTCGTCGACGCCGAAGTCGGTCAGCACGAGGCTCGGCACCCCGGCCGCCGTGGCCTCCAGCACCGCCGAGGAACTGACCGTCACGAAGCCCGTGGCGCGCGCGAGGTGCTCGGCCATCGGACCGTCCGCGAACTCGAGATTGGCGGGGAGCTCGGTCTCCGCCGCGAGCTCGGCGTAGCCGGCGCCACCGCGGTGCGCCTCGCTCTCGCCGTCGCGGGTGCGGCCCTTCACGACGACGCGCAGATCTGGATGGGCCCGAGCGGTCTCGGCGAGGCGGCGCAGCAGCAGTCGCCGGTCGTCGTCGGCGGCGGGCACGAGCGACTGCGGGGCGAAGACGATGGCGTCGGCCTTGGCCCGGCGGCCCGCGACGGGAACGGGCACTCGCGCAGCCTGCAGGTACGGCAGCGTGGCGAGCGTCGTGCGGTGGGGCACCTCGTGCACGTGCGCCGTGTGCGCGATCTCGGCGGCCTCGCGGCGGCTGTGGGTGACGAACAGGTCCGCACCGCGGCGCAGATCGACGTCGTACCACTGCACGGGCAGAGCGATCCCCGCGACGCCGGTCACGATCACGGGCCGTTGCCGATCGTGCGCGAACCAGCCGCTGATGTGCGGGACGGCGTGGGCGCGCACGCCGAGCACGAGCACGTCGGGTCGCCACCGTCGGAGCTCGCGCCGCAGGTCGTGGGCCGACAGGTGCTCGACCTCGTCGGGCTCGATGCCGGTGAGGTGCACGGCGTCCTCGACCTGGCGGTCGCTCGGAGCCCCGCGCGCCGCCAGCACGATCAGGTGCACGTCCCAGTCGTCCGGCAGATCGGCCGCCAGTGCGGCCGCCCACTTCACGTAGGAGTCCGAGTCGGCCACCAGCAGGGCTCGGGTCATGTCAGGCCTCTCGCGTCCAGCGGCGTCGCCAGGCGCGCAGGGGCTTCTGCAGCACCGGCGGGATCCACCACCGGGCCATCTGCAGGAAGGTCCCCTTCACGGCCCCGTAGCGGTTCCGGCGTCGCGCCCACGGATCCGGTGGCGGTGTGGTCGGCCGGTCGTGGCGTGCCACCTGGACCTCGCGGGCGGCCCGTTGGTAGGCCGAGTCGCGCACGGCCGCCGACGGCCGTTCGCCCGACGCGAGCAGCTTCTCGACCCGGTCCGCGATCATCTCGGCGGGCGTCGCGGTGCGCCCGCCGAACCATGAGTCGACCCAGGCCGGGTCCGGCGTCCCGAGGTCGTCCGCCTCGACCTGGTCGAACGTGCGCAGCAGCCCGGAGTCCAGGAAGACCTGGTTGCCGAGCCGCTCGTGCACGCCGAGGTCGAGCACGAGGGCCACCCGGCAGCCCCGGTCGACCGCCTCGAGGCACGCCGTCGAGGACACCGTCATCAGCAGGTCCGCCTCGTCGAGCAGTTCGGGGACGGGCCGGTGGTCGACGGCGAAGTTCGGCGGCAGCGGCTCGTGGGCGAGCAGTTCCTCAGGGTGGTGGTGCATGCGGTGGAACGTGTCCTCGGCGATCCGGTGCCGCGGCTTCAGCAGCACCCGGCGGTCGGGGTGCCGCCGCGCGTACGCGAGCAGGCGCCGGTAGACGTACAGGCGGTCGACGGCCAGTTCGGGGACCGTCGGCTGATCGGCGTAGACGAGGGTCTGCACGGGCCCGGTCGGCTGCGGAGCGGGCGAGGTCGAGAGCAGGGGCAGGCCCGACAGCAGCAGGTTGCCCGTGTCGAGGTCGAGCCGGCGGGCGACGTCGCGGAAGTGCTCCATCTCGTGCGCGGCGTTGACGGCGACGACGTCGGCCAGACACCGCTCGAGGTAGCCGGCCGTCATCTTCTCGATGATGATGCCGACCCAGCCGGTGACGACCACCGGGCCCGGCGCGGCGCCGCGGGCGTCGGCGAGGGCGAGGCAGAACTCGCGGATCCGCGGCCCGTTCAGCGCGAGCACGACCACGTCGGACCGCAGTGCCAGGTGCACGAGGGTCGCCGGGTCGTGGCGGGCCACGTCGGGGACTCCGGCGGCGACGCACTGGGCCTGCGACAGCGCCGAACGGGTGATGGGGGCGACGTAGTCGCAGTCGAACCCGCGCTCCCGCAGGTGGGTACCGACGTGTGCGGCCCACTTCAGCTGGGAGTCGAAGGCGGCGATCAGGAGAACCGACGGCATGCTCGCACGCTAGTTCCGAATCGCCGGTCGACCCGCCGCGCCGGACCCTGCTTCACGCAGTGTTCGTGCACGCTTCACGCGAGGCCCCGCGACATTCGTCCGACCGCTCCCGGCAGTTCACGTCGCGGACCATCGGGCTCCCTACGTTCACGAACATGACGATCGAGGCGTACCTCGCACCCCAGGGCCTGCGCGGCCTCCCGCCGGTGGTGGACGTGTGTGTCGTGATCCCCGCCCGCGGTGGCTCGAAGGGCATCCCGCACAAGAACCTGCGGCCGGTGGGCGGCGACCCGCTCGTCTCCCGCGCGGTGCGCAACGCCCTCGCGGCCGACGGCGTCGATGCGGTCGTCGTCTCCACCGACGACCCCGACATCGCGGCGGCTGCCCGCGCGACCGGCGCCGCCGTCGTCGAGCGCCCGGCCCGGATCGCGGGCGACACCGCGTCGTCGGAGTCGGCGGTGCTGCACGCGCTGGAGGTGCTCGCGGCCGAGGGCCACCAGCCCGAGGTCGTGGTGCTGATCCAGGCCACCAGCCCGTTCATCGCCCCGTCCGACCTGGGCGCGGCGATCGCCGCGGTCCGCGAGAACGAGTGCGACGTGGCCTTCAGCGTCACGGCGGCCCACGACCACCTGTGGCGCCTCGGTCCCACGGGTCCGGTGGGCGTGAATCACGACGACTCGGTGCGGCTGCGTCGTCAGGACCGCGAGCCGGAGTACCGCGAGACCGGGGCCTTCTACGTGATGCGACGCTCGGGCTTCGTCGGCCGCCGGCACCGGTTCTTCGGTCGGCTCCAGATGATCCCCGTCCCGCCGCTGGACGGCTTCGAGATCGACACCGCCTCCGACCTCGTGCTGGCCGAGGCGCTGCACGCCGTCCGACCGGGCACCGTCGACCTGCCGATCCCGGCGCGTGCCGTCGTGACGGACTTCGACGGGGTCCACACCGACGACCGCGTGCGCGTCGACCAGCACGGCGTCGAGTCGGTCGAGGTCAATCGGTCCGACGGGATGGGCGTCGCGATGCTGCGCCGCGCCGGCGTGCCGATGCTCGTGCTCTCCAGCGAGACCAACCCGGTGGTTCAGGCCCGCGCCGACAAGCTCGGCGTGCCCGCGGTGACCGGGTGCAGCGACAAGTTGACCGCGCTGCGGCAGTGGTCCGCGTCGATCGGGGTCGACCTCGTCGACATCGCGTTCCTGGGCAACGACGTCAACGATGTCGCGTGCCTGCAATCGGTGGGCTGGCCGGTCGTCCCGGCCGACGCCCACCCGGCCGCCCGCGCGGTGGCCCGTCAGGTTCTCCGTCGCCCCGGTGGGCGCGGAGTGGTTCGAGAGCTCGCAGATCGCGTGCTCCACGCTGCACAGGAAGGACGAGATCATGGCTGAGTGGATCCAGATCGGCGAGGAGATCGTCGGGCCCCGCCGCCCGACCTACGTCATCGGTGAGATCGGCATCAACCACAACGGCGACGTCGAGATCGCGAAGAAGCTGATCGACGTGGCCTCGCTGGCCGGTGCCCAGGCGGTGAAGTTCCAGAAGCGCACGCCGCACATCTCGACGCCCGAGGACATGAAGCACACCCTGCGCGAGACGCCATGGGGCGAGATGACCTACCTCGACTACCGCTACCGCGTGGAGTTCGAGCGCGAGCAGTACACCGAGATCGCGCGCTACGCCGCCGAGAAGAAGATGGGCTGGTTCGCCTCCCCGTGGGACGTCCCGTCGGTGCAGTTCCTCGAGGACATGGGCGTCGCGACGCACAAGGTCGCGTCGGCCTCGGTGACCGACCTCGAGTTGCTGCGTGAACTCGCCCGGACCGGCAAGCCGATCATCCTGTCGACCGGCATGAGCACCCTCGAGCAGATCGACCGAGCCGTCGAGATCCTCGGCACCGAGCAGCTCGTCATCATGCATGCGACCTCGACCTATCCGCTGCCGGCGGACGAGGCGAACCTGCGCGTGATCCCGGTGCTGCGCGAGCGGTACGGCGTCCCGATCGGCTACTCGGGACACGAGCGCGGTCTGCAGATCTCGATCGCGGCGGTCACGCTGGGTGCGGTGGCCGTCGAGCGGCACATCACGCTCGACCGCACGATGTGGGGTTCGGACCAGGCGGCGAGCCTCGAGCCGCACGGCTTCATGAGCCTCGTGCGCGACATCCGCGTCGTGGAGCAGGCGATGGGTGACGGCGACAAGCGGGTGATGCCCGGTGAGGTCAAGCAGATGCAGCGACTGCGCCGGCACAGCGACCCGGTCGGTGCCTGAGGTTCGCGTCCTGGTGGTGGCCGACGCCGACTCGTACGTCAAGTACGGGGCGGCGTTGGCCGATCGGCTCCCGGCCTCGTGGCGGTGCCGGCTCGTGGTCGCGGCTGGGGACGCGTCGCCGAGTGACCGCCAGTACGACGACGCGGTCGCCGGCACCCGGTTCGCCGGGACGGAACCCGTGCGCGTCGACCTCCCCCGGCTGCGCGAGGAGCTCGCCTACTGGCTCCCGGACGTCGTCATCGCGGCGGCGCGCGGTCACACGGTCCGCGCCACGGTGGCGCAGATCGAGAACGTCCCCTCGCGGCCCGTCGTGGTCTCCGGGATCGCGGGGGTCATGGTGCCGGTGCTGCCGCACGGGCTGTTGCTGCGGCGGGCGGTCGACGTGTTCGTCGTGCACAGTCGTCGCGAGTGGGAGGACGCGCGCAGCGTCGCGGCCGGGCTGGGCGTCGACCTGCGGTTCGAACTCGGCACGCTGCCGTTCCTCGCGCCGGCTTCTTCGGCTCGCGATCGGCACCGCATCGTGTTCGCCGGTCAGGCGCTCGTCCCCGCGTCCCGCCGCCAGCGGGTCTGGCTCGTCGAGCGGCTCGCCGACACCGCGCGTGCCCATCCGGACCTCGAGGTCGTCGTGAAGGTGCGGGCCGTGGGCCACGAGGCTCAGACGCATGCCGAGCTGGTCGGTTTCGAGGACGTGGTCGCGGCGATGGGGAAGCGGCGCCCGGCCAACCTGCTCGTCGAGGCCGGTCCGATGCGCGAACACCTGCGGCACGCCAGGGGGTTGGTGACCGTGAGTTCGACGGCGCTGCTCGAGGCGGTGGCGGCGGGCGTCCCGGTGCTCGCGCTGACGGACTTCGGCGTCGGTGCGTCGCAGATCAACCTCGTCCTGGCGGGCAGCGGGGTGCTCGGCTCGACCGACGACCTCGTCGCCGGCCGGTTCCGTGATCCCGAGGCGCCGTGGCTCGAACGCAACTACTTCCACGACCCCTCCGACGACACGTGGCTGGCGGCCGTCGAGGAGCTGCTCGCGATACGCCGTACGCACGGTCTGCCCGCGCGCGCCGCACGGCCCGCCGGGTGGCGGAACCGGCTGCGGGCGGCGATCGACGCCGAACTGGCCTTCCGGGCCGGCAGCTCAGGTCTGCTCGCCCGGATGGAGGCGACGCTCGTGCGGATGCTGCTCGGCGCCAACCGGTTGCGCTGGCGACTGCTCGCCGCCCGGATCCCCGATGAGGGGGAACGGGTCGGTAACCTCGACAGGTGACCGAACTGCGCAACGTCGCCGTGATCCTGGCCGGTGGCACCGGCACCCGGGTGGGCCTGTCGATCCCCAAGCAGCTCATCAAGATCGCGGGCAAGACGATCCTGGAGCACACGATCGCCGTCTTCCAGTCCGCCGAGTCGATCGACGAGATCGTCATCCTCATGGCGCCCGGTCACCTCGATCCAGTGCACGCGATCGTCCGCGACGGCGCCTATCCGAAGGTCACCCAGGTCCTCGAGGGCGGCGCGAGCCGCAACGAGACCACCAGCCTGGCGCTGAAGGCGCTGGGCGAGGGCGAGTGCAACGTCCTGTTCCACGACGCGGTGCGCCCGCTCGTGTCGCAGAAGATCCTCGCCGACGTCGTCGAGGCGCTCGGCGACTACGAGGCCGTCGACACCGCGATCCCGTCGGCCGACACGGTGGTGCAGGTGCACGCGGAGCGCACCGGTGAACTGGACACCATCGAGGAGGTCCTGCGGCGCGACCTGCTGCGCCGTGGCCAGACCCCGCAGGCCTTCCGTGCCTCGGTCATCCGCAGCGCCTACGAGCTGGCGTGGCAGGATCCCGACTTCACCGCGACGGACGACTGCACCGTCGTGCTGCGCTACCGCCCCGACGTCCCGATCGCGGTCGTTCAGGGCCACGAGCGGAACATGAAGGTCACCGAGCCGATCGACGTCTACATCGCCGACAAGCTGTTCCAGCTGGCGTCCGCCGAGACCCCCGAGGAACTCGACGACGACCAGTACCGGGCCGCGCTCGCGGGCAAGACGATGGTCGTGTTCGGCGGCTCGTACGGGATCGGCGGCGACATCGCCAAGCTGGCCGAGTCCTACGGCGCGGACGTCCACTCGTTCTCGCGGTCGTCCACCGGCACCCACGTCGACCGTCGCGAGGACCTCGCCGAGGCCGCGCGCGAGGTCGTCGCGAAGGCCGGCCGGGTCGACTTCGTCGTCAACACCGCGGGTGTCCTGCCGATCGGCGACCTCGCCGAGACGAGCGAGGAGACCATCTGGGCGGCCACCGAGATCAACTACCTCGCGCCGATCTTCATCGCGCAGGAGTTCCGGCCGCTGCTGGCCGAGTCGAACGGCTCGCTGCTGCTGTTCACGTCGTCGTCCTACACGCGTGGCCGCAAGGGCTACTCGCTGTACTCCTCGGCGAAGGCGGCCACGGTCAACCTGACGCAGGCGCTCGCGGACGAGTGGGCCGGGTCGGTGCGGGTCAACTGCGTCAACCCCGAGCGCACCGGCACCCCGATGCGCACGAAGGCCTTCGGCGACGAGCCGGAGGGCACGCTGCTGTCGTCCGAGGAGGTCGCCAAGCGCTCGCTCGACGTCCTGCTGGCCGACATGACCGGCCACGTCATCGACATCCGCCGCGGCGACGGCCCCGCCGCCATCGGTGGGGGTCACTGACGCGTTCCGCGCCCGCGTTTGAAGGGTTTTCCACGCCGGTAGGCCCCTTGGGACGTGGAAAGCTCTTCAAAACGCCCGCGGGTCGAGTGCCGCGAGGTACGAGCGGTGTATCGAGACCAAGAACCTGGGTAGCGACATCACCGTTCGTCATTCCACGTCGCGTCGCCCACTTGCCTCGCCCCGGTCGCGCCGCGAGCATGAGGGATGACCGCGCTGCGCAGGAGGCTGATGGTGGTCCTTCTCGTCATACTGCTGCTCGCCGGTATCGGAGTCGCCGCCGTGTGGTTCCTGCAGCGCCAGCTGATCTACTTCCCGGACGCCGAGCCGGTGCCGCCGGCGGCCGACGTGATCGAGGGCGCTCGGGACGTCACGCTCCACACCGAGGACGGACTCGACCTCGGGGCCTGGTTCGTCCCGGCGGCCCCGGCGACAGACACGGGCATGGCCGTCCTGGTGGCGCCGGGCAACGGCGGCAACCGGCTCGGGAGGATCGGACTCGCCGAGGAATTGAGCCGGCGCGGGCTGGCCGTCCTGCTGATGGACTACCGCGGGTACGGCGGCAACCCGGGCCGGCCCAGCGAGTCCGGCCTCGCCGCCGACGCGGATGCCGCCGTGGCCGCGCTCGAGGAACTCGGCTACCCGCCGGCGCGGACGATCCACTTCGGCGAGTCCCTCGGCACCGGGGTCGTGGCGGCGCTCCAGGCCAGGACGCCGCCCGCGGGGGTGGCGCTGCGGTCACCCTTCACGGAGCTCGCCGACGTCGGGGCCCATCACTATCCGTGGCTGCCCGTGCGCCTGTTGCTGCGCGATCGGTTCCCGGTGTCGGAGCACCTGGCGGACAGTGACGTGCCGGTCACGGTGATCCACGGGAACCGCGACACCGTCGTCCCGACGGAGCTGAGCGAGCAGATCGCCGACGGGGCGCCGTCGCTGTTCGAGCAGGTGGTGCTCACCGGCGACCACAACGACGCGGTCATGTTCGGGGCGCCCGTCGCCGATGCGGTCCTGCGGCTGGCGAACCACGTCCGGTGACGCGCACTCAGCGAAGCGTGGCGGCGAGGCGCTCGCGACCGGGTCCCTCGAGGTCGTCGAGTGCGGCGCTCCGACCGGTCAGCACCAGGAGCAGGGACAGCGAGGGACCGCTCACGTCGGCGCCCTCGCCGAGCGCCACGTCGGAGTCCGTCGCCGTGAGGCGTGCCTGCGCGAGAAGCTCCTTCCCGCCGCCGAACGACCGCGGCGTGCGGGCCTGCAGGTGGATGCCACGCTCGACCGCCTCCTGCGGGTAGGCGCGACGGATGCCCAGCGGTCGTCGGATGTCCTCGCCGTGGACGATCTCCTCCACGAGTCGGCTGTCGAGCGGCGCGGGCGGGGTGGACGTCCGGCGCGCGACGGCGCGGAGTCGTTCGAGCGTTTCCCGGGGCGTCGCTCCGCGATGGCGCTGGACGCCGCGGTCGTTCTGGCGGTCGAAGTCGAACCGCGCGCGGACGAGTCCGGCGACGAAACCGATCCGGGTGGTCAGCGCCGTGTCCACCAGGTGCGCGGCGACGTCGTGCACCGACCAGCCCGCACACCCCGAGGGCGTCTCCCACGCGGCGTCGGGCACGCGCTCGAGATCGGCGATCAGGGCGTCACGCTCCGCGTGCACCAGCGACCAGACGTCCGTCATGTACTCACCTTCGCGCCGGAGGGACTCCCGAGGGGCCGAGCCTGCCATCCGGTGAAACCACCATGAGAGCGATCATCCAGACCGCCTACGGTTCGGTCGACGACCTGCGCGTCGGTGAGGTCCGTCGTCCGGAACCCGCCGACGACGAGGTGCTGGTGCGGGTGCGCGCCGCCTCGGTGCACCCCGACGTGTGGCACGTGGTGACCGGGCAGCCCGCCGTGGTGCGGCTCATGGGGTCGGGGGTGCGGCGTCCGCGCCAGCCGGTTCCGGGCACCGACGTCGCCGGCATCGTCGAGTCCGTGGGCCGCGCCGTCACGCGGTTCCAGCCCGGCGACGAGGTGTTCGGCGAGACGATCCGCGGTATCCAGTGGCGCAACGGCGGCGCCTACGCCGAGTTCGCCACGGTGCCCGAGGTGGGTCTCGCGCACAAGCCGGCCGGGGTCACGTTCGAGGAGGCCTCGGCGGTGCCCACGGCCGGGCTCATCGCCCTCAACAACCTGCCGCAGCGGTGGGTGCGCGCGGGGTCGCGGGTGCTGGTCAACGGTGCCGGCGGGGGAGTGGGCGCGATCGCGTTGCAGCTGGCGAAGGCCTACGGCGCGGAGGTCACGGCTGTCGAACACCCGAGCAAGCTCGACCTCGTGCGTTTGCTGGGCGCGGACCGGGTGATCGACTACACGACCGAGGACTTCACGCGCAGCGGGCAGCGGTGGGACGTCGTCTTCGACGTGCCCGGCAACCACCCGTTCCGCGAGGTGCGCCGGGTGCTGGACCGGCGCGGCCGCTACCTCCTGATCGGGCACGACCGGTTCGGCGCGGCCGGGCACCACTGGGTCGGCGGCATCCCGTTGCAGCTGGGTCTCGTGGCGCGCTCGGCGGCGAACCCCCAACTGCGCGGGCCGTCGTTCGCGTCACCGGACAAGCGCGAGCTGATGGGCACGCTGGCGAACCTCATGGAGACCGGTGCGCTGCGCGTGGTGGTCGACCGGGCCTATCCGCTGGACCGGGCGTCCGACGCTCTGCGTCACCTGATGTCGGGTCGGGCGGTGGGGCGGATCGTCCTGCGTCCGTGAGCCTGTCGCATCGGCACGGCCGGGCGTACGCTCCGAGGATGAGCGCCGATGAGCTGCTGCCGTCGTTACCGTCCGATGCGTTCGAGCGCGTCCTGTGCGTCGTGGCCCACCCGGACGACGTGGAGTACGGCACGTCGTCGGCGGTCGCGCGGTGGACCAGCGAGGGCGTCGACGTCGCCTACCTGCTGTTGACCCGCGGCGAGGCGGGCATGGACGCGCTGCCTCCGGCGGAGACGGCCGAGTTGCGCCAGCGTGAGCAGATCGCGGCCTCGGAGGTCGTGGGCGTCTCGGACGTGCAGTTCCTGGACTACCCCGACGGGGTGCTCGAGTACTCGCTGGCGATGCGCCGGGACATCGCGATGGCGATCCGCCGGTTCCGGCCCGACGCGGTGCTGGTGGGCTCGTGGAACGTGGAGTTCGTCGCCGGGCTGAACCAGGCCGATCACCGGGTGGCCGGGCTGGCGGCCCTCGATGCGGTGCGCGACGCCGGCAACCGGTGGGTGTTCCCGGAGTTGGTCTCGGAGGGCCTGGAACCGTGGTCGCCGCGGTGGCTGCTGGTCTTCGGTGACGAGGCGCCGACCCACGGTGTCGACGTCACCGGCGAGCCGCTCGAGAAGGGGATCGCGTCGCTCGAGGCGCACGGTCAGTACCTGGCGGGGATCGAGGGTCATCCGCCGCCGCGTCCGATGATCACGGGCATCACCGCGATGCAGGGGCGGCGGTTGGGCGTCGCGCACGCCGTGTTGTTCCGCGCCTTCGACTTCCACGCTCCGCCGCCGATCGCGCGTGAGGCGATGGAGTTGGGCGGACGGCCTCCGCCCGCGGAGTGATCTGACTCAGGAGGGCGGCTGGGTCGGGGGAGCGTCCTCGGCGTCCGGTCCGTGACCCCGTCGCGTGACCTCGGCGCGCGCCCGGTCGATGCCGCCGTGTTCGAGTGCGGCGAGGTTCGACTCGCCCTTCCACACGACGCTGCCGCGGCGGCGGACGGTGACGCGCATGTGTGCGCCGAGGTGCTCGATCGCGCCGGGCACGTTGCGCCGTTCGAGGGGGAGCGGCACGGGCAGGACGTGGGCGCTGGCGAGGCTGCCCGATCCTTCGATGTCGACGCGCCATCGGGCGCTGCGGCCGTGGAGTGACCAGCGCTCGTCGGTGACCTCGGCGCGCACGGGCGAGACGACCGGGTCGCCGAGGCGGATCACCGAGCCGTCGGGCAGCCGCACGACCACGGCAGTGACGGTGGTGCGCAGCGGCCCTGCGGTGACCTCGCCGCCGGCGAACGCGACGCACACCGTCGAGTCGGCGAAGCCCTGCGCCTGACCCCACCACCACGAGTCGGGGAACCCGCCCTTGCCCCAGTTCTTCTCGGCGTAGACCGACCAGCCGTCGAGGTTCCAGGCCTCGTCGCCGACGACAGCCGTGCCGTGCGCGGACCCGCCGAGCAGCCACGGGTGCCAGTACTGGTTGAGCCCGGCGACCGACTGGAAGACGCTGGACCCGCCGAAGCTGCGCCGCGGCCAGGGCACGGGGTTCGTGATCTTCACGTCGAGCCGAGCGTCCGGCGCGAGGTCGACCCGCAGGCTGTCGGCGGTCCCGCGGAACGCGTCGCCCGAGGTCACACCCAGCCGGTGTTCGTCGGCGTGCCCCGCCGGGTGGGTGGTCGTGCGGAGGAAGCCGTTCGGGTGCGCCGCGAGCCCGAGGGTCGACCACATCCCGTCGGCCGCTCGGTTCACCCCGTTGAGCGCGATCACCACCCGCCCGGACGCGGGATCGGTGAACCGCCAGAAGTAGCCCTCCATCGCGACCCCGTGCGCGGGCAGCGGATCCCCGAACGGCCGGTCCGCCCCACTGGCCCGGTACGCGTGCTTCACGGATCCGACGGCACGACGCAGCGGCGAGGTCATCTCCGCACTATCGCAGAGACGTCTGGGCGTGGTAATTCTACGGCCTGGATCCCGACGATGATTGTGCACGGACCTCGGTCGCGCGAGAGCGAAGTTCGTGCAGCCAGTCGCTTTGCGACAGAGCCAACCCGCAGCTGCTACGTAGCTGGGCCGAGATAATCGGTTCTGTCGTCGCCTGATGCTGGAGGGATCCGGCGCAACGCCGAAGCGCAACGCCGGTCGCTACGAGGACGTCCTTGCCCCGAGGACCAAACTCGTCGTCAACGGATGCTGTCGAGGCGTCGATCAGAGTCGCGGCGTCGACGCCGGAGGTCGTCGCGGCCAACGCTACACAGTAGTTCGGAACCTTGAGAGTCAAATTCTTCGCGTCGATCTTGCTGCCGAGGCTCACCTCATCGAAACGGATTCCCCAACCTTCGCGAGCGTTCGCCGCTCGCAGACGAGAAACGGGTTCGACCAACTCAACCAAGCGTCGCACGAGCTTGTGCGGGCCACCCGTGGCCGAGAGTTTCTCGGCCGAGCCCTGGTGATCGAGGATCAGCGCCAACACCCCAAGGGAGATCAGCATCGACTCCAGGTCGCGTAGGAGGTACGGATAACAAGCACGATCAGTGTCCTCGTGATCACGCCAATTGAAGTCGCGGTCGACGACGCAGATGAACCGTTCGATCTGCCAGTTTAGGAGAGCACGACAGCATGAGATGACATTGGTCTTTCCATCGCCCGGGAAGATGTCAAATCCATCAAGGTGGGTGCGCAGCGTCAGTAGGTCATCGGGACCCTCCACGACGACAATCGGGGCATTACTGACTTGACGGTGTTGCCGCACGCGATCCTCGAGGCGGTCATAGTCCCTAAGCGATGAGACTGACTCACTCAAGGAGATCCTCCGATTCCAGACCGAGCCCTACCGCATCGTCGTGACTATCCACGTCAAACGCTGGGAAAGAGAGCTCCTCGGTGAGATCCCAGCGTCCGTTTACGATCGCGGTCGAGTGCGTCGCCAGAATGACCTGCAAGTCTGCGAGAGCGGCCACACGGGAGATGTCGTCAAGGAACGAATGCTTCCATGCCGCATGGAGCGAAATCTCAGGCTCGTCGATTAGGACTAGGGATCCTTGGGCGGCCGAGAAAAGCAACATCGTGAAAAGTGCAACAAGGTGTTGTTCTCCTGAGGACAGGCTCGCGACTCGAATCCTGCGGTCTTGGAAGGTGTTAAAGGTTAGTTCTCCGCGCTGCGACATGCCGGTCTTTTTGCCTGAGTGTTCAAGTTTAGAGTCCAAGATCTGGCGAAGCGTATTTAGCTTCTGGTTAACGGGAAGTAGGGGCTCGAGCCTCTTCTCCCAGTCATCAAGGAAAACGTTCAGAATTCGTCGCACCGTCGGTGTGGTTTTTGGCGGGAAATCCATCGGAGCTTCACCGATCGCTAACCCATTCCGGGCCAGATCTTCGTACCTTTCGACGATCTGATCGTAGCGAGTATGGAGTGCTTGTTCTTGCACGGTCTGGTCTGCTGCGGCAAGCGCTCGCACAGCGAAACTGAGGTCAGCGCTTTGAGTTTCGTGAATCGAAGCTCGGCGAGCTTCCGTGACTTGGCTACGCAAATCGTCGATGTAATGTGTAATGCGAGCCGCACCTACGAGGCCCTCGCCCGGTCGGAGCGCATCGCTCTCATATCTAGACGTCGTCGGTGGGAGCACGGCGTCGAGGCGCTTAGCATCGATCAGCACTGGGTGGGCGGCCTCGCAAATCGCCAAGATCTCGGGGCTACTCCTAAAGAGGTCTTCGGGACGCTCACGTAGTCGAATGCGAAACCTGCGTTCGACCATTTCCCGAGTCATCATTCTGTCTGTCCGGCTATCCCACCAGCGCCCATTATCAATGGGACGCACAAATGGGGGAACTTGGTCGGCCATATTCTCGAGATCGCTCGCACTGACAAGAGCGAACTCGCCAACTTCGGTGCCGTCCAAGAGGGCTTGGATCTTGAGTTCTGCATTTCCATCCGTGTCAACAGTTCGATCGACCTGGAGACCAGAACAGTCGCTAAGTGTCACCGACATCTGTCGGAATGGAACTCCAAGCATCAACTTGACATCCAGCGCTAAAGCTGCCTGGAGCAGCATCAACACGTGCGTCTTTCCTGCCCCGTTCGGCGCGGTCAAGATCGTCGGAGCATCTGTCCGGACTGTGATGTCGTGCCTGACCCTCCCGAAGAGGCCCTCCACCGTCACGTGAGTAACTCGCCGCATGTTGACCCTTCTCCAGAATGTTCCAACCGACTTTAGAGGCTCTTCGCAGTTGAGGGTGTAGAGGGCATGTGACGTCATCGCGGTGCGTGCTCGGCGCGTCTGTGCCGGGTAGACGTCGAGGTCTCCCGAAGATGGAAGTTCTCACACTGCCCATCTGGAAGACCTCGACGTGCCTGACGCTACCCCGGGTGCGGGCTTCGCCTGCGCTGATCTGACCACGTTCTGCGGACTCGATGAGCTCGGTCTTGAGGTGACCGGGCAACGGCTCGGGCCTGACCGGGCGGTGCTCGCGTGTCGGGTCGTTGAACCGGATCGGTGGTGTCGCCGCTGCGGCTGCGAAGGGACGCCGCGTGACACGGTGGTGCGGCGGCTGGCGCACGAGCCGTTCGGGTGGCGACCGACGACGCTGGAGGTGGTCGTGCGTCGCTACCGGTGCACCGGCTGCGGGCACGTGTGGCGCCAAGACACCAGCAAGGCTGCTGAGCCGCGTGCGAAGCTGTCGCGCCGCGGGCTGCGGTGGGCACTGGAGGGCATCGTGGTCCAGCACCTGACCGTCGCCCGGGTCGCCGAGGGTCTCGGGGTCGCGTGGAACACCGCCAACGATGCCGTCCTGGCCGAGGGCAAGCGGGTCTTGATCGACGACGAGCATCGGTTCGACGGTGTCAAGGTCATCGGCGTGGACGAGCACGTGTGGCGCCACACCCGGCGCGGCGACAAGTACGTCACCGTGATCATCGACCTGACCGGCATCCGCGACGGCACCGGCCCGGCCCGGTTGCTGGACATGGTCGAGGGCCGCTCCAAGCAGACCTTCAAGACCTGGCTCGCCGAGCGCCCCGACGCCTGGCGCGACGGCGTGGAGGTGGTCGCGATGGACGGGTTCACCGGGTTCAAGACCGCCACCACCGAGGAACTGCCCGACGCCGTCGCGGTGATGGACCCGTTCCACGTGGTCCGGCTGGCCGGCGACGCGCTCGACCGATGCCGTCGCCGCGTCCAGTTGGCCACCCGGGGTGGACGGGGCCGCAAGGGCGACCCGCTCTACTCCGCGCGGCGCACCCTGCACACCGGCGCCGGCCTGCTCACCGACAAGCAGAAGGACCGACTCCATGCCCTGTTCGACCCCGACATCCACGGCGACGCGCACGTGGAGGTCGAGGCGACCTGGGGCATCTACCAGCGGATGATCACCGCCTACCGCGAGCCCGACCGCAAGAAGGGACGCGAGTTGATGGCCAAGCTGATCGACTCGGTCAGCCACGGTGTCCCGCGCGCCCTGAACGAGATCATCACACTGGGCCGAACGCTGAAGAAGCGAGCCGACGACGTGCTGGCCTACTTCGAGCGGCCCGGCACATCCAACGGGCCCACCGAGGCGATCAACGGCCGGCTCGAGCATCTGCGCGGCTCCGCCCTCGGGTTCCGCAACCTGACCAACTACATCGCCAGGTCGCTGCTCGAGACCGGCGGCTTCAGGCCGCAACTACACCCTCGATCGTGAAGAGCC
>CAYXFT010000044.1:0-5630 GCA_964464335.1 uncultured Aeromicrobium sp.
GAGTACGCCAACGTGCCCAGCCAGCTGTACGAGGCGCGTCGCTTCTCCGATGCGGTCGGTGCCCGGGTCCTGCTCAAGCGTGAGGACCTCAACCACACCGGCGCCCACAAGATCCGCAACGTGATCGGCCAGGCGCTGCTGGCCAAGCGCATCGGCAAGCCGCGATGCATCGCCGAGACCGGCGCCGGCCAGCACGGCGTCGCCTCGGCCACGGCGTGCGCCTACCTCGACCTGGAATGCACCGTCTACATGGGCGAGGTCGACACCGAACGTCAGGCGCTCAACGTCGCCCGCATGAAGATGCTCGGCGCCGAGGTCATTCCCGTCACGACCGGCAGCCGCACCCTCAAGGACGCGATCAACGAGGCCCTGCGCGACTGGGTGACGACGGTCGACACCACGCACTACCTGTTCGGCACGGCGGCCGGACCGCACCCGTTCCCGACGATGGTGCGCGAGCTGACGCGGGGGATCGGCGACGAGGCGCGGGCCCAGTGTCTCGAACTGACCGGCGCGCTGCCCGATGCCGCGGTCGCGTGTGTCGGCGGCGGCTCGAACGCGATCGGCCTGTTCACCGCCTTCGTGCCCGACTCCGACGTCAGGCTCGTCGGCGTCGAGGCCGGTGGGGACGGCTACGAGACCGGACGGCACGCCGCGACCATCACGGCCGGCGAGGTCGGGGTGCTGCACGGCGCGCGTTCGTTCCTGCTGCAGGACGAGGACGGCCAGACCATCGAGTCGCACTCGATCAGCGCAGGACTGGACTATCCGGGCGTCGGTCCCGAGCACGCCCACCTGGCCGACACCGGACGGGCCGAGTACCGGCCCGCGACCGATGCGCAGGCCATGGCCGCGTTCGACCTGCTGTGCAAGACCGAGGGCATCATCCCGGCGATCGAGTCGGCGCACGCGTTGGCCGGTGCGGTCGAGTTGGCCGAGGAGATGGGCCCCGACGCGGTCATCCTCGTGAACCTGTCGGGCCGCGGGGACAAGGACGTGCACACCGCCGCGGAGTACTTCGGCCTGCTCGCCGAGCAGGAGGCCGGTCGATGAGCGTGATCGACGACCTGTTCGCGCGCACCCGCGCCGAGAACCGCGCCGCGCTCGTCGGGTACCTGCCGGCCGGGTTCCCGACCGTCGAGGGCTCCATCAAGGCGATCGCCGCGATGATCGAGGGCGGCGTCGATCTCGTCGAGGTCGGTCTGCCGTACAGCGACCCGGTGATGGACGGACCCACGATCCAGGCGGCGGCCGAGACGGCGCTGGCGAACGGCACGCGCGTCGACGACGTGTTCGAGGTCGTCCGGGCGACCGCCGCGACCGGCACGCCGACGGTCGTGATGACGTACTGGAACCCGGTCGAGCGCCGTGGCGTCGACCGGTTCGCGGCCGACCTCGCCGCGGCGGGCGGTGTGGGCCTGATCACGCCCGACCTGATCCCCGACGAGGGTGCCGACTGGGACCGCGCCTCGCGGGCCCACGGTCTCGACCGCATCTACCTCGTCGCGCCGTCGTCGACCGCCGCACGACTCGCCCTCACGGCGCAGGCCGCGAGCGGCTTCGTCTACGCGACCGCGGTGATGGGCGTGACGGGTCAGCGGACGCAGACCAGCAGCCTCGCGCCCGACCTGGTCGCCCGCCTGCGCGAGGTCACCGACCAGCCGATCGGTGTCGGTCTCGGCGTCAGCAACGGCGCGCAGGCCCACGAGGTCGCGCAGTTCGCCGACGCCGTGATCGTCGGGTCGGCACTCGTGCGGTGCCTGCTCGACGCACCGGACGAGGACTCCGCGCTGGACGCGATCCGGGCCCTGGCCGCGGACCTGCGCGCCGGGGTGGAGCGCGACTGATGGGCCTCGCGACCTTCATCCCCTCGCCGGCCGAGTCCGTCTGGCACCTGGGTCCGTTGCCGCTGCGGGCGTACGCCCTGTGCATCATCGCGGGCTGCATCGCTGCGATCTTCATCGGCGAGCGGCGCTTCGTGGCGCGCGGTGGCCGGCCCGGCGCGGTCGGCGACATCGCCGTGTGGGCGATCCCCTTCGGGATCATCGGCGGTCGGATCTATCACGTCATCACCGACCCGGAGCTGTACTTCGGCGACGGTCGCAACCCGCTCGACGTCGTCAAGATCTGGGAGGGCGGCCTCGGCATCTGGGGCGCCATCGCCTTCGGCGGCGTGGGTGCGTGGATCGCCTGCAAGCGCTACGACATCGACTTCTTGACGATGGCCGACGCGCTCGCCCCCGGCTTGCTCGTCGCGCAGGCCATCGGCCGGTTCGGCAACTATTTCAACCAGGAACTGTTCGGCCGCCCGACCACCCAGCCCTGGGGACTGGAGATCGCGCCGCAGTTCCGGCCCGAGGGCTACGAGCAGTTCGCGACGTTCCACCCGACCTTCCTGTACGAGGCGATCTGGAACCTCGCGGCCGCGGCGCTGCTGGTCTGGCTCGACCATCGGTTCAAGCTCACGCACGGCCGGGTGTTCGCGCTCTACGTCATGCTCTACACCCTCGGCCGCGGCTGGATCGAGACGATGCGGATCGACACGGTCAACCACATCGGTCCGTTCCGGCTGAACGTGTGGACGTCGATCGTCGTCTTCACCCTCGCCCTGGGCTACTTCGTCTGGGCCGGCCGTCGCATCAGGGACGAGGAGAACGCTGGGCGTGACGTCTCGGGGCCGGAAACGCCCTGAGCCGCTTCTGGACCTCACGTCCAGCGGTCCTCGCGAGCGTCAGGCAGGCGGGTTGTCGTTGCCCTCGGCCTGCTCGGCCGCGGCGTCCTTCAACTTGGCGGCCGCGTCGTCGATCTTGTCGGTGAACTTGCCACCGGTGGCCTGGTCGGCGAGGTCGGCGACCTTGTCGATCGCGCCCTCGATGTCGTCGCCGTGCTCGGCGAGCTGGTCCTTGGCCGTGCCGCCGAGGTCACCGGCCGTGGTCTTCGCCTCGTCGATCAACTCGCTGGTGTCCTTGCCCTTGAACCTGTCCAGGAATCCCATGGGCGCCCCCTTCGTGTCGGTGGGGTCCCGACGACCGAGCCCCCACGGCCAAACCTACTGCGGACCGAGGCTGCCAGACTGATGTCCATGGAGCGGACCGGGACCGTCGTGGCCGTCGTGGGCCCGACCGCCTCGGGCAAGACCGCGCTCTCGGTCGACCTGGCGCTGGCCACCGGCGGTGAGGTCGTCAATGCCGACTCGGTCCAGCTGTACCGCGGGATGGACATCGGCAGCGCCAAGGCGAGTGTCGCCGAGCGCCGCGGCGTTCCGCACCACCTGCTCGACGTGCTCGACGTGCGGCACGAGGCCAACGTCGCGCAGTTCCAGACGATGGCCCGGGCCGCGATCGACGACGTGCGTGCCCGCGGACGTGTACCGATCCTCGTCGGTGGCTCGTCGCTCTACCTGCGCGCAGCGCTCGATCCGCTGGACTTCCCGGGGACGGACCCGCAGGTGCGTCAGCGCTGGGCCGATCGGCTGGACGAGGTCGGCGCCGAGGGGCTGCACGCCCTGCTCGCCGAGCGCGATCCCGCAGCCGCGGCCGAGATCCTGCCGACGAACGGCCGGCGGATCGTGCGGGCCCTGGAGGTCGGCGAGCTGACCGGTCGGGGGTTCGCCGCCCGCATGCCCCCACCGGTGTCGATCTATCCCGACGTCCTGATGATCGGGCTGGACGTGCCCCGGGAGGTGCTCGACGTCCGCATCGATGCGCGGGTCGACGCCATGTGGGCCGACGGGCTCGTCGAGGAGGTCCGCTCGCTCGCCGGGTTGGCCGGGTCGCCGACGGCGTCGCGGGCCTTGGGCTACCAGCAGGTGCTGGCGTTCCTGGCGGGCGAGACGTCCGAGGACGCGGCGCGCGAGGCGACCAAGCGGGGCACGCGCACGTTCGCGCGACGCCAGGACCGCATGATGCGCAAGGATCCGCGGATCCATTGGCTGCCGTTCGACGCCCCCGACCTCGCGCAGCGGGCGCGGGCACTCGTCGCGGCGTCGTAGGCTGGGGCCATGGAATTCGCGTGGTTCAAGGGGCACGGCACCGAGAACGACTTCGTGCTGCTCCCGGACCACGACGGCTCCGTTCACGGCGACCTCGACCCGGCGTTCGTCGCTGCCCTGTGCGATCGACGTCGCGGCATCGGGGCCGACGGCGTGATGCGGGTGATCCGCTCGGCGGCGCTGGGGATCGATTCGCCCGCGCCGTGGTTCATGGACTACCGCAACGCAGACGGTTCCCTGAGCCAGATGTGCGGCAACGGCATCCGTGTGTTCGCCCGGCACCTG
Organism: uncultured Aeromicrobium sp.; assembly: GCA_964464335.1. Taxonomy (GTDB): domain Bacteria; phylum Actinomycetota; class Actinomycetes; order Propionibacteriales; family Nocardioidaceae; genus Aeromicrobium. Next base: position 4,277 of record CAYXFT010000044.1, read on the forward strand.
CTCGACCACGGCCTCGTCGACGGTCCGGAGTTCTCGATCGGCACGCGTGACGGTGTCAAGCACCTCACGGTCGACGGGGACCAGTTGACCGTCGACATGGGTGCCTGGTCCACGGGGATCCACACGAAGGTCACGGCCGACGGTCACACGTGGGAGGCACTCGAGGTCCACACCGGCAACCCGCACGCGGTCGCGTTCGTCGATGCCGTCGCCGACGCGGGCCCGCTGACCGCCCAGCCCGGGTTCGACGACACGGCGTTTCCCGAGGGCGTCAACATCGAGTTCGTCGCACGGATCGACCAGCGGCACGTCGCGATGCGGGTGCACGAGCGCGGTTCCGGCGAGACCCGGTCGTGCGGCACGGGCGCCTGTGCCACCGCGATCGCCACGGCGCACGCGGACGGCGCCACCGAGGCGGTCTACCGCGTCGACGTCCCGGGTGGGACGCTGCGCATCGACGTGTCACCCGAGCGCACCCTGCTCACCGGTCCCGCCGTGATCGTCGCCGGCGGCACGATGGAGTGGCTCGCGTGACCGACGAACGTCTCGACCGGCCCGACCAGGACACCGGCACCCTCGATCTCGAGGCGCGGTCGTCCCTGCGCCGGGTCGCCGGCCTGTCCACCGAACTCGAGGACATCTCCGAGGTCGAGTACCGCCAGTTGCGCCTCGAGCGGGTCGTCCTCGTGGGTGTCTGGACCGACGGCACGGCCGAGGACGCCGAGAACTCCCTGGCCGAACTCGCGGCGCTGGCCGAGACGGCCGGTTCGGAGGTCCTCGACGCGCTCGTCCAGCGCCGGCAGAAGCCCGATCCGGCAACCTTCATCGGCAGCGGCAAGGTCGACGAACTGCGCGAGGCCGGCGCGGCCACCGGCGCCGACACCGTCATCTGCGACGGCGAACTCGCGCCCAGCCAACTGCGCAACCTCGAGGACCGGGTCAAGGTCAAGGTCGTCGACCGGGTCGCGCTGATCCTGGACATCTTCGCCCAACACGCCAAGAGCGCCGAGGGCAAGGCGCAGGTCGAACTGGCCCAGTTGCAGTACCAGACCCAGCGTCTGCGCGGCTGGGGCGGCAACCTGTCACGCCAGGCCGGCGGCCGGGCGGCCGGCGGCGGCGGCATCGGCGGCCGTGGCCCCGGTGAGACCAAGCTCGAGACCGACCGTCGTCGCATCCAGGCCAAGATGACCAAGTTGCGCCGCGAACTGGCCGACCTGCGTGGCACCCGCGACACCAAGAAGGCCGAGCGCCGCCGGAACAAGATCCCCTCGGTGGCGATCGCCGGCTACACGAACGCCGGCAAGTCCAGCCTGCTGAATCGCCTCACCGGCGCCGGCGTGCTCGTCGAGGACGC
>CAYXFT010000044.1:5640-10990 GCA_964464335.1 uncultured Aeromicrobium sp.
CTCGACCCTTGCCGAGGTGGCCGACGCCGACCTCGTGCTGCACGTCGTCGACGGCTCCCACCCCGATCCGGAGGGGCAGATCGCCGCCGTGCGTGCGGTCTTCTCCGAGATCGAGACGCTGCGCGGCCCCGAGATCATCGTGGTCAACAAGGCCGACGCCGCCGACCCGCTCGTCCTCAAGACCCTGCTGGCCCACGAGCCGCACGCCGTCGTCGTCAGCGCCCGGACGGGCGAGGGCATCGACGAGCTGCTCGGCGCGATCGAGGCCGACCTGCCGGTCCCGGCCTCCCTGGTCGACGTCGTCGTGCCCTACTCGCGGGGTGATCTGGTCAACCAGGTCCACCTGCACGGCGAGATCGAGTCCCTCGAGCACGAGGCCGAGGGCACCCATCTGGTCGCCCGGGTCCATCCGGAACTGGCGGCCGAGCTGGAGCAGTACGTCCCCTGACCGCCGCCTGTGGATCGCCGGCCGGACGCCGGGTCGGGGCAGGTAGCGTTCCCCCATGCCTGCCCAGCCGTCCGTGAAGACCGTCCTGTCCGCCGCGGTCGAGTCGGTCGGCGGCGCCGAACGGCCGGGACAGGTGGCGATGGCCGAGGCCGTCGAACAGGCGCTCAGCGAAGGACGGCACCTGCTCGTGCAGGCGGGCACGGGCACCGGCAAGTCGCTCGGCTACCTCGTTCCGGCCCTGCTGCACGACAAGCGGGTGGTCGTGGCCACCGCCACCTTGAACCTGCAGCACCAGCTCGTCGAGCGCGACCTGCCCGCACTCAAGGAGGCGGCGCGGTCCACGATGTCGACCGTCCCGCACCACGCGGTCGTCAAGGGCCGCGCCAACTATGCGTGTCTGCATCGCGTCCGCCAGGGCGCCCCGGACGACCAAGGTGTACTCGTCGAGATTCCCGAGGGCTCGCTCGGCGGCGAGGTCGTGATGCTGCGCGAGTGGGCCGAGGACCAGGCCGCCGGCGCCCACACCGGCGACCGGGACGCGGCGCCCTCGCACCAGGACCGCGCCTGGCGACAGGTCAGCGTGTCGGCGCGTGAGTGCCTCGGTGCGGCACGCTGCGAGTACGCCACCGAGTGCTTCGCCGAACGCGCCCGTGACGACGCCGCGCAGGCACACGTCGTCGTCACGAATCACGCGATGCTCGCGATCGACGCGATCGAGGGCGTGCCGATGCTGCCGGAGTTCGATGCCGTCGTCATCGACGAGGCGCACGAACTGGCGGCCCGCGTGACACAGGCCTCCACGGACGAACTGGACCCCGGTCAGGTCAAACGAGCGGCCGATCGGGCCGAACGGCACCTCGACCGCGACAAGGTCGACCTCGCCCGCGATCTCGTCGACGCGTCCGATTCGTTGGCCGACGCACTGACTCACGTCACGCCCGGTCGGATCGACACGATCGAGCCGTCCCTGGCCGCGGCGCTCAACTTCGTGCGCGACGCCGCGCGGGCCTGCTTCTCCGGATTCGCCAAGGAGAAGACCGAGGACGCCGACCCGGCCCGTCAGCAGGCCCGGACGATGATCGACGACGTCCGCCAGGTCGCCGAGCGCATGGCCGCCGGCCGCGAGACCGACGTCCTGTGGCTCGGCGAGGGACGGTCGTCCTTGCACCTGCGGATCGCACCGATCGACGTGTCGGGCGACCTGCGCGAGAAGCTCTTCGCGGAGAAGACCGTCGTGCTGACCAGCGCGACGCTCACGCTGGGGGGCTCCTTCGCCCCGATCGCGTCCTCGCTGGGCCTGGACTCGCGCGGGACGGACTGGACCGGCCTCGACGTCGGCTCGCCGTTCGACTACGCCAAACAGGGCATCCTCTACGTGGCGAAGCACCTGCCCACACCGGGCCGCGACGGCCTCGAGGCCGACCAGTTGGGCGAGATCACGGCGCTCGTCAAAGCGGCCGGAGGGCGCACCCTCGGACTCTTCTCGTCGCGGCGTGCCGCAGAACGCGCCGCCGAGTACGTGCGCGCGTCCCTGCCCGATCTCGACGTCTGGTGCCAAGGCGATGCCCAACTGCCCGAACTCGCCCGTCGATTCGCCGCCGAGCCCAGCACGTGCCTGTTCGGCACCCTGAGCCTGTGGCAGGGCGTCGATCTGCCGGGGGACACGTGCACCCTCGTGATCATCGACCGGATTCCCTTCCCCAGGCCGGACGATCCGCTCATGAGCGCGCGTCAACGTCTCGTCGAGAAGCACGGCGGCAACGGATTCATGCAGGTCGCGGCCCAGCACTCCGCACTGCTGCTGGCCCAGGGTGCCGGCCGTCTGATCCGCCGCTCGACCGACCGCGGCGTCGTCGCCATCCTCGACCCACGCCTCGTGACTGCGCGCTACGGTGCCTTTCTCGCCGCCTCGCTGCCACCCCTGTGGCGCACCACGGACCGATCCGTCGTGATGGCGGCTCTGCGCCGCCTCGACGAGTCCGCGCAAACGGGAGATTCAGCCCCGATTTGATATCGTGACCCGGACTCATCTTTCAAAACTCGGGGATCCCATGTCGTTCCGTTCCACCTCGCTCGTCGTCGCCTCTCTGGCGATGCTCGGGTCGTTGTTCGCCGCTGCGCCTGCCGAGGCGGCCGCCAAGGTCGTCTCGACGACATCGGTCGTCGCGATGTCGTCCTCCGGCTACGGCAAGGTGCTGGCCTCGTGCCGGAGCAAGAAGACGTGCAAGGGAAAGATCTGGATCGCGGACGCTCCGTCGCAGGCGCGTTCCTTCAGCATCGGCGCGAGGAAGTCGAAGTACATCACCTTCCGCTACACCCCGTGGAAGACCAAGCGCGTCGGCACCCTCAAGATCACCGGCGCCTCGTCGCGCCGGGTCACGATGGAGGCCCCGGTCGCCTACGGCACGATCTCCGGCACCGTGGCCCGCGTCGGCGGACCGACCGCGTCCGGCGTCGAGGTCGAACTGTGGTCGATCGGCACGCACAAGCGTGACCGACTGGTCAGCAAGCGCGAACTCGCGGGCGGGTCGTCGGCCTCGTTCTCCTTCAAGGTGCGCATGGGCGTCAACAACAGCGCCTCGTCCAAGTACAAGATCCACGTGACGGGCACGTCCGACGGCCAGAGCCGCTCGTGGTGGTGGCGCGGTGGCAACGGCTCCTTCGCCGGCGGCACCCGCGAGATCTCCTCGGGCTCGACCGTGCAGGTCACGCGCGGCGCCGGCTACAAGTTCGCCGCGAACGCCCGCTACTCCTCGATCAAGGGCACCGTCACCAAGGGCTCCGGCGCCGTCTCCGGCACCGAGGTCACCCTGATCGGTCGCCCGCCCTACTGGTCGAAGTCCTCCCGCGTGCTCGCCGACCTGGACATCATGAGCTGCGCCAACGTCTACGGCCGCGACACCACGAACAGCGCGGGCCGGTACGAGATCGGCTTCGTCCCCACGAGCGCGTCGCGGATCTACGCGGTCAAGTCCGAAGACTCACAATGGAACAACCGCTACGGCACCTGCCACGCCGCGGTGAACTACCGCAAGAACAAGTCCTCGACGCCGTCGATGCTGGCCCTCGGCAACAGCGTCACCCAGAACCTCAACACCGCCGCAGGTCGCACCGCCGTGACGGTGCGAGTCTCGGGCTACCAGGGTCAGTCCAGCACGGCCAAGGTCGACCGCTACGTCACGATCCGCGAGTACTCCAAGGGTCGCGCGGTCCTGAAGTCGGACGTCGTCCGGGCCAGCCAGAAGGACCGCACGTTCTCGCTCGGCGCCGGTCTGTACTGGGTCGAGGTCGGCCGCCGGACGGGCTGCGAGGCCTGGTACAAGAGCCGCTACGACAACAACAACGGCTACTTCAACGGTCTGGACCGCGCCTTCGAGAAGTGGAAGGCGCAGAACCACAGGATGTACCGCCAGCACTGTCGGGCGTACTCCGCGGGCACGTACAAGCTCGTGCGTGTCCAGGGCGGCGCGATGACCGTCGGCCTGAAGAACGCCAAGGGCGGCTGGGTCAGCGGCCGGGTCACTGCGGCCAAGATCAAGCCGCGCACCGAGTTGATGGTGCGACTGACCTCCAGCGACGGCAAGAAGGTCTACCGTACGGCGATGACCGACGGTGGGGGAAGGTTCAAGGTCACGGGCCTGGCCTCGGGCCGGTACACGGTCGTCGTGAACGCCGACTCCTGGCGCGGCATCTCGCGCTCGTTCAAGGGCGCGCACTCCGTCAAGGTCAGCCGCGGCAAGGGCAAGTCGGTGGGCACCCTGCGGTTCACGCAGTGATCCGCGGCTAGGCTGCCCTCGTGGCGATCCTCGTGACCGGCGGAGCCGGCTACATCGGCGCGCATGTCGTGCGTGCACTGGGCAGGGCAGGACTCGAGTCGGTCGTCGTCGACGACTTCTCCAGTGGGCACCGGGCCTTCGTCCCCGACGACGTGCGCCTGCTCGACCTGAACGTCCTGCACGCCAAGCAACTCGTGGAGCGGTTGGAGGGCACGCCCATCGAGGCCGTCGTCCATCTGGCCGCCTACAAGTACGCCGGGGTCTCGGTCCAGCGTCCGCTGCACACATGGCGCCAGAACGTCAGCGGCACGCTGAGCCTGCTGCGGGCGATGGAGCGGTTGGACGTCGGCCGGATCGTGTTCTCCAGCAGCGCCGCCGTCTACGGCACGACCGATGTCGACATCGTGACCGAGCGCACGCCGACCAGTCCCGAGTCGCCGTACGGCGAGTCCAAACTCGTGGGGGAGTGGATGATCCGCGACCAGGGCGTCGCCACGGGACTGCGGCACACGTCGTTGCGCTACTTCAACGTTGTCGGCTCGGGCGAGCCGGGCCTGTACGACTCCAGCCCCCACAATCTGTTCCCACTGGTGATCCGGGCGCTCGACGAAGGGCACCGCCCGAAGATCTTCGGCGACGACTACCCCACGGCCGACGGCACCTGCGTGCGCGACTACGTCCACGTGGCAGATCTCGCGGAGGCGCACGTCAGCGCCGTGCGGAGCCTGCTGGCGGACGAGGCCCTCGAACCGGTCTACAACCTCGGCAGCGGCGAAGGCGTGTCGGTGCGTCAGATCATGGGCGCGGTCGCCCGCACCACCGGTGTCGACTTCGAGCCGCTGGTCGAGGGCCGTCGCCCTGGGGATCCGGCGCGGATCGTGGCGTCAGGCGAACTCGCGGCGCGTGATCTCGACTGGAAGATGCGCCACACGATCGACGACATGGTCGACAGTGCATGGCGCGCCCGCGCCGGCGCCGAGTAGCGGTCAGACCCGGCGCAGGACCGCGGTGACCTTGCCGACGATCGTCGCGTCGGTGCCGTCGATCGGGGCGTAGGCCGGATTCTGCGGCAGCAGCCAGACCTGTCCGTCGCGGCGGCTGAGCGTCTTGACCGTGGCCTCGCCGT
>CAYXFT010000044.1:11000-16877 GCA_964464335.1 uncultured Aeromicrobium sp.
GCACGACGACGAAGTCGCCGTCGCAGATCGCCGCGTCGACCATCGAATCGCCCTGCACCTCGAGCATGAAGAGGGTGCCGTCGCCCACGAGCGAGCGGGGCAGGGGCATGATCTCCTCGACCCGCTGCTCGGCCAGGATCGGACCGCCGGCGGCGATGCGCCCGACCATCGGGACGTAGGCCGGTTGGGGAGCGGCGTCGCCGGAATCGGTCTCGTCGACGTCCACGGGGCGCGGCCGCATGGTCGGCTTGGCGTCCGGGAGGAAGATCTCCAGGGCGCGCGGCCGGTTGGGGTCGCGCCGGATGTAGCCCTTGCGTTCGAGCATGCGCAACTGGTGCGACACCGAGGAGGTGCTGGCGAGTTCGCACGCGGCCCCGACCTCGCGCATGCTCGGCGGGTAACCACGATCCTCGATGTGATCCTTGAGGAACACCAGGATGCGGCGCTGGCGCTTGGTCAGCCCCGTCATGTCGACCGGTCCGTCGAGGTTCTCGCTCATGGCTCGACCGTAACGGCTCGGACAGCCCGGATCAAACACGTGTTCGATCCGGGCGCGTCGTGTCGCGGACCCGCGCCTAAGGTGTGCCCATGAGCTACGTGGTGGTGGGACGACGCGATGACGACCGGTGGCGGGTCGAGGTCTCCGGGGTGGGACAGACCTCGGCGCAGGACCTCGCGCAGGTGGAGGACGCGGCACGTGACCTGCTGGCCGCTCGGGGTGTCGTCGACGCCTCGACCGTCGACCTGCAACTGCTGCTGCCCGACTTCGAGGTCGATCTCGCCCAGCAGGGCGTGCCGCGCCACAGCCTGCGGCAGGTCGAGGTGGTCAGCGGGCTGATCGCGCTGGTCGTCGTGGTCGGGGCCCTGGCATTCGTGCTGGGCCGTGTCCTCGGCTGAGCCGGTTCAGGACCGGGAGGGCCGGTCCAGTTCGTCGGTGAGGTCGTCCAGGCCCGCACTGATGGTGGCGTCGGCCGCCCGCTGGTGCGCGAGTGCCGAATCCTCCTCGAGCGTCTCCTTCGTGACGATCTGTTCGCGTGCGGCCTCGACGCAGGCGCCGAGCAGGACCGCGTACATGCCGATCCACAGCCACAGCAGCAGGACCACCACGCCCGCCAGGGCTCCGTAGGTCTTGGCGTAGTTGCCGAAGGCGTTGACGTACGCCGAGAACCCGATCGACACGAGCAGCCAGATCACGGCGGCCAGGACGACGCCCTTCGTGACGATCCCGCCCGACGGAGTGCGATTCGGCGCCACGCGGTAGAGCACGCCGAGCGCGAGGACGAGGCCGAGCGCGAGAACCGCCCAGCGGATGAGCTGGACGGCGAATCGGACACCCGGCACCGCGTCGACGACGTTGAGGACGGCCGGAACGACGGCGACCAGCGAGATCGCCACCAGACCGAACAGCAGCGCACCGACGGTCAGGGCCAGCCCGGTGACCTTGCGGCGCAGGAAGGAACGGTCCTCCTCGAGGCCGAACAACTGGTTGATCGCCGTGACGAGATTGCCGATGCCGCCGGAGGCCGCGTACAGGGCCAGCGCGATCGAGATGACCAAGCCCACTCCCAAGGAACTCGACGGGGCGGACGTCAGTTGTTCCAGTTGCCCGTTGATCAGCGAGGCGGCATCGGCCGGCAGGGCGTCGGAGATCTTCTGGGTCTGCTCCGCGACCGTCTCGGGGTCGGCGACCAAGCCGTAGATCGACACCGCGGCGATCAGGGCGGGGAAGAGCGAGGTGAACAGGTAGAAGGCGACGCCGGCGGCGAGCAGCGGAGCCTGACGGGCGGAGGCCTGTTTCCAGGCGGTGCGCAGGGTTGGGATCGCGTTCACGGTTCGACGCTAGTGCGCGACGGGCCCGCTTGCACGGCGCACCGTTCGAACACCTGCGCGACACGCCGAGTCGAACACAATTTCGAACGTGCGCGAAATTGTCGGACCCGACCCCTAGAGTCGTTCACGTGTTCGATAGAACACCTGCTCGAATCGAACGGAACGCCGCTCTTCCCCTGGAGGCATCATGACCATCGCACTGGACGACTACCGCATCGGCACCGGCCACGCCGGCTTCGCTCCGACGCGCACGACCTATCGGATCGACCGCCCCGCGGCGGCGCCCGTGCGACTGACGCACCGAGGCCGCCTGGCGCTCGTCGGCGCTGCGCTGATGGTGATCACCGCGCTGGGGATCCTGTTCGGATCGTCGGTCGCGGCCACCGATGATGCTCCCGGCGAGGTCTCCACGATCACCGTCCAGCCCGGCCAGACGCTCTGGAGCATCGCGGCGGACGCCCGGCCGAACGCCGACATCCGCGAGACGGTCGACGAGATCATGCAGCTCAACGCGCTCGAGAACGGCAGCAAACTGCCGATCGGCGCCACCCTGGCGGTTCCGGTCGACTGACCGCGGTACCGCCGCCGGCGGCGCCCATCCATGCCTCGGGGAAGGGGCTGGTGGGCGCCGTCGCCGTCTTCTCCGGCACAGCGGCGCCGAGGCCGGCGCGGTGCCGCCATGAGGAATTCGACACGCATTCATGCGAGGTTGACCCAGACCGGCGTGCCGGGCGTAGCGTGGGGGACAGGACACCGACGTCGAGGAGCGATCGTGATGGCCATCGTCACCCACACCCACCACATCCACGTCATGACGCGCTTCCGGGCGCAGGTGATGTGGCGCGCGCTGGCACTGCTCGCCGTCGGTGCTGTCACGTGGATGCTGCCGCACGAGACACCCGGCGGTGTCGATCGGCCCATCGGCTGGCTCGGCAGCATCCTGACCGAGGTCTCAGCGGTTCCCGCGCTGACCCTGGGGATCGCGATCGCGATGATCGCGTTCGTCTGGCAACTCGCCCGGCCCGCCGACATGGGCGCGCTGGCGTGGGTCGTCGCCGGGGGAGCGCTCGCGCTGGTCTCGCTCGTGCTGGTCCTGATGGTCGGCTCCGGGCCCGTCTACTGGTGGCTGGGCATCGGCGTGGTCGTCCCGTCGATGGCCCTGCAGGTGGTGGCCGCCCTGATCGGGCACGGAGCCGCCGTGTTGTTCATCGGTCGTCGCGATTAGAGCCGGCCACGCGAGAGAGGCCCCGGACACACCATGGCGTGTCCGGGGCCTTGTCACCTGCTTCGGTTTCAGCGCTTGATCTGGCCGCCCGCGCTCTCCAGGTGGGCGCGGACGAACCAGTGGAACAGTTCGAGGGCCTTGATCTGACCGATGAGCATGTCCTCGGTCACCGGATCGAGGTCGCCCGACGTCGCTTGGGCCTTGCGATGGTCGTCGAGGAGTCCGACGTAGACCTCGTCGAGCGCCTTGAGGTGCTCGGTGGTGGTCGCGCGGCCCAGCGAGTAGTCGGCCCACGTGCGACCGTCGACGATGGCGCCCGGGGTGCCGAGCGGCTCCGCGCCGAGCGTGGCGATCCGTTCCGCGGTCTCGTCGACCATGTCCCGCACCTCGAGGACGTGCGGGTCGATCATCTCGTGCACGGCGATGAAGTGCGGACCGACGACGTTCCAATGGACGTGCTTGAGGGTCAGGGCGAGGTCATTGAGAGCGTTGAGACGGTCCTGCAGCAGCGTCGCGAGGCGCTCGCCGTCCGCGATGGTGATGCCGGGGACCGTGTACTTGGGTTTCGTGGCCATGACACCACCGTAGGCCGCCCCGGGCCCTCCGCAACTTCGCCGGAGCCGCTCGTGGCGGCCTCGGTCAGCGGGCGACCTGGTCGCGCAGATGGGCCTGTTCGGTCTGGTTCCGGACCCGTGCGACCGCGGCGGTCCAGGCCCGTTCGGCCTCCTCCGTCCGCCCGAGTCGGGTCAGCAGGTCGGCCCGCACGGCGTGGAAGAGATGCGTGTCGAGGCCCAGGCGTTCGACCGACGCCAGGGCGGCCTGGGGGCCTTCGATCTCGGCGACGGCGATCGCCCGGTTGAGCGCCACGCTGTCCGTGGGAGCCAGCAGCATGAGTCGGTCGTACAGCGCCATGATCTGCGGCCAGTCGGTCCCTTCGGTGGATTCGGCGGCGCAGTGGACGGCCTCGAGACAGGCCTGGATCTGGTACGGGCCGGAGTGGTCCTGACGCAGACTCCGACGAAGGAGGAACCGGCCCTCCTCGATGTCGTCGTGGTGCCACAGCGTGCGATCCTGCGCACCGAGCGGGACCAGGGAGCCGTCGGTGCCCGTCCGCGCGTCGCGCCGCGCGTCGACGAACAGCATGAGGGCCAGCGACCCGCGCACCTCGGGGTCGTCGGGAACGAGGTCCACGAGGATGCGACCGAGCCGGATCGCTTCGCTCGCGAGGTCGTCCTGCGACGGTGTCGCCGGCCGGGAGGCCAGGGAACCCTCGGCGAAGATGAGGTGGACGACGGCGAGCACACACGTGACGCGGCTGTTCCAGTCCTGCTGCTGAGGCAGGAGGTACGGCAGGTGATGGTCGCGGATGCGTGCCTTGGCCCGGTCGAGGCGCTGTGTCATCGTCGATTCGGATACGCCGAAGGCCGTCGCGATCCGGGCGGTCGACAGGCCACTGAGCAGTCGCAGCGTCAGGGCCACGCGAGCGGCCTCCGGCAACGCCGGGTGGCAGCAGGTGAAGATCAGGCCGAGTCTCTCGTCGGGCCGGTCCTGCGTTGCGGGCCTGTTCTCGACCTGGCGGGCCAGTGGCAGCAGCGAGCCGTAGGTCGCATCGTGAGCCGCGTCCCGGCGGATCCGTGCGATCGCGTGATGGTGAGCCGTTGCGACGATCCAGTCGGTCGGCTCCGCGGGCGGATCCTGCAGCCACCGGCGCACCGCCTCGGCGTAGGCGTCGGCGAGGGCGTCCTCGGCGAGATCGATGTCGCCGAACGTGCCGATCAGCGACGAGACGGCCTGCGGCCATTCCCGGCGGAAGGCGAGGGAGACGTCGTCGGATGCCACGGTCGCCTCCTCTCGGTGCCGCGCGGGGGACCAGACCCGCGGTGGACGGACCCGACTCCGATCGTTGCCGACACGCCGGTAGTTCGCGAGTCGACCGGCGGGTGACTCGCTGTGACCTGTGTAAACGTCGGTTACAAACAGTCCATCACAGATTCTGTCGGGGTTCTTCGCGAAACTGTTGTCTACCGGTGGCGCGGCACGTAGAGTAACCACTACATCTAGTAGTTACACGGATGTAGTTCTCCACATCTAGGTACACAGGCGAAGGCCTGTTACCCACATCACAGTGGAGTTCTCCACAGCTCCATCCCCAGAATCATCCACTGCGGACCACTGACCATCCGAGGAGGACACGATGCACTGCCCGTTCTGCAAGCACACCGACACGCGTGTCCTCGACTCTCGGGTGGCCGACGAGGGCGGCGCCATCCGGCGTCGTCGGACGTGCCCGCAGTGCGAGAAGCGGTTCACGACGATCGAGCAGATGCAACTCATGGTCGTGAAGCGCTCCGGCGCCACCGAACCCTTCGTCCGCGACAAGGCCATCGCCGGCGCGGCCAAGGCCTGCAAGGGCCGGCCGGTGTCCACCGACGACCTGGCGTGCCTGGGCCAGCAGGTCGAGGACGCGCTGCGCGCCTCGGGCCAGGCCGAGATCAACACGCAGGACGTCGGGTTGGCGATTCTCGATCCGCTGCGCGCCCTCGACGAGGTCGCGTACCTGCGGTTCGCATCGGTCTACAAGTCCTTCGACTCCGCCGACGACTTCGTCGCCGAGATCGCCGGCCTGATGGCCGAACGTGTCCATCCCGACGACGCCTCGGTGATCGATCCGGCACCGACCGTGACTTCCTGAAGTATCCGGGGCCAGCGGCCCCAACCCATCACGAACGCACCGCACACCAGGAACAGGAGCACCACATGACCGAGACGGTCGGCGGGACCCCCGCACCCCGCGCCAGCCGCAAGTCCGCCGCGAAGGCGGC
>CAYXFT010000044.1:16887-17311 GCA_964464335.1 uncultured Aeromicrobium sp.
AGTGCCGCCTTCGCGGCGGCACTGAAGATCGAGCGCGTCTACACGACCGAGGGCGTGCACCCGTACGACGCCGTCACGTGGGAGCGCCGTGACGTCGTCCAGACCAACTGGAAGACCGGCGAGACCGTCTTCGAGCAGCGCGGCGTCGAGTTCCCCGACTTCTGGAGCCTCAACGCCTCGACGATCGTCACCACCAAGTACTTCCGTGGCGCGGTCGGCACCGACTCGCGCGAGTCGAGCCTGCGCCAGTTGCTCGACCGGGTCGTGCTCACGTACACCAAGGCCGGCAAGGACCACGGTTACTTCGCCACCCCGTCCGACGCGGAGATCTTCGAGCACGAGCTGACGTACATGCTCCTGCACCAGGTCTTCAGCTTCAACAGCCCGGTGTGGTTCAACGTCGGGACGTCGTCGCCGCAGCAAG
>CAYXFT010000045.1:0-4990 GCA_964464335.1 uncultured Aeromicrobium sp.
CGCGAGGTCGAGGACGCCCTGGCCGAGAAGTTGCTCTACGGCGACCTCCACGCGGGACAGATCGTCCTGGTCGACTTCGTGGACGGCGAGTTCACCTTCGTCGGTACGTCGAAGGCCGAGCTCGAACTGCCCGAGGTCCCACCGGCCGTCGAAGCCGGCGCCGGTTCCGCCGAGGACTGACCTGCTGACCACGAGTGCCCCGGGTCCCCGACTCGGGGCACTCGTGCGTCCCGGCGCGGGTCGACAGTTTCCCCGGTTAAGTGGGTTCTCTGGCACTTCCTGAGGTTTACGACCCTCAGTAAGTGACGGTTTCCCCGGTTAACCGGGGAAACCGTCACCGGCTACCGTCGACTGATGGATGCCGCCCGACTGCTCGACTTCTCGCACGAGGAGCCACCGGGCGGGGTCAGCCCGTGGGTCGACGGGCACCAGCCGGGTACGGATCTGACGATCGCCGACCCCGATCCGCGCTGGGCCGAGGACTTCGCTGTCCTGGCCGCCAGAATCCGCGCGGCGCTCGGTGGTATCGCTCTCGAGATCGACCACGTGGGGTCGACCTCGGTGCTGGGTCTGCCCGCCAAGCCGATCATCGACGTCGCCGTGGTCGTCAGCGATCCGGGCGACGAGACGGCGTACCTGCCTGCGCTGCAGAGGGCCGGCTTCGTGCTCGTCGTCCGCGAGCCGTGGTGGCACGACCACCGCTGCCTGAGGCACGCCGATCCGCGCGCGAACGTGCATGTCTTCGGCACCGACTGCCCCGAGGTGGCCCGGATGCGGATCTTCCGCGACTGGCTACGCACCCACCCGGACGACCTCGCCGCCTACCGAGATGCGAAGCTCGCCGCCGCGCAGGGTGGGGGCCACGTGATGGAGTACAACGCGCGTAAGCAGGACATCCTCCGCGAGATCGTCGTCCGCGCCATCTCCGCCCACTGAGCCCGCCGCGAGTGGCGCAGAACCGACCGCGAGTGGCGCAGAACGCACGCCACTGGCCGCCAGTGGCGTGCCTTTTGCGCCACTCGCGGAAGCCGGGCTCGCGGAAGCCGGGGGCGCGGAAGCCGGGCGGGTCAGTGCGGCAGGGTGAACCGGCCGTCGTCGGTGAGGTCGAGCAGGCCGTCGTCGAGCAGCGAGTCGAGGCAGCGCTCGCGCTGGCCCGCTTCGGCCCACGCCGCCTCCAGCAGCGGCGGGGGGACGGGGTCGTGCGCGTCGCGGACGACCGCCATGAGTCGTCCGCGGCACTGGCGGTCGGTGCCGTGCCACGCCTGCCCGCGTCGGGCCGGTCCCTCGTGTTCGGGATAGCCGTCGGCGCGCCACGCGCACAGGTCGGCGACCGGGCACTCCTCGCACCGCGGCGACCGCGCCGTGCACACCAACGCGCCCAACTCCATCGTCGCGATCGCCCACGTCGCTGCCGCGTCCCCGTCCGGCAGGAGACCGGTTGCCAGGTCCCGTTCGGCCCGGGTCACCGAGTTCGCGGGGAACTGGACGCCCGACACCACCCGCGTGAACACCCGGCGGACGTTCGTGTCGAGCACGACCGCGCGGCGACCGAAGGCGATCGACGCGATCGCAGCGGCGGTGTAGTCACCGACCCCGGGCAGCGTCAGCAGCTCCTCGTACGTGTCGGGAACGGCGCCGCCGTGCCGCTCGGTGATCTCGGTCGCTGCCGCGTGCAGCCGCAATGCCCGACGGGGATACCCGAGCCGGCCCCACGCCCTGACCGCCTCGCCCGCAGGTTCGGCGGCCAGCGCGGCCGGGGTCGGCCATCGCGCCAGCCACACGCCGAACACCGGCAGGACCCGGTTCACGGGCGTCTGCTGCAGCATGAACTCCGAGACCATCACGCGCCACGGCTCGGCGTCGTCGCGCCACGGCAGCGAGCGGCGGTGCGTCCCGTACCAGCCGATGACGCGGCGGTGGAGAGTCTCGGTGTCGGGAACGGGTGCAGGCATGGCGCGTCGAGCCTAGTCCGTCGCCGGCCGGCAGATACCGTGGATCGGTGAGCGCACCGCACGGCAGGGGGCACGTCGGACGAGACGTGTACTGGCGTCGCCGGCTGCTCGCCCTGGCCGTGCTCATCGCGGTGGCGTGGGTCGTCGTGAAGGTCGTCGGAGCATTCGACGACTCCGCGCCGACCGCGACCTCGTCCACGGCGACCCCCTCGAGTCAGAGCTCGGCCACGAGCGCCGCGCCCACGACCACCGCCCCGCCCGCCGATCAGGTCACCGTGGCGCTGCAGACCGCCGCCACCGAGTGTGATGCCGAGAACCTGAGGATCGTGCCGTCGGTGCCCGGCGGTCAGCGCAGCGGCGGCCCGGTCAATGTCGACCTGCTGATCACGACCCTCGATTCCACGCCGTGCACCTTCCAGCCGAGCAACGACGACCTCCTCGTCGTGGTCGACACGTCCCGCGCGCCGATCTACGACTCCTCGGTGTGCCGGGCGGCCTTCTTCGACGAGGCCGTCGCGGTCCCCGCGGATTGGGGCACGGTGGCCCGGGTCCAGTGGACCGGTCGGGGTTCGGGCACGGGCTGTGGTTCGGGCGAGGGCTATGCGCCCCCCGGGCGGTACACGCTCAAGATCGGGACGTACGGCGGCGAGCCGGGCGAGGTGACGTTCGCGTTGGCGCAGGCCCAGGCGAAGGCCAAGCCCAGCACCAGCGTCGCGACGAAGCCTTCGGCGAAGCCGACAGCGACTCCGCAGAGCGCCTCTCCGGCGGAGTGACTCAGACGTAGCGTTCGAGGATCGACGACTCCGCGAGGCGGGACAGGCCGTCGCGGACGCCACGCGCACGCAGGTCGCCGACGCCCTCGACCGCCTGCAGGTCGTCGAGGCTGGCGCCCAGCAGTCGCTGCAGGGTGCCGAAGTGCGAGATGAGCCGCTCGACGACCGGAGCGGGAAGCCGCGGGATGCGGGCCAGCAGACGGTAGCCGTGCGGCGAGACCGACGCGTCGAGGGAGTTGCCGTCGCCGATCTGCAAGGCGGACGCGACCGTGCCGAGGTCGAGGACCTCCTGTGACTCCAAGATCGTCAGCGAGGACAGCACCGTCTCGACGCGCTCGTCGGAACGGGCCGGCAGGTAGTCGCGCACCACGAGGGTGCGTTCGGCGTCGACGCCGCCGACCAGTTCGTTCAGTTGCAGCGACAGCAGACGACCGTCGGTGCCCAACTCGAGCACGTAGGTCTCGATCTCGTCGGAGATGCGGCGCACCATCTCGAGCCGTTGGGCCACGGCGGCGACGTCGCGCACCGTGACGAGGTCCTCGACCTCGAGGGCCGACAACGCATCGGAGACCTCGTCGAGGCGGGTGCGGTACCGCTCGAGGGTCTGCAGGGCCTGGTTGGCGCGGCTGACGACGGCGGTGGGCTCCTCGAGCACGTACCGGACCTCGCCGAGGTAGAGGGCGATCATGTGCATCGACGCCGACACCGAGATGACGGGGATCCCCGTCTGGCGGGCGACGCGCTCGGCCGTGCGGTGGCGCGTGCCGGACTCACTCGTCGGGATGGACGGGTCCGGCATGAGGTGCGCGGCCGCCCGCACGATCCGGGTGGCGGACGAGTCCAGGATGATCGCGCCGTCCATCTTGGCCAGTTCGCGCAGGCCGGTGGCCGTGAACGGCACGTCGAGGGCGAACCCGCCGGTGGAGATCGAGTCCACGATGCGGTCCTGACCGATCACGATGAGTGCGCCGGTGCGGCCGCGCAGGACGCGCTCCAGGCCTTCGCGCAGCGGGCTTCCGGGCGCGACGGAGGACAACGTGGTGCGCAGGTCGGGCACTGCCACGGTCAGTCCTCTCCCTCTCGTCGGCGCCGGCTTCGTCGCCGGTGGACCCGCTCATCCTAGGGCAGCGCACGCAGTGCGGACGCCAGGTCGGCGGCACGCAGCACCTGCAGTCCCAGTCGTGAGAGGTCCTCGGGTCCGGCCGGGACGATCGCATGGGTGAATCCGATGCGGGCGGCCTCGCGCAACCGCGACTCCAAGCCGCGCACCGTGCGCAGTTCTCCGGCCAGTCCGACCTCGCCGATCGCGACGAGCCCACCGGGTAGCGGAGACTCGCCAGCGGCCGAGATGACGGCCAACGCCACCGCCAGATCGACGGCCGGCTCGTGCAGGCGGGCGCCGCCGACGGAGGCCGTGTAGACGTCGTGGCTGCCGAGGGCGACCCCGGTCTTGGTGAGCACCGCCAGCAGCATCGCGACGCGCGACGAGTCCAGGCCGCTGGACGAACGCCGCGGCGACGGCGTGGTGGCGGCGACGGTGAGGGCCTGCACCTCGGCCAGCAGGGGGCGGCGGCCTTCCATGGTGACCGTGACGCAGGTGCCCGGGACGGGCTGCTCGTGCCGCGAGACGAACAGGCCGGTGGGGTCGGGGACCTCGACGATGCCGGCATCGACCAGGTCGAAGCAGCCGATCTCGTCCACGGGACCGAAGCGGTTCTTGGTGGCACGCAGCAGGCGCAGGCGACTGGTGCGGTCGCCCTCGAACTGCAGGACGACGTCGACCAGGTGTTCCAGCACGCGCGGCCCGGCGACGGACCCGTCCTTCGTGACATGACCGACCAGCAGCGTCGCGATGCCCTCGGCCTTGGCCCGTCCGATCACCGTCGCGGCGACCTCGCGCACCTGCGTCACCCCGCCGGGGACGCCGTCGATGTTGGCCGAACCGATCGTCTGGACCGAGTCGACGATCAGCAGGCTGGGTTTGACGACGTCGATGTGGGTGAGCAGCCCGCCGAGGTCGGTCTCGGCGGCGAGGTACAACTCGTCGGTGACCGCGCCCGTCCGCTCGGCCCGCAGGCGCACCTGTGCGGCCGATTCCTCGCCCGACACGTACAGCGTGCGGCGTCCGGCGCGCGCCCAGCGCGCGGCGACCTCGAGCAGCAGCGTCGACTTGCCGACGCCCGGCTCGCCCGCCATCAGCATCACCGCGCCGGGCACGACCCCGCCGCCGAGCACCCGGTCGAGTTCGGCGATCCCCGAGCCCAC
>CAYXFT010000045.1:5000-17009 GCA_964464335.1 uncultured Aeromicrobium sp.
CCTGTCACCCAGAATATGCCAGTCGAAGTTGACGCGGCGGCTTCGGTCGCCGTCACCTCGCCGATCGGCACGGCGGGGCTCGACACGGCGGCGGGGGCGGTGCGACCCGTGCGGCTGCTGCCGCCGGCCACGTCGACCGTGCCCCACGCCTGACACTCACCGCAGCGTCCGACCCACTTCGCGGTCGTCCACCCGCATTCGGTGCAGGCGTAGGCGGCAGCGGTCTTCGGCGGCATGGGCCCAGCCTAGGCAGCCGGACCGACAGATCAGCCGACGACGCTCGAGAGGGTCTCGCCGAGGAGGGCGACCCGACCCGGAACGTGCCCGTTCGCCGGGGCGTTGACGGTGAATCCGTCGATCCCCGGGACCAGCAGTTCGGCGAACCTGGCGGCCACCTCGTCGGGGTCGCCGACGAAGGTCGACGCCCGCCGCGGCTCGGACTCCGGGGTGCGCTGCACGTAGGCGTCCAGGTCGGCCATCGCCTCGTCGTGCGTGGGTGCGATGTAGGCCGTCGCCTGCAGCGTCACCGTGATCTCGGACCGGTCGCGGCCGAGCCGTTCACAGTGACCCGCGAGCGCCTCCAGCTTGCGGTCGATCTCGTGCGGGGCGCAGATGAGGTTCGACTCGTCGGCGTACTGGGCCACCATGCGCAGCGTCTTCTTCTCGCCGCCGCCACCGATCATCACCGGGATCCTGGACAGCGGCGCCGGCACGTTCAACGCCTCCTGCACCCGGTACCACTTCCCGTCGAGGCTGGGCTTCTCGCCCTTGAGCATCCCCAGGATGATCTGCAGGGACTCCTCGAGCTTCTCGAAACGGTCGGTGAACGTGCCGAACTCGAAGCCGAGCGAGTCGTGCTCGAGCTCGAACCAGCCCGCGCCGATGCCGAGCTGGGCGCGCCCGCCGGACACCACGTCGAGCGCGGTCACGACCTTCGCCAGCAGGGTCGGCTGCCGGTAGGTGTTGCCGGTGACGAGTGCCCCGAGTCGGACCCGCTCGGTGTGCTGGGCCAGCGCGGACAGCAGCGTGTAGCACTCGAGCATCTCGTGGTCCGTGGGACCGAGCAACGGGAGTTGGTAGAAGTGGTCCATCACCAGGACCGTGTCGAAGCCGGAGGCCTCCGCCTCGACCGCTTGCGCCACGATCGTGGGGAACAGCCGTTCCGCAGGGACGTCGGGGTAGGTGAAGTTCGGGATCTGGTAGCCGAGTCGGGTCACGGCCTCGACGCTACGCCTGAGCGCGTGACGGTGCAGCGATCGTCGCCCCGTGGAGTGCGGCTCAGAGCCGGACGACGCCGTTCGGTGTCTCGAACTCGGCCGCGAGGATGCCTGGGGCGCCGTTCGGGGCGACCCAGCGGACCTCGATCTGCTCCAGCGCGCCGACCGCGGGCTCGCCGAGCCAGTCCGCGAGGCGATCGGGGCTGCCGGCGATCTCCAGCGCCGTCAGGGTGACCTCCGACGGGGCCATCTGCGACGGGTGTTCCTCGTCGGCGACGTCCCAACTGACGACGTAGGGCAACTGCGGATCGCTGCGCATGCCGTGGACGCCGATCTGCTTCCAGGTGAGGTTGTACCCGTCGGGGCGGTGCCGGTTTCCCGGGACTGCGTGGCGACCGATCCGGTGCTCGACCGGCTCGATGTCATCGACCGAGACGCACCAGCCGAGCCAGCCGCCACCGAGTTCGGACCGGGCCTTCACGGCCTGACCGAAGGGCGCCTTGTCCGAGGCGGGGTGCTCGAGCGCACCGACGACCTCGATGTACTGCCGGTTCGTCAGCGGCAGGATCATGTTGTTGGTGCCGAATCGCGGATGGATCCCGCCGGCCATGAACACCGCGCCGAACTGCTCGCTCAACTCGGTCGTGGTCGCGATGAGGCCGGCCGGGCCGACCGCGAACGATAGGTGATCGAGGTGCATACCGCATTGTTGCCGGTCGGCTCCGCGGTCGTGAGATCAGGGTCGCCTTTGCGCCGGCGAGGGGTCGGCGGGGTGGGGCACGGGGCGGCCGTTCTCGACGAAGCGTTCGCAGTGTCCGGCCATCACCGCGTAGCCGGCCTCGCCCATGAGCGCAGTCAGTTCGGCCCGGTTCGAGAGGTAGACCGGCTCCGATCCGACGTGGGCCTCGGTGTTCGACGAGCAGTACCAGTCCAGGTCGGCGCCACCGGGTCCCCAGCCGGCCCGGGTGTACTCGCCGATGCGGATCTCGGTGTGGGTCGCGCCGTTGCCGGGATCGACCTCGCGGAATTCGCGGCGCAGCGGCAGCTGCCAACAGACGTCCGGCTTGACGGTGTGCGGCTCGCGGCCGGTGTCCAGGGCGTGGGCGTGCAGGGCGCAGCCATAGCCGCCCGGGAAGTCGGGGGAGTTGTGGAAGATGCACGCGCCGTGTGCGACCCGCGTCTTCAACTCGCCGTCCTCGTCGACCTCGGTCCAGCCGTCGGCGTGACCGAGGTCGTGGAGTTCCCACTGCGTCGGGTCGAGTTCGGCGACGACCGCGGCGACCCGGGCGTGGTCCTCGTCGTCGCTGAAGTGGGCGCCGAGCGTGCAACAGCCGGTGTCGGGCGACGACGCGTAGATGCCGCGGCAGCCGGATCCGAAGATGCACGTCCAGCGCGACGTGAGCCACGTGAGGTCGCAATGGAACGTCTCGGAGGGGTCGTCGGGGTTGGCGAACTCCACGAAGGAGCGAGGGAATCCCAGGTCGACCTCGGCCACCGTTCCAGATTAGGTCAGGCCGCCTCGTAGGCTGGTCCGTGATGGGTGACGAGCGTCGCGGCACCGCGTGGCGGTGGATGATGACGGCGGCCGTGGTGGTCGCCGCGATGCTGATCGACGGGCTCGCCCTGCTGGGAGTGCCGCAGCACGTCAGCCGCCTCGTCGGCGCCGAGCCCACCACCGCGGCGAGCGCCGAACCCGACCCGGCCGCCGAGGTCCGGCGCGTGCAGGACGCCCTGCTGGCGCAGGATCCGGAGTGTTTCGGGGCGGCCGCGATCGCCCGGGACGCCTGCCGCGACGCGGCATCCGCCATGACTGCAACGGATCCGGCCACCGCGCGGGCCCAGTTCGAGTCGTTTCCCGGTTGTTATTCGCGGCCGCACGAGTCGCGACTGAAGGTGTGCGACCTCGGCGCCACCGAGGACGCCCCGCGCGTCCTCGTCCTGGGCGACTCGCACGCTCGCGTGCTGCTCGGGGCGTTCCGGCGACTGGCCGACCAAGGTGCCCTGTCGGTCTCCGCCGCGGTCAAGGCCAGTTGCGCCTGGACCACGCTGCCACTGTCTGAAGGGAACGACCCTCAGCGCTCCCAGCAGTGTCGTCAGTGGCGCGAGAACCTGACCGCATGGCTGCAACGGCACGCGGCCGACTTCGACGTCATCGTCACGAACGGCTACGTGCGGCGGATGGTCGGATCCCGGGAGGAGAAGGTCGCCGGGCTCGTCGAGGCGTGGGCGCCGGCCACCGATGCCGGCGTGCCGATCATCGCGGTGCGCGACAACCCGCGCTGGCCGACCGATCCGCACGAGTGTCTCGCCGACGAGGGAGCCGACGCCGTCGACGAATGCGCGGTGTCGCGCGAGGAGGCCCTGCAGACGTTCGACCCCTCCGAGCGGGCGACCGAGCGGGTCGCCGGCGCGCAGTTCCTCGACCTGACCGACTACTACTGCGGCGACGTCACGTGCCGGGCCGTGATCGGCGGCGTCGGCGTCTATCGCAACGACAATCACGTGTCCGCGGCCTACGCCGCGACGCTGGCACCGTGGATCCTGGGCGAACTCGCCGAGCGGGACCTGCTGGGCTGAAAACCCCGGTCCGGTCGTGACGCCGCAGGCCGGATGTCACACTGAGAGCATGCGCATCGGCGTCCTGGACATCGGTTCGAACACCGGCCACCTGCTCATCGTCGACGCCTTCCGTGGCGGTCCGCCGGTGCCGGCCCACTCCTTCAGCGAACCGCTGAGGCTGGCCGAGTACCTCGATTCCGACGGCAGCGTGTCCGCCGACGGCGTGGACCGCCTCGTGAAGTACGTCGTCGAGGCGAAGTCCCAGGCCGAGGACAAGGGAGCCGAGCGGGTCATCGCCTTCGCCACCTCCGCCGTGCGCGATGCGGTGAACGCCGACGAGGTCATCCGCCGGGTCAACGACGTCAGCGGCATGGACCTGCAGGTGCTGCCCGGTGAGGACGAGGCCCGGTTGACCTTCCTCGCGGTGCGTCGCTGGTTCGGCTGGTCGGCCGGCCGGTTGGGCGTGTTCGACATCGGCGGCGGTTCGCTCGAACTGGCGGTCGGCTCCGACGAGGAGCCCGACGTCGCGGTCTCGCTGCCCCTGGGTGCGGGCCGGTTGACGCGTGAATGGTTGGACCGGGGCGTCGGTCACGACGAGATCCGTCGCGAGATCCGTCGCGAGATCGGTGCCGTGGCCGGGCCGCTGCTGCGCCATGCGGGCTTCGATCGCGCCGTCGCGACCAGCAAGACCTTCCGCTCGCTCGCGCGCATGTGCGGGGCCGCGCCGTCCGGTGACGGGCCGTTCGTCCGCCGCGAACTGGCCCTGGCGGACCTCTCGCGACTGGCCCAGGACCTGCGGGCCGCCTCGGACGAGCAGATCGCCAAGATGCCCGGCGTGTCCGCGACCCGGGCGCACCAGATGCGCGCCGGCGCACTGGTCGCCGAGGCCACGATGGACCTGTTCGGCCTGGAGACCCTCGAGGTCTGTCCGTGGGCCCTGCGCGAGGGCGTCCTGATCGAGTACCTGGACCACCTGTGACCGTCGCCGTGCCCCTCCCCGTCCTACGCTGGGAACCGTGAGCGTGCCCGCCGGTCAGCCGATGGTCTCGCTGTCCACGTCGTCGGTCTACCCCGACGGCACGGCAGCGGGCTTCGCCGCCGCTGCCCGTCTCGGCTACGACGGCGTCGAGGTCATGGTCGGGATCGATGACGTCAGCGCCGACACCACGGCGGTCAAGGCACTCGCCGAGGCGCACGAACTGCCGATCGTGTCGGTCCACGCGCCGTGCCTGCTGGTGACCCAGCGGGTGTGGGGGACCGACCACTGGGGCAAGCTGCACCGCAGTGCCGAGATGGCCCTGGACGTGGGCGCCGACACGGTGGTCGTCCATCCGCCGTTTCGCTGGCAGCGCGAGTACGCGCGCGGCTTCATCGAGGGCATCGGGCACCTCGAGGAGCAGTACGACGTCGCGTTCGCGGTCGAGAACATGTACCCGTGGCGCACCGGGAACCGCGAGTTCCAGGCCTACGCCCCGGGCTGGGACCCGGTGCCGTTCGGCTACGAGCACGTGACCGTCGACCTGTCGCACTCGGCGACCGCGCGGATCGACTCGTTGCAGATGATCCGCGACCTCGGCCCGCGCCTGACGCACATCCACCTCACCGACGGCATGGGGTCGATCAAGGACGAGCACCTGATCCCCGGCCGGGGCACTCAGGGCGCCGACAAGATCCTCGGGTACCTCGCCGACGAGGGCTTCGCCGGGCACGTCGTCGTCGAGGTCAACACGCGCAAGGCGCCCGACCGGGACTCCGACCTGCTGGAGGCGCTGGCGTTCGCGCGCCTGCACCTCGCACCGACGCCGGTCTGACCGGCGTCAGGACCGCTGGGCCACGCAGAACTCGTTGCCGGCCGGGTCGGTGAGGGTGACCCACCGGAAGTTCTCGTCACCGCGCTCGGCGACCAGCCCGGCACCCGCCGCGCGCAGCCGGTCGACCTCGGCGGTGAGATCGTCGGTGAGCACGTCCAGGTGGAGGCGGTTCTTGCCCGCCGTGGGCTCCTCGACCTTCTGGAACGCCAGGGTGGGACTGTCGGGGACCGAGACGATGACGTACCAGCCGTCGTTCTCCTCGGTGATGGTGCCGCCGGTCTGCTCGGCCCACCACGTGGCCAACGCCGTGGCGTCGGTCGTGTCACACGTGATCATCGCGGGAGTGACTGTCATGGATCCACGGTAGGAGCGCCCACGGACAGTTTCGAGGCGATGACGGACCCGACGATCAACTGCAGCTGGTGGTAGAGCATGAGCGGCAGAATCATGAGCGGGAACGTCGTGGCCGTGAACAGCACGCTGGCCATCGGCAGGCCGGCCGCGAGGGACTTGTTCGTGCCGCAGAAGTACATCGCGATGCGTGCACCCCGGTCGAACGGGCGAGCCAGCAGCCAGCACCACCCCGACGCCGCCGCGAGCAGGCCCGCGCACACGGCCACGACCACGAGGCCGTCCGTCCAGCGCAGGAGGTGCCACACGTCGGCGTTCGTCCCGCGACTGAACCCCGCGTAGACCACCAGCAGGACCGTCGACCGGTCGAACCGCCGCAGGCCGGTGTCATGGCGCACGAGCCACGGGCGGAGCCAGCGACGAGCCCCCTGGCCGACGAGGAACGGCAGCAGCAGCAGGCCGAAGATCCGCACGACCGCCGAGCCGTCGGCGTGCGCGTTCCCGCCGAGCATCGATGCCACGAGCAGCGGTGTCAGGAAGACGCCGAGCAGGCTGGACACGGAGGCGGCGACGACGGCGATCGCGCTGTTCCCGCCGGCGATGCCGGTGAACGCGACCGACGACTGCACGGTCGACGGCACCAGGGTCACGAAGACCATGGCGGCCAGGAGCTGGTCCGAGACGACCCCCGGCGCCAACGGCGAGAGGGCCAGCCCCGCGAGCGGGAACAGCACGAACGTCGACGCGACGATGAGGACGTGCACCTTCCAGACCTTCAGCCCATCCCACACCTGGGCCGTCGACAGGCGGGCGCCGTAGAGGAAGAACAGCGCGACGATGCCCATGTGGACGAGCAGGTTGACGATCTCCATCGCCGTGCCCTGAGCGGGCAGCACGATCCCGAGCCCGGCCAGGGCCAGCATCATGACGATGAACGGGTCGAGGCGCACCGGCTCACCGTAGTCGCGGTGTCGTTCCCTGCTCGACACCAGCACGTAACGCCCTCCTGCGAGGCTGGAGTCATGAGCGACTCGAAGATCCGCGCCGTCTGCGTCTTCTGCGGCGCCCGTGAAGGCCAGCGGCCCGAGTACGTCGAGGCGGCCGCCGACCTCGGCGCGGCCCTCGCATCGGCGGACGTCGGCCTCGTGTTCGGTGCCGGCGGCATCGGGATCATGGGCGCGGTCGCGGAGGCTGCCCTCGCCGGCGGTGGGCACGTCACCGGCGTCATCCCGCAGGCCCTGTTCGAGCGCGAGGACGGCAACTCCGGCCTGCCCGAACTGCACGTCGTCGACACGATGCACGAGCGCAAGGCCCTCATGCACGAGCTGTCCGATGCGTTCGTCGTCCTGCCCGGCGGGCTCGGCACGTACGAGGAGTTCTTCGAGATCCTCACGTGGCGCCAGTTGGGGTTCCACGAGAAGCCGATCGTCGTCGTCGACATCGCCGGCTACTTCGCCCCGTTGCGCGGGATCGTCGCGCACGGGGTCTCCGAGGGGTTCGTCAGTGCGCAGGACGAGGCCCTCGTGACGATCGTCGATTCGGTCGCGGAGGCACTCGCGGTGCTGGGCATCTCGGGCTGACCCTCCGGGGCGCCCCCTGTGGCGGACCTCACGCCAATTACGCTCGACCCATGAGGATCGCGGTGATCGGCGGAGGCGTGATGGGCGGGACCCTCGCGACGGCGATGGCGAATGCCGGACACGACGACCTCGTCGTGATCGAGAAGTTCGCACCGCGACGCACGGAACTGGAGCAGCTCGGCTTCGAGGTGTCCGACGGTCTCGCGGCGGTCGCCGATGCCGACGTGGTCCTGCTCGTGACGAAACCGCAGGACGTGCCCGCCGTACTCGCCGAGCTGGCCGCAGCGGTCGATCCCGACGCCACCGTGGTCTCCCTGGCCGCCGGGGTCCGCACCGCGACGATCGAGGCGGCGCTGCCCGCCTCGGTCTCCGTCGTGCGCGCGATGCCCAACACTCCGGCACTGATCGGTCTCGGCATGTTCGGCGTCTCGCCGGGAACGGACGTTCCGGCCGCGCGCCTGCACGCTGTCGTCGACCTCCTCGGCACCGGTGGCGAGGTCGTCGTCGTCGACGAGGCCCAGCAGGATGCCGTCACCGCCGTGTCCGGATCCGGCCCGGCCTACCTGTTCCATCTCGCCGAGCAGATGATCGCTGCGGGCGTCGCCGCGGGCCTCGATCCGCAGGACGCGCGCACGCTCACGGTGCAGACCCTGGTCGGCTCTTCGGCGTTGCTGGCCCAGTCCGACGAGTCGCCCGAGGAACTGCGCCGGCGGGTCACGTCACCGAACGGCACGACGCACGCCGCGATCACGACGTTCGACGAACTCGGCGTGGGCGACGGGATCCGCGCCGGCATCCGCGCGGCGGCGGCTCGCTCGGCGGAACTAGGGTGACGGACATGGACGAGCGCGCCGCGGTGGTGTTCGACGAACACCTGACCGACTACGACTTCGGGCCCTCGCACCCGATGGCGCCCGTCCGCGTCAAGCTCACGATGGCGCTGGCCGACGAGCTCGGGGTGCTGGACCGGCTCGACGTCGTCAAGGCCCGGCCCGCCACCGAGCGTGAACTGCTCGGCGTGCACACCCCCGACTACGTCGAGCGGGTCATCAACCTGAGCAAGCACCCCACCCACAGCGATCCCGCGCACGGTCTGGGCACCGAGGACAACCCGGTCTTCGAGGGGATGCACGAGGCCAGTGCCCTCATCGCCGGCGCCAGCATCGAGGCCGCGCGACTGGTCTGGACCGGCGAGCGGCGGCGGGCGATCAACGTCAGCGGCGGCCTGCACCACGCGATGCCCGGCCGCGCCAGTGGATTCTGCGTCTACAACGACGTCGCGATGGGGATCCGCTGGCTGCTGGAGAACGGCGCGAAGAAGGTCGTCTACATCGACGTCGACGCCCATCACGGCGACGGCGTCCAGGCGATCTTCTACCACGACCCGCGGGTGCTGACGATCTCGTTGCACGAGTCCCCGCAGACCCTGTTCCCCGGCACGGGGTACTCCACCGAGATCGGCGCCGAGGGTGCCGAGGGGTCGGCGGTCAACGTGCCCCTGCCGCCGGGAACCTCCGACGCCGGCTGGTTGCGCGCCTTCCACGCGGTCGTCCCGCCGATCGTGCGTGAGTTCGCGCCCGACATCATCGTCAGCCAGCACGGGTGCGACTCCCACATGGACGATCCGCTGACGAACCTGATGCTCAGCGTCGACGGGCAGCGCGCGTCCTACCTCGCGGTGCGCGACCTCGCCGAGGAGATCACCGCGGGCAAGTGGATCGCCACTGGTGGCGGCGGATACGCGGTCGTCGACGTCGTCCCGCGTGCCTGGGCGCACCTGCTGGCGATCGTCGGCGGGCTGCCGCTGGACCCCGACACCCCCACGCCCGAGGCCTGGCGACACGAGGTCGAGCGGCTGCGCGGCCAGCCCGCCCCGTCCCGGATGACCGACGGCCGGCGCGCGCTGTACCGCAGGTGGGAGGACGGCTACGACCCGGCATCCTGGCTCGATCGTTCGATCCAGGCCACCCGGACCGAGACCTTCCCGCTCATCGGTCTCGACCCGTCCTACTGACTCCTTTAGCAGTCCGGATGCGACTCCCCGCGCATCCGATGAAGAAGTTTCGGCGTTTCGTATTCACACGTGCCTCACGGACCACTACGCTTCCATCAAGCACGCGCGCTCACTCTCCGGTGGGGAAGCCGGAGAGCGCGCGTGCCCCTGCTGAGGATGGTGTGGAGATGACAGAGGGAACCCGTTTCATGACCGTGGCCGAGGTCGCGGACCAGATCCGTGTCTCGAAGATGACCGTGTACCGCTTGGTGCACTCCGGAGAGCTCGAGGCCGTGCGCGTCGGGCGATCCTTCCGGGTGCCCGAGCACGCGGTCGAGGACCTGCTGAACAAGTCGTTCTACCAGGCCGGTTGACCGTTCGCTCGGCCCGTCACGACGGGCCGAGCGGCGGTTCGGTCGGAATATCGACCGCGTGTGCGCGCATCTGGTGCGATCGCCTAGAGTTGGTCTGTCCCAAGCCGAACAGATCGAGGTGAGTCGTGGGTTCTGTCATCAAGAAGCGCCGCAAGCGGATGTCGAAGAAGAAGCATCGCAAGATGCTCAAGCGCACGCGCGTGCAGCGTCGTCGTCTGGGCAAGTGACGAATGACCGAGGTCGTCCTCGTCACGGGAGCGGCCACGCCGGGCGTGGCGCTCGCCGCGAGGCGGATAGCGGAGGCTGACGACGTCAAGGTTGTCGCCGTCGACACCACGCTGCCCTCCGACGACCTCGGCTCCGTCAAATTCGTGCGAGCCGACATTCGCACCCCCGTGATCGCGAAAGTTCTCGCGGTCGAAGGTGTCGACACGGTGGTCCACATGGACGTCGCCCCGATGCGTCCGCGCGGCGGCGGCGCCTCCAAGGAGATCAACGTCATCGGCACGATGCAGGTCCTTGCGGCCTGCCAGCGTTCCGACACCGTGCGCCGTCTCGTGCTGACCTCGAGCTCGGCCGTGTACGGCACCTCGCCGCGCGATCCCGCCGTCTTCAAGGAGTCCGCCACCGCCCGCGGTGGCACGAAGACCGGTTTCAGCAAGGACGTCGTCGAGGTCGAGTCGTACACGCGCGGCTTCGCCCGACGACGTCCCGACGTCTGCGTCACCACGTTGCGCATGGCGCCGTGGCTATCACCGCACTTCCAGACCGTGCTGGGCCAGTACTTCGCCAACCCGGTCCTGCCCGTCCCGATGGGCTTCGACGCGCGACTGCAGATGCTGCACCCCGACGACGCCTTCGCCGCCCTCACGATGGCGGCGACCGCAGACCACCCGGGCACTTTCAACGTCGCCGGCGACGGAGTGCTCATGCTGACGCAGGCCGCGCGCATCCTGGGCAAGCCGACCTTGCCGCTGCTGCCGATCGGATTCGGATCGGTGCTGCGCAGGGCGGCCAGCTTCATGGGCTCGGACCTGACGCCCGGCGTCCACCGGCTGCTGACCTACGGCCGCGTCCTGGACACCAGGTCGCTGCGTGAGGTGTTCGGCTACACCCCGATCCACACGACCCGCGAGACCTTCGAGTGGTACGCCGAGACCCTGCGCCCGGGCCTGTTCCAGGTGCTGGGGGTCACGCGATGAAGGACGATCTCAAGGGGATCGGCACGTCCGGACCGGCCGGTCGCGGCAACGGCTCGACGTCACCGTCGCGCGCTGCCCGGTCGCTGGCCGGACCCGCCAAGAAGGCTCCGGCTGCGAAGAAGGCTCCCGCGAAGGCCGCCCCGGCGACGAAGCCCGCCGCCAAGAAGGCACCCGCCAAGAAGGCACCCGCCAAGAAGGCGCCGGCGAAGAAGGCTCCCGCGCAGAAGGTCGCCGATCCGGTCGCGCCTGAAGCGACCGTCCCGCCGTCCGAAGCGCCGACGATCCCGCCCGCCGAGCCTCAGTCCACACCGCAGGCCGAACCGCGCGAGCGGCACCTGCGCGCGGTACCCGATGACAGCGCCCCCCACGACGAGCCGCCCCCGGAGGCCACCTCGTCGCTCGATCCCGACGACGTCGCCGCGGCGTTCGCCGAGGGTGCGCGTCGGTTGCTGGGCACCGACTGGCAGGGCAAGCTCACCGAGATCGGGGCGGTGCTGCTTCGCCGCTTCTCCGGTGGCTACCAGGTCGACGAGTTCGGTCTCGACCCCGAGATGCTGGACGTGCTGTCCAGCCTGATCGAGCCGCTCGCCGAGGGCTGGTTCCGCCTGCAGGTCCGCGGGATCGAGAACATCCCCACCGACGGTGGCGCGCTGCTGGTGGCCAATCACTCGGGCACGGTCCCGGTCGACGGTCTGATCACGGGCTACGCCGTGCGCAAGCACACGGGCCGGCCGATCCGCCCGCTCGGCGCCGACCTGGTGTTCCGCCTGCCCTATGTCGGCCAGATCGCGCGCAAGATGGGCGCCACGCTGGCCTGTGCCGAGGACGCCGAGCGGTTGCTGTCCTCCGGTGAACTGGCGGCGGTCTGGCCGGAGGGTTTCAAGGGCGTCGGCAAGCCGTTCAGCGAGCGCTACAAGCTGCA
>CAYXFT010000046.1:0-11028 GCA_964464335.1 uncultured Aeromicrobium sp.
CTCGTCGGTGGCACCGACGAGACGACGGGCCAGGCGGTCGTCGCGTTCGTCATCCTGCGCGAGTCGGCGACCGAGTCCGACCCGGCGAAGGTCGAGACCGAACTGCGCAACCACGTCGGCAAGGAGATCGGCCCGATCGCCAAGCCGCGCCAGATCATGGTCGTGCCCGAGCTGCCCAAGACGCGGTCCGGCAAGATCATGCGGCGCCTGCTGCGTGACGTGGCGGAGAACCGCGAGGTCGGCGATGCGACGACCCTGGCGGACTCGTCGGTCATGGACCTCATCACGGCGGGACTGAAGAAGCCGGCCTCGGACGACTGACCTCACCGCAGGGCGAGACCGGCGCGCACCATGACCACCACGAACACGAGCCACAGCGTGGTGTGGGCGCCGGTCAGCCCGCGCTGCAACCCGCGGGACCGGTCGGCGTACGGCGCGGGCTTGTCGGCGAACTTGCCCGGCGCGCGGCCGGCGAGATACGTCTTGTAGGTCTCGATCACCGCAACGGAGGCACCCCCGGAGGCGAGCATGAGCCACGCGAGGTCGTCGGTGAACAGCGCCAGCGGCACGGCGCAGGCCGTCGCGACGACGGGGCTGCGCAGGAACTTCCAGCCGCTGAACCCCTCGACCGGAGCGTCCTTCCACGCGCCGCCACCGGCGATGAACCACCCGCTCGTGCCGCCGACCACGGCGAGGGCCCACCACGGCCAGCCGTCGGCGGGGATCTGTGCCACGACCGCGCACAAGGTCGCGAAGCCCAGAGCCACGAGCACTCCGACGGTCCACCGGATCGCCCTGTCGTCGACGGGCCGGCCGCCGACGCCGAGCCGCATCGGGATGGAGTACGCGGACTGGTCGTCCTCGCGCACGATCGTCTTCCACCATTCCGTCGCGAGCCGCTCGGCCGTGTAGAGCACACCGATCGCGATGGGCCAGGGCACGTCGCGCAGCAAGGGCCACAGCAGCGCAGCGGCCACGATGCCGAGCACCATGCTCCGCAGGAAGCTCGCGTAACGGAACCCCTCGAACGGCGAGTCCTTGTGCGCTCCCCACGTCGCGGCGTGGGCGCCGGTCGCCAGGCCCGCGACCAGGAGCAGCCAGATGCTCATGCGGACACCTCCGCGGAGGTACGCACCCCGAGCCGGCGCAGTCCGGCGAACACCCCGCCGAGGGCGAGCGCCGCCGTCGCGACCTGCCACGGTGAGCTGCTCACGTGCTCACCGAAGACGAGCATGCCGAGCGTGAACGCCCCGAGGGCGGTCACGACGTTGAGCATCGGCATCGTCTCGGCGAGGCGGCCCGCCCGGTAGGACTGCTGGTTGGCCATCACGCCGAGCAGGCCACACCCGATCAGGACGTACGTGGACCACGCGGTCAGCAGTGCCAGCGGTCCGCCGTCGGCGATGACACCACCGGAGAGCTTGAGGAACGCGGCGGTCGTCGCGAAGGTCCAGCCGGAGGCCATGGCCAGCCACGAGGCCGGGACCGAGTCGGCACGGACGGCCGACCGGACCAGGAGTGCCGCCGTCGCCGCCATCGACAGCGCTGCGGCCAGCGCCGCCACGACGGGGTCGGGCGGACCGGAGCCGGGCACCACCGGGCACATCGCGAGGAACAGGGTCAGCGATCCGAGGGTCACGACCGTCGCGCCCATCTCGACGCGGCTGGGCACGGCCCGGTCGAGCGCCGCGCGGACGACGAGGGCGAAGACCACCGTGCTGAGCATGAGCGGCTGCACGATCGCGAGCTCGCCCAGACTCAGCGCGACCGCGTGCAGCAGCCAGGCGCAGAAGCCGACGGCGGCACCGGCGCACCACGCCGGGTGCTGCGCGAGCCGCAACAGCAGCACGGGACCGGTCGCGGCGACGGAGCCGGCGGCCTGGTGCTGGACCGACGTCGACACCGCGAAGCCCATGGCCGAGACGAGGGCCAGCAGGACGGGAAGAACGGTGGATTCGGTCATACTTCGACGCTACGCACGGACGACCCCCGCGGCGATGGTGCCAGCACGCCTCTTGCGGGGTGGGGTCAACCCCACCGTCAGTGCGACTGCAGGTAGGTCAGGACGGCGATCACGCGCCGGTTGTCGTCGGCCGCCGGCAGCAGGCCGAGCTTGGCGAAGAGGTGCCCGATGTGTTTGTCCACCGCCTTCTCGCTGACGAACAGCGCGGCGGCGATCGCGGCGTTCGACCGCCCTTGCGCCATCTGGTCGAGCACCTCGCGCTCGCGGCCCGTCAGGTCCGCCACGGGGTCGTCGCGGCTCGTGCCGCGCAACAGCGCGCCGACCACCTCGGGATCGATGACGGTGCCACCGGCGGCGACCTGCCGGACGGTGTCCACGAACGCGGTGACGTCCATGACCCGGTCCTTCAGCAGGTAGCCGACCCCGCCGCGACCGTCGGAGAGCAACTCACGGGCGTACACCTGCTCGACGTGCTGGCTGAGGACGACGACAGGCAGGCCGGGATGGGTCTCCCGCAACGCGAGGGCGGCGACCAGCCCCTCGGTCGTGAAGGTCGGCGGCATCCGCACGTCGGTGAGCACGACGTCGACCGGGCGACCCGCCGTCACCTCGTGGTCGACGGCGGTGACGAGGGCGTCGGCGTCGCCGACCGCCGTCACCTCGACGTCGTGGGACTCCAGGATGCGGGTGAGGCCCTCGAGGAGCAGGGCGTTGTCCTCGGCTACGACAGCTCGCACGGCACCTCCACCCTGACCCGGGTCGGCCCGCCGGCCGGGCTGTGGACGGTGAGCGTGCCGTCGAACGCGGCGAGTCGGCGCATCACGCCCTCGATCCCGCTGCCGTCCTCCTGCCGGGCCCCGCCGTGGCCGTCGTCGACGACGGTGATGGTGAGCCGGCCCGAGTCGTGCGCGAGGTCGACGAACGCGTGGCTCGCACCGCTGTGCTTGACGACGTTCGCGAGTGCCTCGTTGACCGCGAACCAGGCGGCCGCCTCGAGCGGCTCGGGCACCTTGCCCGGCACGTGGGCGGTGACCGTGACGGGCAGGGCCACGTCCAGCGCGAGCGCCTCGACGGCACCCACGAGGCCACGGTCGGCGAGCACGGGCGGGCGGATGTCGCGCACGACTCCGCGTAGGTCGGCGAGCGCACCGGCGGTGCTGCGGGTCGCCTCGTCGAGCAGGTTGCGCGCGGCCTGCGGATCGGTCTCGAGCAACTCGCGGGCGAGCCCCAGGTTGATCCCCAGCGACACGAGCCGGGCCTGCGGGCCGTCGTGCAGGTCGCGCTCGATGCGCCGGATCTCGGCCGCCGCGAGGTCGAGCGACGCCTCCCGCGTGCGGGTCACCTCGGCGACCCGCAGTTCGAGTTGGGAGACGCGCGTTCCGCCGAGCACCGCGGCCTCGGCGACATGACGGGCGTGGTTCAGCCGCGGGGTGAGGAGCCACCAGAGGCCGACCGCGGCGACCGTGACGAGTCCGATGCCGAACCGTGCCCACGTACCCGACCCGCTCAGGGTGAGGTCGACGAACAGGTACGCGAGGGCGCCCGCACCCACGAGCAGCGCGAGGGGGACGGCCGCCATGAGCCAGCCGCCGGAGCCCGCGAAGCCCAGGTGGGCGAGGTTCCGCCAGCGGACCGGGTCGGTCGCCCAGGTGCGCAGCCGTCGGCCGAGCGAGCCCTGCGCCTCGGTCGGCGGGGCGGGGATGTCGCGGTCGAGCAGGACCCCGAGACGGCGCCTCCACGCAGCGCCCCACCGGTCGGTCACCGAGACGACCGGGCCGATGAACACCAGGCCCAGCCCGAGGGGCGTGAACGCGACGACCAGCACCGAGACGGCGAACAACGCCAGGGCGACGACGCCGAGGACGAGGCCGACCGTGGCGTCGGCCGTGGCCCGCACGCGGAGCATGTCCTCCAGACTAGTGCGGCCACCGGACGGCGACCCGGCCCCGCGCTGGGTAGGCTCAGCCCATGAGCAAGCCAGCGGACGACCCCACGATCGGTCGACTCGTCGCAGACGTCACCCGAGACCTCTCGTCGATCGTCCAGCACGAGATCGCGCTGGCGAAGTCCGAGTTGCGGGTCAGTGTGCGGGCCGGCGGGCTCGGAGCCGGGCTGCTGGCTGCGGCGCTCTTCCTGGTGCTCCTGGCCGTGATCCTGCTGCCGATCACGATCGCCTACTTCCTGGTGATGGCCGGACTCCACCCGGCGTGGGCGTTCCTGATCGTGATGGTGCTGCTGCTGCTGATCGCGGCC
Source organism: uncultured Aeromicrobium sp. (assembly GCA_964464335.1). Classification (GTDB taxonomy): domain Bacteria; phylum Actinomycetota; class Actinomycetes; order Propionibacteriales; family Nocardioidaceae; genus Aeromicrobium. The sequence goes on from CAYXFT010000046.1 coordinate 4,217, forward strand.
CTGATCGGCTGGATCGGCGTGAGGCGATTCAAGGACGTCACCATTCCGGAGAAGACCCTCGACACCGCCAAGCAGATCCCGACGGCGCTCAAGCCCGGTTCGCCGCGGAGCGACTCAGCAGACCCAGCGCCACCATCGCGCCCCCGGTGAGGGCGACCCACAGGAGCGTCGAGTCCATCGAGGCGGCCACGCGATCGGCGAGCACCGTGCGCAACGTGAGCGCGTCGTCGTTCGGCGGGCTGAAGCGGTCCATCGCCCACGGCAGACCGACCCGGTTCGCCACCCACCACACGCCTGCGGCGGTCACCACACCGCCGCCGAGCAGCGCGAACGTCGTCGAACGGCGGCGCGAGACCGCCAAGGCGAGTAGTCCGGCGATCACGGCCGTGCCCGTCGCGACGACCGCGATGCGGCTCGACTGGGCGATCACCTGGACGACCTCACTGGGATCGTCCTCGCTGACCGTCGCGAGCATCTGATCCGGCGGGGACAGGTCGATCGGCAGGACCGCCGTGATCTCGTCCACCGCGAGGTCGACCAGCGGCGCCACGTCGACCACGACGGTCGTCGGGGTGGGTCCGTCGAACAGTTGCGCGTGGGTGCGCCGGACGGTCTCCTGCCAGGCGGCCTCCCACCCGTCGGTGGAGGTCAACCGGAGGATGGCGTCCGTGATGAGGCCCTGGACACGATCACTCAGCAGGTCGGGAATGTTGCGCTGCTGGACGAACGCCACGCCGGCGAGCTCGGCCGCCGCCTCCTGCACCTCGCGGTCGGTACCCATCTCGGAGGCCAACGCGACGAAGCCGTCCTCACGCTGGACGTTCACCGCCGCCCACCCGGCCCCGATCGCGACGATCGTCGCCATCGTCATCACGAGCCACAGCACGGCCGTCGTCACGGTTCGCATCACGCACATCCTTCCGTCGACACGCTCTCACTCGCCCGAATGCCCTTGCGCGCGACCGGCAGGGCCGCCTCGGCGGTCACCGCGTATCCGGTCTCGGTGTCGGACACCGAGGCCGCGAAGACCACGCCGACGACCTCCCCGGACGTCGAGACGATCGGTCCGCCGGAATTGCCCGACCGGACCAGGCCGCGCACCGAGAAGACGTCGCGGATCGCGCGGCCCTGCCCGTAGATGTCCGGGCCACGCAGGTTGAGCCGTTCGCGGATCCTGGCGGCTCGGGCATCGAACGGTCCGTTCTCGGGGAAGCCGAGGATCGCCGCCGAATCACCCTTCTCGGCGCCCGTGTCGAACGCCAACGGCGCCGCGTCCAGTCCGGGAACGGCGAGCACGGCCAGGTCGAGGACGGGGTCGAAGACGACCGGGCGTGCGGCATAGGTGCGTCCGCCGACCGTGACGGTCGGCGCGTCGACTCCCGCGACGACGTGGGCGTTGGTCATCACCCGCTCGTCGGCGATGACGAAGCCCGATCCCTCGATCGTCCGCTGGCACTCGGCGTCGCCGAGGATCCGCGTGACGCTGCCGCGCGCCGACCGCACCGCGGGCAACGCCAGGGTCTTCTCGTCGGGCGGAGCCGTGGCGGTGATGATCTCGTTCTCGAACGGATCGAGGTACCGGGGGAAGACGTCGCCGGTGAGGGTGTCGGTGAAGGCCCGCAAGGCGTCGCCCGCGCGTTGGGGCATGAGCGAGTCGACCCGGGCCAGCACGACCGAGTCGCGCACCGCCGAGCTCACGTAGGGCAGGGTCGAGGCGCTGACGGCGTAGCCGATGGCCCACGCGGCCGCCATCACGACCGCCGCACCGAACCCCGCCCCGAGGACGGCGTCGATGGTCCGGCCGGTCCCGGACGGCACGCGCAGTCGTCTTCCCAGCAGCGAACCCGCGAGGTTGCCCAGGGCCGCGAACGCGAACACGATCACGATGGACAGCAGTGCCGTGTCGATCCCTCCGGTGCTCGCGCCGACGACGAGCGGGACGAAGAAGATGCCGGCCAGGAACCCGAGCAGCAGCCCGCCGGCCGAGAACAGGTTGGAGACGAAACCGTGCACCCAGCCGGCGTAGGCATACACGGCCAACAGCACCAGGAGGATGGCGTCGAGCCAGTTCATCGAGTCACTCCGGCAGGGGTCGGGTGCGCGAGGCGTCCCACGGACGATCCCATCCGAGGCGCTCGAAGAGGCGGGAGATGATGCCGGCCGTGAAACCCCACAGGGGGACGTCGGTGCCGATGTCGAACGCGGGCCCGGTCCAGCCGGAGGGGTGGACGACGCTGAAGCGGCGATCGGGGTCCAGCAGCAGGTCGAGCGGGGTGGACAGCACCTGCTCGACCTCGGCCCTGCTGACGGGATCGAGGTCGCGCGGCGAGGTCCAGTAGCCGAGCACGGACGTCACGGCGTGGTTGCTCGGCGGCAACCACAGTGTCGGCAGGGTGCCGAACACGACCACCTCGTCGGGGTCGAGCCCGACCTCCTCCTGCGCCTCTCGCAGAGCCGTGTGGACGGCATCGCGGTCGGTGTCGTCCGAGCGGCCGCCCGGGAAGGAGATCTGACCGGCGTGGCTGCGCAGGGTGGCCGCGCGTTCGGTCAGCAGCAGTCGGCGGCCGTCCTCGCCGTCGGAGAACAGCATCAGCACCGCGGCGGGTCGCGCGTCCGCGGGCGGGTGCGGGAATCGCGGGGCGAGTTGTTCGGCCTCGACCGAGTCCAACAGGTCGGCGAGCGGCTGCAGCCAGTCCGGCAGCTGCTGCGTGCTCATGCCGGCCCCTGCGTCGTCACGAGGGCCTCGGCGACGTCCGGGTCCGTGGGTCCGATGCCGTAGGAGGGGCACCAGTGCGCGACCGGGCACGCACCGCAGGCGGGCTTGCGGGCGTGGCAGCGCCGGCGGCCGTGCCAGATCAGGCGGTGGCTGAGCATGGTCCAGTCGCGGCGCGGGAACAATGCACCGACGGCGTGCTCGGTCTTGACCGGATCCTTCGCGGTCGCCTCGTCGATCCACTCGAACCGGCGCACGAGACGGGCGAAATGGGTGTCGACGGTGATACCGGGGACGCCGAACGCATTGCCGAGGACGACGTTGGCCGTCTTGCGACCCACGCCGGGCAGGGTGACCAGGTCGGCCAGACGGTTCGGCACTTCGCCGTCGAATCGCTCGACGAGCATGGCCGAGAGCCGCAGGACGCTGTCGGTCTTCGCACGGAAGAAGCCCGTCGGCCGTAGGATCTCCTCGACCTCCGTGCGGTCGGCTCCCGCGAGTGCGGCCGCGTCGGGGTAGGCCGCGAACAGCACGGGCGTGACGGCGTTGACGCGACGGTCGGTGGTCTGCGCCGAGAGCACCGTCGCGATCAGCAACTGGAACGGATCGGCGAAATCGAGTTCGCAACCCGCGTCGGGGTACGTGTCCGTCAGCACGCGGTCGATCCGGCGTGCACGTCGGACCAGCGACGTGGGCGGTCGTGAGGTCGCGGCGGAGGGTTCGGCGGGCACCCTCAAACCGTATCCCGCGACTTCATACGGCGAAGGCGCGACTAGGGAGGTGATATTCGGTGCCGATGTGGGAAACTACACACGTGACCGACGATGTGCTGCGCCAAGCCCCACTCTTCAACGGCCTCGACGACGACGCTTCCGCCGCCCTCGAGTCCTCCATGTCGCCCGTGACCCTGCGTCGTGGCGAGATCCTGTTCGACGAGGGCGACGACGGCGATCAGCTCTACGTCGTGATCGAGGGCAAGATCAAGCTCGGCCGCCGCTCGGTCGACGGACGCGAGAACCTCATCGCGATCCTCGGCCCCGGCCAGATGTTCGGCGAGCTGTCGTTCTTCGACCCGGGACCGCGCTCGGCGACCGCCACGGCCGTCACCGACACCGAGCTGCGCAGCCTCGGCCACAGCGCCCTCAACCCGGTGCTGCAGTCGCATCCCGACGTCGCGTATGCGCTGCTCAACCAGCTGGCCGGCCGCCTGCGCCGCACCAACGAGGTCGTCGGCGACCTGGTCTTCTCCGACGTCCCCGGCCGCGTCTCCAAGGCGCTGCTCGACCTGGCCGGCCGCTTCGGCCGCCAGGCCGACGACGGCATCCACGTCAACCACGACCTCACGCAGGAGGAGCTGGCCCAATTGGTCGGCGCCTCACGCGAGACGGTCAACAAGGCGCTCGCCGACTTCGCCTCCCGCGGCTGGCTCCGCCTCGAACCGCGCTCGGTCATCATCCTCGACCTCGAGCGCCTCAAGCGCCGCTCCCGCTGAGCGGGCCCCGGGTTTGCCGGTTTACCCGGTTCCCCGGGTAAGCCGACAACCGGTGTAGGAAAACCGACCTGGGTGTCGGCAAATTTGCCGACACCTGCGCCGGAGTCCCCGGGGGACCGGGTAAACCGCTAGCCGCCGTTCAGGTGCTCCAACTGAGCTCGCACCGACAACTCGGCGGCGTCCCAGAGGATCGGGTCGACGTCGGCGTAGACGAGTTCGACCACCTCGCGTGCCGTCGTGGCGCCCTGTTCGACCGCCGACCGCACCTGTGCGAGCCGCTCCTCGCGGTGCGTCAGGTAGTAGTCCAGATGGGCTGCCGGGTCCTCGACCACAGGCCCGTGCCCGGGCAGGATCGTCGTGACGCGACCGGACGACACCAGCTCGCGAAACATCCGGACCGAGTCCAGGTACGGCCCGAGTGAGCCGTCGGGATGCGCCACCACCGTCGTGCCCCGGCCCAGGACCGTGTCCCCGCTGAGCAGGGCAGCATCCTGGGGCAGGACGAAGGCGACCGAGTCGCGCGTGTGGCCGGGAGCGGCGAGCACCTCGATGACGAGTCCGTCCACCTCGATCGTCTCGCCGTCGGTCAGAGGTTCGGCGTTGCGGGTGAACTCGGCCGAGATCGCCCGGGTGGGAGCGCCGGTGGCCGCGACGATGCGCTCGAGCGCATCCGTGTGGTCCCAGTGGTGGTGGGTGAACAGCACGAGCGCGACCTCGCCCGCGACGCTGACGACCTCGTCGATGTGCGCCGCCAGGTCGGGCCCAGGGTCGACGACGACCGAGCGGACCGCGCCGGGCTCGCGCAGGATCCACGTGTTCGTGCCGTCGAGCGTCATGATGCCCGGGTTGTCGGCCAGCACGAATGCGGCGCGGTCGGTGACCTGAGTGCTCATGTGTCCTCCTCGCGATCGACGTCGAGCCACCACGTGCCGTCCTTCTCGACGGGCCGGGGCTCGATCGGGTGGACCCGCCGCAGCGCCGCGGCCTCGAGCACGCCCGAGGCGGACAGCGGGGCGAGTTCACGGCAGGTCACGGCCGTGGGTGGCAGCATCGCGGCCTTGCCGGTGTCGACGTGGGCCAGCACCTGAGTCAGCGGCGCCCACAGTGACTTGTCCGCCTCGGTGCTGACCGAGGCGATGCGCTGGCCGGCAGGCAGGGCCGCCACGAAGAATCGAGTGTCGTAGCGGCGCGGCTCGAACGAGGGAGTGATCCAGTGGGCCCAGGCGCCGATCAGGTCGGTGCGCAGCACCAGCCCACGGTCGGCGAGGAACGTCGCGAAGGAGAGTTCCTTCGCCTCGAGGGCGCCGCGGGACTCGTCCAGATCGGTGGTGTCAGCCAGCACCGTGTGCTCATCCGGACCGGCGAGCAGCACTCCGGTCTCCTCGAAGGTCTCACGGACGGCGGCGACGACGAGACGGTGGGCGACGTCGGTCGGACACGAGAACCGCTGCGCCCAGACCTCGGGCGCGGGGCCGACCCAGTCGACGGGCTCGCCGTCGTCGGCCTGCACGCCGCCACCGGGGAAGACGTACATGCCGGGCGCGAACGCCATGCCGGAGTGGCGGCGCATGAGGAAGGCTTCGAGGCCATCGTCGCCGTCACGGACCACGGCGATCGTGGCGGCGTCCTTGGTGGGGACGACGACGTCCGGATCGAAGCCGGCGAGCCGCTCCTGCAGCAAGGGCGGAACGGGAACGAGCACGTCAGGCCACTTCGACGACCGCGTCGATCTCGACCGGGGTGTCGAGGGGGAGCACCGCGACACCGACCGCGCTGCGCGCATGGGCGCCGGCGTCGCCGAACGCGGCCCCGAACAACTCGCTGGCGCCGTTCGCGACGGCGGGCTGGCCGGTGAAGTCGGGGGCGCTCGCGACGAAGACACCCAGTTTGACGACCCGCACGACGGAGTCGAGGTCGACGACCGAACCGATCGCGGCGATGACGTTCAGCGCCGCCAGACGCGCGTACTCCTGCGCGTCCTCGGGGCTGACCTCCGCGCCGACCTTGCCGGTGCCGGGCAGGACCCCGTCGACGAACGGCAACTGGCCCGACGTGTAGACGTACTGGCCGCTGCGAACCGCGGGCACGTAGACGGCGACGGGGGCCGCCACCTCCGGGACGGTCAGGCCGAGCGCAGCCAGCCGGTCGACGACGGCGCCCATGTCAGGCCACCGGGCGCTTGAAGTAGGCGACGAGGTTCTCCGGGTTCATGCCCGGGACGATCTGGACGAGCTCCCAGCCGTCCGAACCGAAGTTGTCGAGGATCTGCTTCGTCGCGTGCACGAGCACCGGTGCCGTCATGTATTCCCACTTGGTCATGGCCCGACTGTATCCCGCCAGCCTGCTGCCAACCCCGGCCGTCGGTAGGCTCGAACACGTGGCGAACTCGACCCCCCTGCACGTCGTGACGGGCAAGGGCGGAACCGGCAAGACCACGGTCGCGGCCGCCCTCGCTCTGGCGCTGGCGGGCCGGGGTCGCAAGGTGCTGCTCTGCGAGGTCGAGAGCCGTCAGGGCATCGCCCAGCTCTTCGACGTGCCTCCCCTGCCGTACGAAGAGCGGCTGATCGCCACGAGCGACGCCGGCGGTCACGTGCACGCGCTCGCGAT
>CAYXFT010000046.1:11038-16950 GCA_964464335.1 uncultured Aeromicrobium sp.
CGACGCCGAGGCGGCCCTGCTGGAGTACCTGCAGATGTACTACCGGCTCGGCCGCGCGGGCCGCGCGCTCGACCGGTTCGGGGTCATCGACTTCGCGACGACGATCGCGCCGGGCGTCCGTGACGTCCTGCTCACCGGCAAGGTCTACGAAGCCGCCAAACGGCGCACCGGCGACAAGTCGTCCCGCTTCGTCTACGACGCGATCGTCGTCGATGCGCCCCCGACCGGGCGGATCACCCGCTTCCTGGGCGTCAACGACGACGTCGCGGGACTCGCGAAGGTCGGACCGATCAAGTCGCAGTCCGAGTCGATCATGACGATGATGCGCGGGCCCCAGACGGCCGTGCACCTGGTCACCGTGCTGGAGGAGATGCCCGTGCAGGAAACCCTCGACGGCATCGGCGAACTGACGAAGCAGGGGCTGCCGGTCGGTCATGTCGTCGTCAATCTCGTCCGTCCGAACCTGCTCTCGGCGGACACGGCCGAGGCGCTGACGGCGGGTCGTCTCTCTGCCAAGGCGGTCGCGCCGGTGCTCCGAGGCGCCGGCCTGCCCGACGCTGCCGCGGAGACGCTCGTGGCGGACGGGTTGGGACACCTGGAACGCCAGCGTCTGCAGACCGACCAGCAGGCGATCGTCGACGAGGCCGGTCAACCCCACGTCGAACTGCCGCTGTTCACCGACGGCATCGACCTCGGCGCGCTGCAGGATCTGGCCGGCCGGCTGGCGCCGCTCCTGGAGGACGCCCGATGAGCCCCGCCGCCACCACCGGCCCCCGCGAACGCCGACCGCGCACCGAACGACGGCTCTCCGCGGCCGAGGGGCCGGCCCAGGTCGACGTGGACGCGCTGCTCGGCGATCGCGGCACGAAGATCCTGGTGTGCTGCGGCTCGGGCGGAGTCGGCAAGACGACGACGGCCGCCGCGATGGCGCTCCGCGCCGCCGAGCAGGGCCGCACGGTGTGCGTCCTGACGATCGATCCGGCCCGACGGCTCGCCCAGTCGATGGGCTTGGTCGAACTGGACAACACCCCCCGTCCCGTCGCCGGGGTCGACGGGTCCGCAGGCGGTTCGCTCGACGCGATGATGCTCGACATGAAGACGACCTTCGACGAGGTCGTCGAGGCGCACGCGTCCCCGCAGAAGGCCGCGGAGATCCTCGCCAACCCGTTCTACGTCGCGCTGTCCAGCTCGTTCGCCGGGACGCAGGAGTACATGGCGATGGAGAAGTTGGGGCAACTGCACGCCGACGGTCGGTGGGACCTGATCGTCGTGGACACCCCGCCGTCGAGGTCCGCGCTGGACTTCCTCGACGCCCCCGAGCGGCTCTCGTCGCTGCTGGACGGGCGTTTCATCAAACTGTTGCTGGCTCCGGCGCGAGGCCCGGCGCGGCTCCTGACGGCCGGATTCGGCATCGTGACCGCGGCGCTCAACAAGGTGCTCGGTGCGCAGGTGCTCACCGACATGCAGACGTTCATCGCGGCGTTCGACACGCTGTTCGGCGGCTTCCGCCAGCGTGCCGAGGCGACGTTCTCGCTGCTGCAGGCCGAGGGCACGGCCTTCTTCGTGGTGGCCGCACCCGAGTCCGCGGCGATGCGTGAGGCGGCCTACTTCGTGGAACGACTCGCCGCCGACGACATGCCGTTGGCCGGCCTGATCGTGAACCGCGTGCACGACGAGCACGGCGCGGGAGTCAGTGCGGCCGATGCCGAGTCGGCGTCACCGCGGCTGGCGGGCGGGAAGGCGGCGGAGCGGCGCACGGCGGAACTGCTCGACGTGCATGCCGAGCGGATGCGGCTGGCCGAGCGGGAGAACCGGCTGCGTCAGCGCTTCAGTGCCGCCCACAAGAACGTCGAGGTCGTCCCGGTGCCCGCGTTGGACACGGACGTGCACGACCTCGACGGCCTCCGGACGATCGGTGAGTTCCTCAGCTCGCCTGGACGAGCAACTCGCGCCACGTCGTGACGTTCGGCTTGCGGCGCAGCAGCGCACGGCGCTCGCGCTCGGTCATGCCGCCCCACACGCCCCACTCGATCCGGTTGTCGAGCGCTTCGGAGAGGCACTCGGCCCGCACGGTGCAGCCGTTGCAGACCATCTTTGCGCGGTTCTGCTCAGCGCCCTTGACGAAGAGATCGTCGGACTTGCCGAGGCACGCGGCCTCTTGAGACCAATTGTCGTTCCACATGGCAGATCCTTCCCGAGAGATTCCGATCACGGTGACCGGAAGAATTTTCTGCTGTGATCACAAGGCTATGGACTCGAAACGGAAACGGACAGACGCCTCCGGGTAGTTGAGGCATAGTTCCAAGTAGTCACTTTCCTCGCCGTTCCGCCTCGCGCGTCCACGATTTGGGGGACACTGTCGGGCCGCCGGTGCGCCGCGCGCCCGGATCGCGGTGCCGGACCGCCTTGTCGAAGTCCCGTATCCTCGGCCCATGGTGTGGCAGGATCTCGGCGACTCGATCAAGAAGGTGGCCGAAAGCGAACCGCGACCGACGTCCAAACTGGGGGCGATCGGGTCGATCGGTTGGCTCTCGGTACTGGCGGGAGTGATCGTCGCGGCGGTCTTCGTGCCCGGCACGGCGTTCCTGGCGTCGACCAGCAAGACCGCGAGCAAGGACATCATCGACCTGCCGCTGGCCTTGCAGGATCTGCCGAACCCGCAGACCACGCGGGTGCTCGCGTCCAACGGTCAGCGGATCGCCTACTTCTACCAGGAGAACCGGCAGGACATCCCGCTGGACAAGATCGCCCCGATCATGCAGACGGCGATCATCTCGATCGAGGACTACCGCTTCTACGAGCACGGCGCCCTGGACCTCAAGGGCACCCTGCGCGCCCTCATGAACAACGCGTCCGACGGCAACACGCAGGGTGGCTCGTCGATCACCCAGCAGTTGGTCAAGTTGACCCTCGTCCAGCAGGCCACGACGAAGGAACAGCAGGCCGCCGCGACCGAGGTGTCCACGGCCCGCAAGATCCGCGAGCTCAAGCTGGCGATCAACTACGAGAAGAAGTACTCCAAGGACGAGATCCTGGAGCACTACCTCAACATCGCCTACTTCGGCGATGGTGCCTACGGCATCAACGCGGCGGCGTACCACTACTTCTCGGTCAGCCCCGACAAGTTGTCGGCCGCCCAGGCGGCGACGCTGGCCGGTCTCGTGCAGAACCCCGAGCAGTTCAATCCGCGGATCTACCCCGAGCGTGCGCTGGTCCGGCGCAACATCGTCCTGGCCGTGATGGCGCGGCTCGGCAAGGTGACCACGGCGGAGGCCGCGAAGCTCAGCGCCACCCCGATCGGCCTGAAGGTCACGTCGTTCCCGAACGGCTGTGTCGATTCGGACGCCGCGTTCTCGTGTGACTACATCCGTCGCTATCTGCTGCAGGAGCCCGCGCTCGGTGAGACCGTCAAGGAGCGTCAGGCGATGCTCGAGCGCGGTGGCCTGACGATCAAGTCGAACATCGACCTGTCGATGCAGGACGCCGTCAACGAGGCCGTCACCAAGTACGTCGGCTCCAAGGACAAGGCGCTCGGGGCGATGGCCCTGGTCGAGCCCGGCACCGGCAAGGTGCGCGCCCTGGGCCAGTCCCGCTCGATGGGCAAGAAGAAGGGCGAGACGTACATCAACTTCACCGTCCCGAAGCAGTACGGCGACTCGAACGGCTTCCAGGCGGGTTCGACCTTCAAGATGTTCACCACGGCCGCGGCCCTCGAGGGCGGCATCCCGGCCAGCAAGTCGTACAACTCCCCGCAGACGATGGTCGTCCCGTCGGGCACCTACTTCGACTGCGAGGGCGGCGGCACCGGCTCCTGGAACGTCAAGAACTCCACCGGCGCGGGCGGCTTCAACATGGTCACCGGGCTGCGCAAGTCCGTGAACACGTACTTCGCCCAACTCGAGCGCGACGCCGGCCTGTGCGAGGCGGTCGAGGCAGCCGAGTCGATGGGCATCAACGTGCCGTTCAAGAACGACGACGGCTCGGCGCGCGGCGACAATGCGGTCACCCCCTCGTTCACGCTGGGCACGATGGACGTCAGCCCGCTCGACATGGCCGCCGCGTACGCGACGCCGGCCTCCGGCGGTCAGTACTGCAAGCCCTCGCCGGTCGCCGAGATCATCGACCGCACCGGCAAGACGATCAAGAAGTACAAGACGCAGTGCAAGCGGGTCATGAGCAAGGAGACCGCGGCGACGATCAACGCGATCCTCACCGGGCTCCAGCAGCCCGGTGGTTTCGGTTACAGCAACGGCACGGGCCTGGACATCCCGTCGGCCGCCAAGACCGGTACGACGAACGACGCCAAGGCCGTCTGGTACGTCGGCTACACGCCCGAGATCGCGGCGTCCTCGATGATCGCGGGCATCACCTCGTCGGGCAAGCCGACGGGGCTGGTGGGCACGACCCTGCGCGGCGCGCCGGTCAGCTTCAACCAGGCCGGCGGTTCGTCGCTGGCCGGTCCGCAATGGAAGGCCGCCATGGGCAAGATCCAGGAGGATCTGACGCCGGCGAAGTTCGACGCGGCGAGCCTGCCGACGTACTCGGCGAAGAAGGACTCCAAGAAGAAGAAGGACGACGACTGAGGTCGTCCTCGCGCTGACCCGGCGCTGACTCAGGCGCCGAGCTGGCGCCTGACCTCGGCAGCGACGGCGGCACCGTCGGCGCGGCCCTTCGTGCGGCCGGTGACGATCCCCATGACCTTGCCCATGGCCTTCATGCCCTCACCGGCGGCGCCGGTCTGATCGATCGCCTCGGCGATGATCGCGGCGATCTCCTCGTCCGACAGTGCCTCGGGCAGGTACTCCGCGAGGATCGCAGCCTCGGCACGTTCCTTGTCGGCGAGTTCGGGCCGGTTGCCCTCGTCGAAGGCGGTGGCGGCCTCGCGGCGCTTCTTCGCCTCGCTGGTCAACACCCCGAGCACGTCGTCGTCGGACAGTTCGCGGGCCTCCTTGCCGGCGACCTCGGCAGTGGTGATGGCGGCCAGCACCATCCGGATCACCGAGGTGCGCAGGCCGTCGCGGGCTTTGAGCGCGGTGTTGAGGTCGTCGCGGAGTCGGTCCTTCAGAGCTGACATGACCCCAGTCTCGCACCGTCGGCTGCGTGGAGCCCTCACGGCGCACGGGTGGATCTGACGCGTGGCTACGCTGGATGCATGAACCTCGGCCGGTGGATCGGCGGCACCGTCGCCCTCGGCGCGGCGGGTCTCGCCTACTCCTACGTGGAGGCCACGCGACTGTTCACGGTCCGTCACGTCACCGTTCCGGTGCTGCCCGCCGGGCACGAGCCGATCCGCGTGCTGCACCTGTCGGACGTGCACCTCGTGCCCGACCAGCGACCCAAGCGTGAGTGGCTCGCCTCACTGGCCGCCCTGGCACCCGATCTCGTGGTGGACACGGGGGACAACCTCGCCCACCCCGATGCGGTGGGCCCACTGGCCGACAGCCTCGGTCCGCTGCTGGAGGTCCCGGGCGTCTTCGTCTTCGGCTCGAACGACTACTTCTCGCCGCATCGCAAGAGCCCGGCGAAGTACCTCACGGGCGGCACGGGCGTCGACACCGAGGGCCGGCAACTGCGTGAGCGCGACTTGCCCTACGAACAGTTGCGGACGGCACTGACGGCCGGCGGTTGGCTGGACCTGAACAACTCCCGCGGTGCGCTGACCGTCAAGGGGACGAGGATCGCCTTCACCGGGGTCGACGATCCGCACCTGCGCTTCGACGTGCTCGACGGTGCGCCCGCCGATCCCGCCGCCGACCTACGGATCGGCGTGGCCCATGCCCCGTACCTGCGGGTCCTCGACGCGTACAACGCCGCCGGGAACGAGCTGATCCTCGCCGGCCACACCCACGGAGGCCAGTTGCAGGTGCCCGGTTTCGGTGCGCTCGTGACCAACTGCGATCTCGACCGGGGTC
>CAYXFT010000047.1:0-8995 GCA_964464335.1 uncultured Aeromicrobium sp.
GCTCCTCGGCCCCGGCACGGTCGTGGGCGTAGAGCCGGTCGGCTCCGCGGCGCACCAGTTCGCGCAGCCAGCTCATCGGCGTGTGCCCCGGCGGGACCTCCTGCTTGGGCAGCCGCGGCGAGGCCTTGCGCAGGTCGAACGCGCACGCGTCGGCGACCTCGACCGATCGGGCGACCGCCCCGGGCCACCGGGCGAACCGCGCGGCCATCTCGGCACCCGAGCGCAGGTACGACGGCGGGGCGAGCCAGCCGTCCAGCTCGGCGAGGCTGCGCCGGGCCCGCACCGCGGCGAACGCCTGCGCCAACCGGGCGTCGCCCGGGCGGGCGGCGTGCACATTGCCGGTGGCCACGACCGGCAGTCCCAGACGTGCCGCCCAGCCGGCCAGCGCGTCGTTGGCCGGTCCGTCACCCGGTCCCCCGTGGTCGGTGAGCTCGACCTCGACCGCGTCGGCGCCGAAGAGGTCGACGAGGCGGCGCAGGCCGGCGATCCCCTCGCGCCGGGCCCAGCCCTTGCGGCACCCGGTCAGCACCGTCCAGTGGCCCCGGCCCCGGTCGACCAACTCGTCGAGGTCGTACACCGGACGACCCTTCTCGTCGCCGGCGAGATTCGCCTCGGTGATCGCGGCGGCCAGCGCGTGATAGCCCTCGACCCCGCGCGCCAGCACCAGCAGGTGGTCGCCCTGGGGGTCGGGCTGGCCGGCCTGTGGCCCGGTCAGCCCGAGCGACAGTTCGGCCCCGTACACCGTGCGCAGGCCGTGCAACCGGGACGCCTCGGCGAACCTGGCCGCGCCGCTGAACCCGTCGTGGTCGGTCAGCGCGAGGGCGGACAGACCGAGCCGCACGGACTCGCGCACCAGGTCCTCGGGGTGGCTCGCACCGTCGAGGAAGCTGTAGTTGCTGTGGCAGTGCAGTTCGGCGTACGGCACGGGATGGTCGGGCCGCTCGACGACCTCGGCACTCTGGTAGCTGCCGCGTTTGCGGGAGAAGGCCGGCCCGTCCCCGCCGTCGGGCACCGGAGCCGGGTCCTTCCACCGCCCCGACAGCCGCGCTTCCAACTCCCGCCACGAGATGTCCGGGTTGTTCCACCCCATCAGCAGACCTCCTTCCCGTTGAGTTGCACGTTGGAGCACTCCAATGGGGCATTTCGCGGCCGAAACGTGTAACTCAGCGCGTCCCAGCCGTCAGTCATAGCGGGCCTCGACCCACCAGCGGCCGTTCTCGACCACCATGAGCCAGGCACTGCCGTCGACGCCGACGACCTGGAAGCGGGCCACCCGGTGGGCCGCGGCCTCGTCCCACCAGTGCTCGTCGACCGGCCACGGACCGGCCCACGCCGCCACCGGCTGCCAGCCCAGGTCCGCGACGGGCAGGAAGCGCGTGGGCACACCCGACAACCCACCGCGGCCGCTGACCCGCACGGGCAGGCCCTCGGCTCCCACGACCTGCGCGGGAGCCGGTTCGGGGAACACCGTGGCCGGCGCCGGCGGCGGCACGCTGCCGGGCCAGGGCTGCGCCACGGGTCGCGCCGCGGGGGGACGTTCGCCCCACGGCGCCGACAGCCGACGAGCCAACGGAGAGCGCCCTCCCTGGACCCCGACCGACCGCACGCCTTCGGGGCCGACCAGCGCCTGGATGCGCGCGACCGAGCGCTCGACCTGCTCGTCAGGACCGCCACCGAACAGTCCCTCCACATGCTCGCCCAACGGTTCGAGCTCGACGGGGACGAACCTGACCGAGACGACCGGTCCGCCCGGAGGAGTTGCCGCCAGTTGCCAGCGCAGCCGGTCGAGCACGTCGACGGAGGAGAACCAGCGCGGGTGCCGCCACACCCGCGTCGAAACCGTCTCGGCGACACCGTCGGTGGCGACCTCGATCCGCAACGTCGCGCACACCAGCGCCCTGCGGTCGAGGCCGGCGACGAACTCCTCGGCGGTGCGCCGAGCGCTGAACACGACGGCGTCGGACCGCTCCAGCGCCGGTTCGAAGCCGACCGATGCAACCAGCTCCGGTGGCGGGGTGCGGCGCGAGACACCGCGCGGCTCCTCACCGCGGGCCCAGCGATGCAGCAGTACGCCGTGGGCGCCGAACCTGGCCTGCACGTCGGCCGGCGACAACGCCGCGAAGTCGCCCACCCGTCGCAGGCCGAGCCGGCGCAGCACCGTGACGATCCCCAGTCCCTGATCCTGGCCCGCCAGTACGTCGGCGACGTCGAGCACCTCGACCGGCAGGTCGCGCAGGAACTCGGTGTTGCCTCCCGGCGGCACGAGCAGGCAGTCCTGGGCGGCGGCGCGACGGGCGGCCAGTTCGGCGACGAACACGCCGTCGGCGATCCCGAAGCGCACGTCCCAGACACCCCGGTCGACCAACTGTTCGGCGATCACCGCCGCCGCCTCGGCCTCGCCGCCGTAGAACCGGTCGGGCACCGCCAGCGCCGCCAGGCCCGGCCGCAAGGGCGCGACCCCGGGACTGAGTTCCTCGATCGTCGTCAGCACCTGCTCGAACGCCCGCGCATCGGCCTCGGGCCGGTGGTCGCACACCACGAGGGCGGGACAGCGGGACTGCGCGTCGCGGCGCCGCATCCCCCGGCGTACGCCCTGTGCCCGCGCCGCCGGCGTGCACGCCAGGACGACGTTCTTGTCGAACACGGCCAAGGGCGTCTGCGCGGGGTGGTCGGCAAGGCACACGAGCGCCGGCCAATCGGGCACCCACACCACCATGGCGCGCATCACCCCGCCTCCCGCTCCGTCGACTCCCGCTGAGTTGCACGTTCCGGCACCGAAATCCCCGCCGAAACGGCCGCAACGTGCAACTCACGGCTGGGGAACCACAGGCGGCGGCTGCCGGCGATGCGGCCGCCGCGCTCGACCTCGACGGTGGCCTGCCGGGCGACCAGGTGACCGTGACCGGAGGACGGGCCGGTCCAGACCGTGTCACGCAACCGCAGTCGGGCATCGGCGCGGGGCCAGTCGCCCACCGCCACGAGGATCGCCTGGCGGCGGTGCAGCCGCGCCCGCAGGCGCGCCACCTCACGCTCGGGCAGGTGCACCCGGTCGACCATGACCACGCCGACGGCGTCGACCAGAGCACCCAGCACGGAGGCCGGATCGGTCCCGGCATCGGGCACCCACACGGTGCGGTCGAGGTCCACCCCGACAGCCGCCGCGGCCTCGAGCCCCACCCGGTCCGTGCCGACGATCGCACACCAGGCGCCCTCGGCCGAGGGACCGGCCATCAGCAGGAACGCCAGACTCGTCGCGTCGACGGCGTAACTACCACCGGGCTGCAGGGCCAGCAGGCCCGACAGCGCCGGGTGAGTGGGCAACGACAGGACCGCCGGACGCCCTTGGATCTGCCCGATCCGAGATCGCAGATCACTCACGACATCGGGTGCGGGGACGGCGAGACTCACCCCACCATCATCGAACACCTGTTCGAATCAGTCAACCTGTTCGACCACCCTCGCGGCAGGTGCGGCGATCAGCTGCCGAGTTCGATCGCACCGCCCGGAATCGCGTCGAGCAACGTGCGCGTGTAGTCCTCGCGCGGGTTCGCGAACACCTCGTCGACCGACGCGTGCTCGACCACCTTGCCGTGCTGCATGACCACCACGTCGTCGGCGATCTGCCGCACGACCGCGAGGTCGTGGGTGATGAACAGGTAGCTCAGCCCCAGCTCGGCCTGCAGATCGTTGAGCAGTTGCAGGATCTGCGCCTGCACGAGCACGTCGAGCGCCGACACCGCCTCGTCGCAGATGACGACCTCGGGATCGAGCGCCAAGGCCCGGGCGATCGCGACACGCTGGCGCTGGCCACCGGAGAGCTCGGCCGGGAAACGGTTCATGACCGTCGTCGGCAGCGCCACCTTGTCGAGCAGGTCGCGCACCTTGGCCTCACGCTCCTTGCGGGTGCCGACGCCGAACGTCTGCAGCGGCTCCTCGATCGACTTGTAGATCGAGTACAGCGGGTCGAGCGAGGCATACGGGTTCTGGAACACCGGCTGCATCTTGCGGCGCAGCCGCAGTTCCTGGGCCCGGCTCTCGGGCGCGGCGACGTCGGCGCCGTCGAACAGCACCCGCCCCGAGGTCGGCTCCAGCAGGCCCAGCACCATCCGCGCGACGGTGGACTTGCCCGAGCCGGACTCGCCCACGATCGCGGTCGTGGTGCCCCGGCGCAACCGGAACGAGACGTCGTCGACGGCGATGAAGTCGTTCGTCTGCCACGGGTGCTCGCCACGCAACGGGAACACCTTGGTCAGGTTGTCGACGACGATGACGTCGTCGACGTCGACGTCGACCGGATCGACGCCGTCGCCCAGATCGACCCGCGCGACGGCCAGGTTGCCCAGTGCGGTGTCCGGCAGCACGATCGACTTCGCGGCGAAATCGTGCCAGCCCTGACGGCGGCCGTTGGAGCGGATGAACACGGCCAGGACGATCGCGCCGATACCGGCGGTGAACGCCACCGAGGCCCACAGGATGATCGCGCGCTTGATCGAGCGCGACAGCCCGATCGGGTGCAACGTGTCCTGGTCGACGATCCACAGGCCGAAGGCCCGTTTGCCCGGGGTGTAGCCACGATCGGCGGACATCTTCCACATGTAGAACACGTAGTAGACCAGGGTCGCTCCCCCGCCGATCAGGAAACCGAGCTGGAATCCCTTCGCCGTGGCCGCCCAGATCAGGCCACCCACCAGGATGCCCACGAACGCCGGCACGAACGCCACCATCAACGCGTCGAGCAGCACGGCCAGACCGCGCTTGGCGAGCGACGCGTGCGTCGTGGAGGTCAGCGCCAGACCCGTGTCGGAGCCCGCCTCGACGACGGTCGACAGGTCGGCGAGCGTCTCGCTGGTGACCTCACCGGCATGCTCGTCGGCCACCGTGCCCTCGGCGACCTGGACGGCCTTCTCGCGCACCTCGGCGCGCGCGGCCTGCGACGAGAGCCGCTGCGAGGCCAGCGACGGCGCCTTCGCGACGAGCCGCTGGGTGTACGGATGCTGCGGATCCTGCAGGATCTCCAACGCCGGTCCGGACTCGACGATCTTGCCGCGGTACATCACGACGAGGTGGTCGGCACGCTCGGCGGCCAGCCCCAGGTCGTGCGTGATCAGCAGGACCGCGACACCGAGGTCGTCGGTGAGTTCGTCGAGGTGGTCCAGGATCTGCTTCTGGACGGTGACGTCGAGCGCGGAGGTCGGCTCGTCGGCGATCAGCAGCTGCGGCCGGGCGGCCAGGCCCATCGCGATGAGGGCCCGCTGGCGCATGCCACCGGAGAACTCGTGCGGGTACTGGTTGGCGCGCCGCGCCGAATCGGGCAGCCCGGCCTCGGCCAGCAGTTCGGCGACGCGTTCGTCGGCCTCCTTGCCGTGCGCGATGTCGTTCGCGACCAGCGACTCCTTGATCTGCGCACCGACCCGCCACAACGGGTTCAGGTTCGACATCGGATCCTGCGGCACGAGTCCGATCGACGAACCGCGCAACGACTGCGACTCGCGCTTGTCCGCCGTGGTGATGTCGTGGCCGTCGAACAGGATCTCGCCCCCGGTGATGACACCGGCACCGGGCAGCAGGCCGATGATCGCGTGCGCCAGGGTCGACTTGCCCGAGCCGGACTCGCCCACGATGGCCACCGTCTGGCCCGGGTAGATCACCAGGCTGGCGCCGTCGACGGCGGGCAGGATCTGCTTCTTCTCGCCGCGGAAGCCGACGTGCAGGTCACGGATCTCCAGCAGCGGTGTCTGGTTGTCCCGGCTCATGACTTCCTCGCCTTCGGGTCGAGCGCTTCACGGACGGACTCACCCAGCAGGATGAACCCGAGCACCGTGACGGCCAGCGCGGTGGCCGGTACCCACATGACGACCAGGTGGGTGCCCGCCCGCACCTGGTTCTGGGCGTCGGACAGGTCGTTGCCCCACGAGACGACGTTCTGGGGCAGACCCAGGCCCAGGAAGGACAGCGACGACTCCGAGACGATGAAGATTCCCAGCAGGATCGTGGCGGACACGATCACGGGCGACAACGCGTTCGGGACGATGTGCCGGCGCAGGTTCGCCAGTCGGGAGGCGCCGATCGCG
The DNA here is from genome assembly GCA_964464335.1 of uncultured Aeromicrobium sp. GTDB lineage: Bacteria > Actinomycetota > Actinomycetes > Propionibacteriales > Nocardioidaceae > Aeromicrobium. Next base: position 6,072 of record CAYXFT010000047.1, read on the forward strand.
GTGGCCGCGTCGACGAACTCGAGGTTCTTGACCTCCAGCACCGCGCCGCGCATCTGGCGGGTGATCTGCGGCCACGCGAACAGTGCCAGCGCGAGGACGACCACCAGGACCGAGCCCCAGAAGCCGCGATCGGGATACAGGTTGTTGATGACCGAGATCACGACGATGCACGCCAGCAGCAGCGGGATCGAGAAGAACACGTCACTGACGCGCGAGATGATCGTGTCGAACCAGCCGCCGAAGAAGCCGGCGACGGCGCCGGTGACCACGCCCAGGACCGTCGTGATGATCGTCGTGAGCACACCGACCGCGACCGAGGCGCGCGCCCCGTACACGGTGCGGGCCCAGACGTCGGCGCCCTGGAAGTTGAAGCCGAACGGATGGCCGGGGCTGGGCGGGTCCCACTGCTTGTCCAGCGAGGCGGCGTTCGGGTCGGCGTCGGTGAACAGCGTCGGGAACGCGATCATGATCGCCAGTACGAAGATGATGAACGTCGAGAGCCAGAACATGGGGGACTTGCGCAGCCGCTTCCAGGCCTCGCGCCACTGACTCTCGGGCGCCGCGTCGACGACGACCGCGTCGATGTCGCGCAGCGGCGTCTCCTCCAGCGGAGCGACGTAGCGGACCTGGCCGGGACGGGCGATGGACTCAGGCATAACGGATCCTCGGGTCGAGCACGGCGTACAGCAGGTCGACGACCAGGCTCATCAGTACGTAGACCATGACCATGACGGCGACCACGGTCACGGTCACCGGGGTGTCGCCGCGGTTCACCGCACCGTACGCCAGGTTGCCGATGCCGGGGATGTTGAAGATGCCCTCGGTGATGACGGCGCCGGCCATCAGTGCGCCGAGGTTGATGCCGATGTACGTCACGACCGGGACGAGCGAGTTGCGCAGCACGTGGCGCCGCACGATCGTGGTCCCCTTGAGGCCCTTGGCCTTCGCGGTGCGGACGTGGTCGGCGGTGAGGTTGTCGGCCACCGAGGTGCGCGTCAGGCGCATCGTCGTGGCGATGTTCGCGATCGCCAGCACGAAGGCCGGCAGGATCAGGTCCTCGACCGACCAGTCGCCACCGACGACCGCGGGGAACCAGCCCAGCCGTACGCCGAAGATCAACTGCATCACGAAGCCGACCACGAAGATCGGGATGGACAGCAGGACGAGCGACAGCACCAGCGTCGTGGAGTCGAACCAGCTGTTGCGGCGCAGGCCGGCGATCGTGCCGATCGTGATGCCGATGATCGCGTCCATCGCGAGCGCCATGATCGCGAGCGTCGCGGTGACCGGGAAGGCGTTCGCGATCTTCTCGATCACGGGCTGGCCGTCGAGGCCGACGAAGTCGGGGTTGAGCGTGAAGATGTCGCGCAGGAAGTACAGCCACTGCACGAGGAAGGGGTCGTTCAGGTGGTACTGGTCGCGCAGCGCCTGACGGACCTCCTCGGACACCGGCTTGTTGCCGACCAGGCCGAGGATCGGATCACCGGGTCGCAGGAAGACCAGGGCGTAGATGAGGAGAGTGGCGAACAGGAAGACCGGTATCGCCTGTAGGAGTCGTTTTCCGACGTACCACCACACGGAGACCTCCTGGGTCACAGGGAAGGGATCGGCACTCGCGGTCACGGGCCACCGGTCTGGAGGCCATCGTGCCGTATGGGGGGTGCCCGCGCACAGGGGCAGCCTCGGTGGAGGCTGCCCCTGCGGCGGTGCGTCCTGCGCGGACTACTTGCTCAGAGCGAAGTAATCCGGCTTCTGCTGCCAGTTGAACACGAACCCGCCGAGGTCCTTGTTCGTGACCGCGGTGGCGTTCTGGTACCACAGCGGGACGGCCGGCAGATCCTTGAGCAGGATCGCCTGAGCCTCGCCGATCAACGTGTAGCGCTCGTCACCCTGGGCCGCGGCGGCCTCGGTGGTGAGCTTGTCGAACTGCTTGTTGCTGTAGTCGCCGTCGTTCGAGCCCGCGCCGGTGGCGTAGATCGGGCCGAGGTAGTTCAGCATCGACGGGTAGTCAGCCTGCCAGCCGGTACGGAACGGGGTCTCGATGCTGCGATCGGTGACCGCGGTGCGCAGCTCGTCGAACGTCGGGTACGCCTTCGGCGAGGCGTCGATGCCCAGCACGTTCTTGATCTGGTTCGTCACCGCCTCGCTGAACTCCTTGTTGCCGGCGCCGTCGTTGTTGTACGCCAGCTGGAACTTGCCGCTCCACGGCTCGATCGCGTCGGCCTCGGCCCACAGCTTCTTGGCCTGGTCGGCGTTGAAGTCGAGCACCTCGTTGCCCTCGACCTTGTCGGTCCAGCCATCGAGCACCGGCGACGTGAAGTCCTTCGCCGGGGTACGCGTGCCGTTGAAGATCTTCTCGGTGATCTCCTCACGGTTGATCGCCATGGAGATCGCCTGACGACGCAGGCGGCCCTCCTCGCCACCGAAGTGGTCGAGACGCTCGGGGACCGTGAAGGACGAGAAGTTCGAGCCGGGCTCGTTGTAGGCCTTGACCGAGTCGTCGGACTCGAACGTGGTCAGCGCGCTCGGCGGGACCTGGTCCAGGACGTCGAGATCGCCGGACTGGACGGCCGTGTAGGCCGCGTCGGTGGACTCGTAGAACTTGAAGACCAGACCGTCGTTCTTGGCCTTGCGAGCGCCGTCGTAGCCGTCGTTCGGCTCCATGGCGATCTGCTTGTTCTTCTCCCAGCCACTGTCGGTGAGCTGGTACGGGCCGTTGCCGATCGGCTTGTCGCCGTACTCGGTGGTGATCTTGCCGTCCGAGCCGTAGGCCGAGTCCGGGACCGGGAAGTACGCCGAGTAGCCGAGGCGCAGCGGGAAGTCCGACTCCGGGTTCTTCAGCGTGATCGTGAACGTCTTGTCGTCGACGACCTTGAGGCCGGAGACGGTGTCGGCGCCCTCGACCGTGTTGCCGACGTCGTCGG
>CAYXFT010000047.1:9005-16810 GCA_964464335.1 uncultured Aeromicrobium sp.
GGGTAGAAGAAGTAGTTGTTCAGCTGCTTGTTGGCCGGGTTGGCGCCGTAGTTCCACGCCTTCACGAACGAGTCGGCGGTGACGGCGGAATCGTCGGTGAACTTCCAGTCCTTGAGCTTGACGGTCCAGACGGTGCTGTCCTCGTTGGGCTCGATCGACTCGGCCACCTCGTTCGTCACGGATCCGTCGGTGTTGTAGGACACCAGACCGGCGAACAGGTTGTTCAGCGGATCGCCGCCACCCACCTCGTTCGTGGCGGTCGGGATCAACGGGTTCTGCGGGTTGGTGCCGTAAACGGAGATGACGCTGCTGTCGGCACTGTCATCGTCTCCGCCACCGCTGCTGCACGCAGCGAGCATGAGACTGGCCGCAACAAGGCCCACTCCCACAAGGCGTGTACGCCGAGAGAGGTGCATGGATTCCTCCTGGTTGGAACAGATGGGCACACGTGTGCCCGGCTTGCTCCTTGCTATCACCCGCGCTCAGCCTCTGCACAGCCGGGATGCGGCCTGAGCGGGCTTTGCAATCGAATTGCAACCAAACCAATGGGCCAGCATTTCTGGTCCATTCGGACCACGACACGCACGACGGCCCCGCACCCGAGGGGTGCGGGGCCGTACGCGGCGCAGGATCAGCCCTTGCGCTTGGTGATCTCCTCGGTGGCCTGCGGCAGCACGGCCTTGAGGTCGCCGACCACGCCGAAGTCGACGAGTTCGAAGATCGGTGCCTCGTCGTCCTTGTTGACCGCAACGATCGTCTTGGACGTCTGCATGCCGGCGCGGTGCTGGATCGCACCGGAGATGCCGTTGGCGATGTAGAGCTGCGGCGACACGGACTTACCGGTCTGGCCCACCTGGAAGGTGTGCGGCTTCCACCCGGAGTCGACCGCGGCGCGCGAGGCGCCCACGGCGGCACCGAGGGCGTCGGCCAGGGCCTCGACCTCGGAGAAGTCACCACCGGTGCCACGGCCGCCGGAAACCACGATGGCGGCCTCGGTCAGCTCGGGACGGCCGGTGGAGACACGCGGCTCGGACGCGACGATCTTGACCTGCTTGGCCGAGTCGGGGACGTCGAACGAGACGGCCTCGACCGCGCCGGCGCCGGCGACGGCCTCGGGAGCGGCGGAGTTCGGCTTCACCGCGATCACCGCGGCACCCGTGGTGACCTGCGCGGCAACGGTGAAGTTGCCGGCGAACACCGACTGGGTGGTGGTGACCGTGCCACCGTCGACGGTCACGTCGACCGCGTCGGTGATCAGGCCGGAGCCGGACTTCAGCGCGACCCGGGCCGCGATCTCCTTGCCCTCGGCGCTGGACGGGACCAGCACCGCGGCGGGAGCCTTGTCGGCGACCAGCGCGGCCAGGGCCTCGGCCTTCGGGGCGACGAGGTACTCGGCGTAGACGCTGTCGGCGTACGTGTAGATCTTCTCCGCGCCGTACTCCGCCAGCACGGCGGTGTCGGCACTCTGTCCACCAGCATCGGCGAAGACGACGGCCGACGGCTCGCCGATGCGACGGGCGATCGTCAGGAGCTCCAGCGAGGGCTTCGTGACCTTGCCCGCGGGGGCGTCGATCAGAACGAGAACTTCACTCATTGATTCAGGCTCCTACTCACACGAACTTCTTGGACGCGAGGAACTCGACGAGCTTGGCGCCGCCGTCTCCCTCGTCGGTGACGATCTCGCCGGCGGTGCGCGGCGGGCGCTCGGTGGTCGACTCGACCTTGGTCCACGCGTTGTCCAGACCCACCTCGGACGCGTCGACACCCAGGTCGGCCAGCGACCACTGCTCGACCGGCTTCTTCTTCGCGGCCATGATGCCCTTGAAGGAGGGGTAACGAGCCTCGCCGGTCTGGTCGGTGACCGAGACGACGAGCTTGCCGGTGGCCTCGATGTCCTGCGTGGCCGAGTCGCCGTCGCGGCGGATCTTGACCGTGTCGCCGTCGACGGAGATCTCCGACGCGTAGGTGATGGCCGGCAGGCCGAGACGCTCGGCGACCAGCGTGGGGACGATGCCCATGCCGGCGTCGGTGGACGCCATCCCGAAGAACACGAGGTCGTACTCGAGCTTCTCGATGGCCTTGGCCAGCACGAGCGACGTCGCGAAGGCATCCGAGCCCGCGATGGCGTCGTCCTCGACGTGAACGCCGGCGTCGGCGCCCATCTGCAGCGCCTTGCGCACCGCGTCGGCGGCGTCGGCCGGGCCGACGGTCAGCACGGTGACCTCGCCGTCACCGGCCTCGATCACCTGCAGCGCCTGCTCCACCGCATACTCATCGAGCTCGGAGAGAAGGCCGTCGACATTCTCACGGTCAACGGTGTTATCCGCGTCGAACGTGCGATCCGCCGTGGCGTCCGGCACGTACTTCACAGCGACAACGATCTTGGTCACGAGGACCCTCCTGTGAATTCGGGGCGCGAGAAGCCGGGTTGACCTCCCGCGAATTTTCAGGTCCACCTTGCCACGCGGGCAAATCTCCCGGTGAGGCGACCCTTTCCTGCCGACATGTTACTGGAAGGTAACGACGTGTGGCCCTCCGCGACCTGTGGCGTGGCTCACTTCCCCGTGAACGTGGCCTTGCCCGGGCCGTTCTCGACGAACGAACGCATCCCGTCGGACTGGTCCTGCGTGGCGAACAGTGCGGTGAAGCCCACCCGCTCGATCTCCAGGCCGGTCTGCAGGTCGACCTCGAGTCCGCGATCGATGACGTCCTTGGCGGTGCGCAGCGCGATCGCTGGTCCCCCGACGAACTGCGTGGCCCACGCGACGGCACGGTCGTACAGCTCGGCAGCCGGCAGGACCTCGTCGACCAGGCCGATCCGCAGCGCCTCTTCAGCACCCACGAATCGGCCGGTGTAGATGATGTCCTTGGCCCGGGACGGGCCGACCAGCCGGGCAAGTCGCTGGGTGCCGCCCGCACCGGGGATGATGCCGAGCAGGATCTCGGGCTGACCGAGCTTGGCGTCGTCGGCGCAGAAGCGCACGTCGGTCGCCAGCGCCAGTTCGAGACCGCCGCCGAGCGCGAAGCCCGTGATCGCCGCAACGGTGGGCTTGCCGATCGCCGCGACGGCCCGGGTGAACTCCTGCAGCAGGTGGCCGTGCGAAAGCATCTCGGGAAAGCCCATCTCGGCCATCTCCTTGACGTCGGCGCCGGCGGCGAAGACCCGCTCGCCACCCCAGACGATCACCGCGGCGACGTCGTCACGCCGATCGGCCTCGCGCGCGGCCTCGAGCAATTCGGTTTGGACCTGCGCGTCGAGCGCGTTCATCTTGGGTCGGTCGAGCCGGATGATGCCGATGCCGTCGGCCACCTCGAGTCGGACGAACTGCGCCATGGGACTGCCTCCTGTGTGGGTTGGGCCGAGCATAGGACAGCGTCAGGACATGCTCCCGAGCGCGTGCAGCGCTGCTCCCGTGAGGCGGTACTCCAGTGAGTGCTGCTTCACGGTCGCTCCCACCGTGTCGTACAGACCGATCGCCGGGTCGTTGCCGACCGTGGCGTTCCATTCGAGTCTCGTGTAACCGCGGTCGAGACATCGGGCCGCCAGCGTGCCGAGCAGCGCGCGACCGAGTCCGCCGCCCCGATGGTGCGGATCGACGCACAGGTCCTCGAGCCAGATCCCGTGGACCCCGTGCCAGGTCGAGAACGTCAGGAACCACAGGGCGACCCCGACGACCTTCCCGTCGACCTGCGCGACGTCCGCGAACAGCGCCGGGGCGTCGCCGAACAGGTGCGACTCCAGCGCCACCGGCGTCAGAATGCACTCGTCGCCGCCGCCCTCGTGGTCGGCGAGGACGTGGACGAGTCGCACCATCGCCGGGATGTCGTCGGGGGCGGCAGGACGGATTCGCGGATCGGACACGTCCTCGATTCCATCACGGCGGGGGTAGCCTCGGGCAGGTGACCGAGGCCACCACGACATTGCGCGACGACGACCTCGTCCTGGAGCCGACATCCGGCACCGACGACCTCCACGGCTTCGCGGTCGTCCGGGCGGGCGAACGGATCGGCACCGTCGCACTCCAGCGGGCGCAGGGCAAAGCCGGCCGCCTCCGCGGATCGATGCGCTGGAACCTCGGTACCGAACACACCACGATGGTCACCAGTCGGGCCCTGCGGCTGGCAGTGACCCACGCCTTCGACGACCTCGGGTGGAACCGCCTCGAGGCCCGGGTACCGGCCGACGACTCCCGCGGCCTGCGCGCCGCATCGATCGCCGGACTGCGGCGCGAGGGCGTCGCCCGCGCCGCCGGCGACGAACCCGATCAGGTGCTGCTCGGCCGGGTCGCCGGGGATCCTCCGGCGTTCAGCCACGAGGGATTCGTGGCGATCCTCAACGCGGGCCTGCCCCGCAAGCGGGTGATCGGCCAAGGGCTCTGGCGCGACCGCGACGGGCGCGTCCTGCTGTGCGAGCTGACCTACAAGAAGGAGTGGGACCTGCCCGGTGGCGTCGTCGAGGTGGGCGAGAGCCCCGCGGACGGCCTCGTGCGTGAACTGCAGGAGGAACTGGGCGTCACGGTCTCGATCGAGGGTCTCGTCACGATGAACTGGCTGCCCTCGTGGCGTCAGTGGGACGACGCCTGCCTGTTCGTGTTCGACCTCGGGGTCACCGATGCGGCCGTCGTCGAGTCCATGGTGTTGCAGAGCACCGAGATCGCCGCGGTGCACTGGTGCGATCCGGCGGACCTGCACGAGCACGCGACGCTGGCCACGATCGAACTGCTCGATTCCCTGGCCGCCGGTGTCCTGCCCGCCTACCGGGAGGCCCCGCGCCAGCCGGAATGACGGCGCGATGACGGTGGTCTCGATACGCCGCTCGCTGCGCTCGCGCGCTACTCGACCACCGGACCCTCCGCTACTCGACCACCTACGTGGTGATCGAGTGGCCGGCGAGCTTGCGAGACGGCGTATCGAGATCCCAGGACTCAGAACAGGGCGGCCGCCAGCGAGCGGCGGGCCTGGGCGACGCGAGGGTCCGTCAGACCGACGACCGTGAAGAGGCCGAGCAGGTGCTCGCGGACGCGTTCGCGCTCGTCCTCGTGCGTGCGCTTGACCAGGTCGATGAGCCGACCGAAGGCGTCCTCGACGTGACCGCCGCTGACGTCGAGGTCGGCGACCAGGAGTTGGGCATCGATGTCGTCGGGAGCATCGGCCGCGGCCTGACGCGCGGTCGGCAGGTCGGCACCGTCGACGCGCGCGTACAGACGGGTGGCGGCCAGCCGCTCGGCGACCTCCGCATCGGCGGGGCTCTGCGCGAGCAGGCGCTCGTACTCGGCGATCGCGGCATCGAAGTCACCGCGGCCGTACGCCTCGTCGGCGGCGGCGAACCGGGGATCGTCCTGCGGCTCCTCGGGTGCTGCCTCGGCCGGCTCGGCACCGATCGATCCCGACGGCTGGGCGGTCCCGGTGAGTCCGTTCTGCTGGGCCAGACGCACCAGCTCGTCGAAGTAGCGCTTGACCTCCGAACCGTCGACGGTCCCCTGGAACAGGGGTACCGGCTGGCCCTGGACCAACCCGACGACCAGCGGCACGGCCTGGGCCTGCAGGGCCTGCGCGATACCGGGGTTGGCGTCCACGTCGACGCGCGCCAGCTGCAGCGAGCCGCCGTAGGACGCGGTGGCCGCCGCGAGCACCTGCGTGAACTCGACGCTCGGCGCCGAACGCGGCGACCACAGGGCGAGCACGACGAGGTGCCGCATCGACGACTCGACGACGTTCTGGAAGTCGGCCTCAGTGGCGTCGATGACGTACACGGCGCCGCCGGTCGGGGCGGGCCCGGGTGCGGCCTTCTTCGCGAGCGCGGACAGGTCGAAGGCGCCGGGGCGCGAGAAGCTCATGGAGCCAGTCTAGGAACCGGGCTCACACACCGGGGAGGGGATCGGTCGTCTCGACGTCCGTGGCAGGCACCTCGACCCGCGGCCGCTCCGACGCGATCCGCTCACGTCGGCGGTTCTCCTTGTTCACGGCGTCGTTGATCTGACGGTCGACCGTGAGGATGTCGGGCACGAACTTGATCTCGCGCAGCCCTTGCTCCTGCGCCGCCGACTCGAACACGAAGTGGCCGTAGTCGAGGATCCGTCCCAAGGGGGTCCGCGTCATCGTCATGTCGAGGATGCGGTTGATCGGCATCGTGGCGACCCGGGCGGTGAGCACACCGCTGAGCCGCACGACCCGCCAGTTCGTCACGATGAAGACGTCTCGCCACTCGACGTACGCGCGCACGACGGTGACCACCAGGCCAATCAGTGAGATCAGGAACAGCAGCTGCGTGCCGGTGTTCCAGTGCACCATCGCCAGGGCGACGGTCGCGAACACCGCGATCGCGGCCAGCGGCACCGGATAGAACACTGCGATGTGCTTGGGCACGACGCGCAGGACCTTCTCGCCGTCGCGCGGGTTCAGCCGGGCGAGCAGACGGTCGTTCGTGTGCGGCTCGGGGAAGGGGTGGTGGATGCGGTGCCAGAACCGTCGGGTCCACCCTGGTGGTGCCTCTTCGATCGCCGGGCGCTGGTCCATCGGCTCACCCTCAGAGGAACTCGGAGAGGAAGACCCCCACCTGCGTGAACGCCTCCACGGTGACGTCGTAGATCGACCGGACGGTGTCGGCCGCGCTCGCCGGGGACGACAGCAGGTACCAGAGCACGAAGAGCCCCACGACCAGGATGACTGCCTTCTTCACGCAGACATTTCTACCGGACGGTGCCGTCAAGATCGCGGAGGCACGACCGGCCGTGGCTCACCGGTCTGCGTCACCGAGCAGGGCGTCGGCGGCCGAGAACGGGTCGATGCGTCCGGCGTACACGTCGCCGGCCAGGTCGGAGAGCCGGTCTCCCCCGTCGATCACGAACCGGCGTCGCACCTGGACCAGCGCGATCGCCTGGACCTCGCGACGCAGTCGGGCGATCCGGCGTGCGGCCAGTTGACCCGTGGTCCGCAGGTGCTGCGCGTGGGCGTCGAGATCGTCGACGAGGGCGGTGATGCCCTCCCCCGTGGTGGCCACCGTGAGGTCGATCGGGCGCGACCAGCCGTCCTCGCGCACGGACATCGAGAGCATCGTGCGCAGTTCGCGACGGGTCGTGGTGGCGCCGTCGCGGTCGGCCTTGTTGACGCAGAACACATCGCCGATCTCGAGGATCCCGGCCTTCGCCGCCTGGATGCCGTCACCCATGCCGGGGGCCAGCAGGACGACCGTCGTGTCGGCCAGACCGGCGACCTCGACCTCCGCCTGTCCGACACCGACCGTCTCGAGGACGACGACGTCGCAGCCGGCCGCGTCGAGCACGCGGATCGCGTGCGGCGTCGCCCACGACAGACCGCCGAGATGTCCACGACTGGCCATGGACCGGATGTAGACGTCGGGGTCGGTCGCGTGGTCGCCCATGCGGATGCGGTCGCCGAGCAGGGCGCCGCCGCTGAACGGCGACGTCGGATCGACCGCGAGCACGCCCACCCGCCGGCCTCGCGCGCGGAATTCGGTGACCAGCGCCGACGTGGTGGTGGACTTGCCGACGCCCGGCGAGCCCGTCAGGCCGATCACGTGGGCCCGACCGACCAGGGGCGCCAGCGCGGCACTGACCTCGCGCAGGTGGTCGGACTCGGTCTCGACGAGGGTGATCAGACGCGCCACCGACCTGGCCTCGCCGGCTTGCGCCCGCGTGACCAGGTCGGTGACGTCGATGTGTCGGGGGTTCAATTCCGCGGCTTCAGGCAGTTCAGGCCTGCGGGACGCGGATGATCAGGGCGTCGCCCTGGCCACCGCCGCCGCACAGCGCCGCCGCGCCCGTGCCGCCGCCACGACGCTGCAG
>CAYXFT010000048.1:0-427 GCA_964464335.1 uncultured Aeromicrobium sp.
GGTTCAGGATCGCCTTCGTCTCCTGGAACAGGAACGACTTGTTGGCCGAGCCCCCGCCCTTGGCCATGAACAGGAACTTGTACTCGGGCTTCCCGCTCGTGCCGGGAGTCGAGTAGAGCTCGATCTGCGCGGGCAGGTTCGTGCCGGTGTTCTTCTCCTCGAACATCGTCAGGGGAGCGAGCTGGCTGTAGCGCAGGTTCAGCTTCGTGTACGCGTCGTACACGCCACGGCTGATCCACTCGGCGTCGTCGGCACCGGTCAGGACGCCCTCGGACTTCTTGCCCATGACGATCGCGGTGCCCGTGTCCTGACACATCGGCAGCACGCCGCCGGCCGAGATGTTGACGTTCTTGAGCAGGTCGAGCGCGACGAAGCGGTCGTTGCCCGACGCCTCGGGGTCGTCGAGGATCTTGCGCAGTTGGGCGAG
>CAYXFT010000048.1:437-7042 GCA_964464335.1 uncultured Aeromicrobium sp.
GCCGCAGGTAGTGGGCGATGTCGTGCATCGCCTCGGCGGTGAGCCGCTGCAGCGCCTCGGGCTCGACCTGCAGGAGGGTGCGGTCGCCCACGGTCGTGGTGGACACGCCCTCGGTCGTGATGAGGCGGTAGGGGGTGTCGTCCTTGCCTGTCGGCAGGAGGTCTGAGTACCGGAAATCTGCGTCAGCCACGGGTCAGAGGGTACTCGCGGGCGAGGTCGCCGGGGTTGCTCAGGCGAGGCTAAGTTCGGGTGCTGGTGGTCTCGATACGCCGCGTGCTCGCTGCGCTCGCCGCGGCTACTCGACCACCGAGGTGCCACCGGTGATCGAGCCGCGCATCACCACGTCGTCGCGGCTACTCGACCACCGAGGTGCCACCGGTGATCGAGCCGCGCATCACCACGTCGTCGCGGCTACTCGACCACCGAGGTGCTGGTGGTCTCGATACGCCGCGTGCTCGCTGCGCTCGTCGCGGCTACTCGACCACCGAGGTGCCACCGGTGATCGAGTAGCAGGCGAGGAACGAGCCGTGTATCGAGATCACCACGTCGTCGCGAGCCGTGTATCGAGATCACCACGTCGTCGCGAGCCGCCTACGGAGATCACCGTCGGTGCAGGGCGGTGCCGAACCGGTGGGCGGTGATGCTGATCGCCTGCTCGTGCAGGAAGGGAAGCAGTTCGACCCGACCGGCCTCGGTGACGGGGTGGTCCCACACGGCCACGTCGACCCGGCCGTCGGTCTCCTCGCAGATCCGCGCGGCGGTGCCGCCCACGGTGCGGATGCGCGCCCAGCCGTCGATCCCGTCGACGTGCGGCAGTTGCGCGATCTCGACCAGCCGCCGGACGGCCCCGCTGCCACCGCAGATCGCGTACTCGGCCCCGCTGGCCATGGCCGCGGCGACGACCCGGGCGACGTCGACCGGACGCGCGTGCTCGGCCACGTGGATCAGGCACGGTGTCGGCAGGTAGCGGAACTCGTTGCGCTCCGACCACAGCCCGGACACATCCCGGACCTGCCCGAACTCCGCGGCGACGGCGGCCGCATCGGAGGAGACTGCCCGCTGCAACGACGCTGCCTCCTCGGGGTCGAGGCCCAGTGCCGCGCGGGCCTGGTCGACGAACCGCGCGGTGACCGCGTCGGGTGCGGCGGTGGCCGTCGCCCGCGCCGGTGCCCAGTCGACCAGTCCGATCAGGTAGTTCGGTCCGCCGGCCTTCGCGCCGGGCCCGACCACCGACTTCTTCCAGCCGCCGAACGGCTGACGCTGCACGATCGCACCGGTGATGCCGCGGTTCACGTAGAGGTTCCCCGCCTGGACCCGGTCGATCCAGCGCCACTGCTCGTCCTCGTCGAGCGAGTGCAGACCCGCGGTCAGGCCGTAGTCCACCTCGTTCTGCAGGTCGATCGCCTCATCGAGGGTCTCGGCGGTCATGATGCCCAGCACGGGACCGAAGTACTCGGTGCGGTGGAAGTCCGACCGCTGACGAACGCCATCGCGCACGCCCGGCGACCACAGTCGACCGTCCTCGTCGAGGCGCTCCGGCTTCACGAGCCACGTCTCGCGGCCCTCCAGGCGGGTGAGCCCGTCGAGCAGCTTGCCGCTCGCGGGTTCGATGACCGGACCGACCTTCGCGCGCGGATCGGACGGCAGTCCGACGTGCAGTGATTCGACCGCGTCGACGAGTTGGCGGCGGAAGCGCGGGGACTGCGCGACCGACCCGACGAGGATCACGAGCGAGGCGGCCGAGCACTTCTGGCCCGCGTGGCCGAAGGCCGAGGCCACGACGTCCTTCACGGCCAGGTCGAGGTCGGCGTGCGGAGTGACGATGATGGCGTTCTTGCCACTGGTCTCGGCCAGCACGGGCAGGTCGCGACGGAACTCGCGGAACAGGGCGGCCGTGTCGTAGGCGCCGGTCAGGATCACCCGGTCGACGCGCGGATCGGCGATGAGGGAGCGCCCGAGGTCGTCCTCGCCGACGTTGACCAACTGGAGCACGTCGCGCGGGACGCCGGCGTCCCACAGCGCCTGCACCATCAGCGCGCCGCAGCGTCGGGCCTGCGGTGCCGGCTTCACGACGACCGCCGACCCGGACGCGAGAGCGGCCAACGTCGAGCCCGCCGGGATCGCCACCGGGAAGTTCCACGGCGGCACCACGAGGGTCAGCCCGACCGGGACGGCACGGGCGCCGTCGACGTGGTCGAGGTCCTCGGCGCGGTCGGCGTAGTAGCGCGCGAAGTCGACCGCCTCGGACACCTCGGGATCGCCCTGGTCGAGGGTCTTGCCGCATTCGGAGGCCATCACCTCGAGCAGCGCGCCGCGCCGGCGTTCGAGTTCGACGGCCGCCGCGCGCAACACCGTGGCCCGCTCCGCGCCCGTGCGTGCCGCCCAATTGCCGGCGGCGGACACGGCCTCGCTGAGGGCGCGCTCAAGCATCGCGGCGTCGGTGACGGTGGTGGCCGCCACGAGATCGTCGCCGAGCGTGGACCCGGCGATGCGCGACCGGATCTCCCGCGCCCATTCGCGGTTGCCCGGCAGCGCGGGATCGGTGTCGGGGGTGTTCGCGAAGGAGCCGAACTCGGGATCCTCGGTGCGCCGGTCCTGACGACGGTTCGGCGGTGGGGGGTCAGTGAACATCAGCTCCAGTGACGCCCGAAAGCGGTCGCGCTCGCGCTCGAACAACTCCTCGTGGGTCGACAGTTCGAAGACGGCCGACATGAAGTTCTCGTGGCTCGCACCCTCGTCCAGTCGGCGGATCAGGTAGGCGATCGCGACGTCGAACTCGTCGGGATGTACGACCGGCGTGTAGAGCAGCAGTTCGCCGACGTCGCGCTTCACGGCGGCCGCCTGGCCGGGTGCCATGCCGAGCAGCATCTCGACGTCCAGCGCCGCGCGGACGTCACGCCGGCCGGCCAGCAGCCACGTCCACGCCAGGTCGAACAGATTGTGGCCGGCGACGCCGATCCGGACGTTCTGGGTGCGCTCGGGCGTCAGCGCCCAGTCGAGAACGCTCTTGTAGCCGGCGTCGGTGTGCGCCTTCGTCGGCCACGTGGCCAGCGGCCAGTCGTGCTGGTCGGACTCGACCCGCTCCATCGGCAGGTTCGCGCCCTTCACGACACGCGCCTTGATCGGGGCGCCACCGCGTGCCCGCCGCCCGGCCGACCACTGTTGCAGGTGCTGCATCGAGCCCAGCGCATCGGGCAGGTAGGCCTGCAGCACGATGCCGGCGGACAGCGACGTGAACTCCGGCAGGTCGAGGATCCCGGTGAAGACCGCGATCGTGAGGTCGAGGTCGCGGTACTCCTCCATGTCGAGGTTGACGAACTTCGCGGGGCTCGCGGCCGCGGCCCGGCGGTATAGCGGCAGCAGCGCCGTGGTGATGTCCTCGACGGCCTCGTCGAACGACCACGCCTGATGCGGCGCGACGGCGGCGGAGACCTTGATCGAGACGTAGTCGACGTCGTCGCGGTCGAGCAGGGCGAGCGTGTTGGTCAGTCGCCGTCCGGCTTCGCCGGCGCCCAGCACCGCCTCGCCGAGCAGGTTCATGTTCAGGCGGGTCTCGGCGTCGCGCGTCTTCGCGATGGCGCGACCGAGCCGGGCGTCACGCGCGTCGATCACCAGGTGCGAGACGAGGTGACGCAGGGTCCGGCGGACGACCGGCATCACGAGCGCCGGGGCGATGCGGGCCGCGAACGCGCCCAGCTTCATCGCGGCGCGCAGGTGGGCGGGCAGGAACGGCGGCACGTCGGCGGCGAGACGACGGAAGTTCTCGGCGGCGATCTGGGTGTCCTCGGGCCGGATCACCCCGTCGATGAAGCCGACGGTGAAGGGCAGGCCGGCCGGGTCGCGCAACAGGTCGGCCAGCTGGGACGCCGCGGGGTCGGCGGGCTCGCGGTCGGCGGCATTGAGCCAGTGGCGGACCAGGTCAACGGTCTCGTCGACCGTGACCGGATGCGGAGTCGTGGCGCTGCTCATGGGTTCAGTGTGCGAGGCCGATTCGTTCGGGTAAAGCGATGTTTGTGGTGCGGTATCGTTCGGCAACACTTAACTGTCAGGAGGGCCCGGTGCTCGACGTCCGACGCCTCGCGCTGCTGCGCGAACTGAGTCACCGCGGCACGATCGCCGCCGTCGCCCGGGCCCTGCACCAGAGCCCCTCGTCGGTGTCGCAGCAGTTGTCGCTGCTCGAGCGCGAGGTGGGCGTTCCGCTGCTGCACAAGGTCGGCCGGCGCCTGCAACTCACGCCGCAGGCCGAGATCCTGGTCGACCACGTCGAGGTGATCCTCGAACGGCTCGAACTCGCCGAGACCGAACTCGAGCAGTCGCTGCAGACGGCCGGCGGTCGCGTGCGGCTCGGCGTCTTCCAGTCCGCCGCGCTCGCGTTGATGCCGCGCACCCTGCAGGTGCTGGCCGCCGATCATCCGTTGTTGCGTGTCGAGATGCACCAGCGCGAGCCCGAGACCGCCCTCGCGCAGACCTCGATCGGCGACTTCGACCTCGTGGTGGCCGAGCAGTACCCCGGCCACGCAGCCCCGTGGTACGCCCGGCTCGACCGCCAGTCGTTGGCCTCCGACGCGATCCGGATGGCCGTCCCGAGGACGGGGCCGCACGCAGGCATCCGATCCCTCGCCGAGGCGGCCGACGTCGCGTGGGTCATGGAGCCCGACGACGTCGCCTCCCGGCACTGGGCCGAGCAGTCGTGCCGTCAGGCCGGGTTCGAACCGGACGTGTGCTTCGAGACGACGGACCTGCGCACCCAGGTCGACCTGGTCGCCTCCGGTCTGGCGGTGGCGTTCATCCCCGACCTGATGGCTGCGGCCGTGCCGCCCGGCGTCGAACTCATCGTCCCGCCGGGCGACCCACGGCGCGAGGTGTTCACCGCGACCCGTCCGTCGATGGCCGACAACCCCGGCATCCGTGCGTGCCGGGCCGCCCTGGCCACGGCCGCGGCCGAACTCGGCCGGTCAGGGGCGCGTGCGTGAGACGTTCGCGGTGATCGCCGCGACGTAGGTGCTGTAGAGCTGGGCGGGAAGGTCGTGGCCCATCCCGGCGATCTCGAGCAGTTCGGCACCGGTGATGGCCGCGGCCGTCGCCCGCCCGCCCGAGGGGTGCACCAGGGGGTCGTTCGTGCCGTGGATGACCTGCGTGGGCACCCCGACGGCGCTCAGTCGCTCCGTGCGGTCGTGCTGCGTCAGCACCGCCAGCATGTGCCGCGAGACACCACTGGCGATCCAGCCGCGGTCGTACGTCTCCAAGGCCCGGGCGTGGGCGATGTGGTCGTCGGTGGGAAAGGCCGGCGAGCCGATCTTCTTGCTGTTCCTGACCGAGTTCTCGGCGAACTCCGGGCGCGTGCGGCCGTGCGAGGCCAGCATCATCGGGATGATCCGCGGATCGATCCAGCCGGCCGTCCGGCGTCCCGTCGTGGACATGATCGAGGTCAGCGAGAGGACTCGATCGGCGTGGTCGACCGCGAGGGTCTGGGCGATCATGCCGCCCATCGACACCCCGACGACGTGCGCCGCGTCGATCGAGAGGTGGTCCATCAGTCCGATCGCGTCGTCGGCCAGGTCCTCGAGCCCGTACGGGGCCGAGCCGCGACCCACGAACGCCTTCACCAGATCGAGGCGCGAGACCCGGTGGTGGCGCAGCTTGGTCGAGCGGCCGGTGTCGCGGTTGTCGAAGCGGACGACGTGGAAGCCGCGGTCGGCGAGCATCGTGCAGAACTCGGAGGTCCACCAGCCCATCGGCCCGCCGAGACCCATGATCAGCAGGACCGTCTCGTCAGCCGGGTCGCCGAACGTCTGGAAGCACAGATCCAGCCCGCTGGGCAGGTGGGCGAAGAGTTCGTCGGAGACGGCGACGGTCTCGTCGCTCAGGGGACCGGTGGTCATCGGCGGCTCAGTGTTCGTAGTCGATCGCCGAGTACGCCATCAGCTTCTCCAGGCGGTGCTCGCTGCGGATCGTGCGGATCGTGCCCGAGCGCGAGCGCATGACGATCGACTCGGTGCTGGCGCTGCCGGCGCCGTAACGGACTCCGCGCAACAGGTTTCCGGTGGTGATGCCGGTCGCGACGAAGAAGCAGTCGTCGGCGTTGACGAGTTCGTCGGTGCGCAGGACCCGGTCGAGGTCGTGGCCGGCATCGATCGCCTTCTGACGCTCGTCGTCATCCTTCGGGGTGAGTCGGCCCTGGATCACGCCGCCGAGGCACTTCATCGCGACGGCCGTGATGATGCCCTCGGGCGTGCCGCCGATACCCAGCAGCAGGTCGACGCCCGAACCGGGGCGGGCGGCGGTGATGCCGCCGGCGATGTCGCCGTCGACGATGAACTTGATGCGAGCACCGGCCGCACGGATCTCGTCGACGAGTGCGGAGTGGCGGGGACGGTCGAGCACGCACACCGTGATGTCGCCGACGTCCAGGCCCTTGGCCTTCGCGACGATGGCGATGTTCTCGGCGGCGGGGAGCCGGATGTCGACCTTGTCGGCCGCTTCGGGCCCCGCGACCAGCTTCTCCATGTAGAAGACCGCCGAAGGGTCGTACATGGAGCCGCGCGGAGCGACCGCCATGACCGAGATCGCGTTCGGCAGGCTCTTGGCGGTGAGTGTCGTCCCGT
>CAYXFT010000048.1:7052-9748 GCA_964464335.1 uncultured Aeromicrobium sp.
CCGCGGTGACCGCCTCATCGGCGGATGAACCTACGCCGATCACGTCCACGCCGTCCATCTCGACGGTGTTGATCATCGACCGCATCGCGTTGACCGCGACCTGGTCGGCGCCGTTCTTGTCGCCTCGGCCGACCCAACGGCCGGCGGCCATGGCGCCGGCCTCCGTCACGCGGACGAGGTCGAGGGCGAGGTTCCGGTCAGGTGCAGCCTCGGCGGGCTTCAGTCGGTCCACGCGGTCATCCTATAGGCCGTGACGGCTACGCTGACGGGGCGATCCCGGCAGTCTCACCCACAGAACGGAGCACGATGAGTGGCTACTCGCGCGGCAATCCGGCGATGGGCGACATCGTGCGCTCGGTTCTGGTGCTCGGCGGGATCGTGCTCGCGCTGTGGCTGTTCGGTCGGCTCTTCACGGTGACGCCCGACGAACCGACCGCATCGGTCGACTGGCAGACCGCCGCCAGCGGGGTCGAACCGCGCGCCGGGTACGCCCCTCTCGTGCCGCCATCGCTGCCGGAAGGGTGGCGGGCCACCACCGCGAAACTGACCGGGACGCAGTGGCAGCTGGGTGTCGTCACCGACGACGGCGGGTACATCGGACTGACCCAGGCGTCGGTCGAGCCAGAGACCCTGCTGAGGGATCGTGCGCCGGGCAGCAAGGCCGCCGGCGAGGTCGAACTCGGCGGCCGGACGTGGCAGGAGCGCACCGGTCCTGAGGAGGACACGACCTTCGTGACCACGGTGGGCGAGCAGGCCGTGGTCGTGCGCGGCAGCGCCGACCGCGACGTCCTCGAGGACTACGTCGCGTCCTTGGTGCCCTTCTCCGACTGATCGACCCGCTCGCGCGCGCCGTCGAGCCAGGTCTGGCACGCCTGCGCGAGCACCTCGCCGCGCTCCCAGAGTGCGAGCGATTCCTCGAGAGTGGTGCCACCGGTCTCCAACCGCTGCACGATCGTGACCAGTTCGTCGCGGGCCTGCTCGTAGGTCAGGTCGGCCGGGTCGGTGGGGCCGGTCGGGTCAGTCATGCGGATGCTCCTGCAGGTCGGTGATGCGGGCGGTGACGAGCCCGTCGGTGAGGTGGAGGACGACGTCGTCGCCGGTGGCGACCTGGCCGATGGACGTCACCGCGGCACCGGAACCGTCGAGGGCGACGGCGTAGCCGCGGTGCATCGTGGCCAGCGGCGAGAGGGCACGCACGCGGGCCAGATGGTGGCCGATCTCGTCGTGCGCGCGATCCAGCCGCGACCGCATCGCCATCCGGGCCCGGTCGCGGGTGCCGTCGACGAGGTGCTGCTGGGTCTCGACGAACGCCGACGGTGAGGCCAGCACGGGACGGCTGCGCAGGCCGGCCAGCGTGCCGGCCTCGCGGCGCAGGTGCATCAACACGGCCTGCCGGGCGCGGTCGCGGGCCGCCGTGAGTCCGGCGGACTCGTCGCGCACGTCGGGCACGACCCGCTTGGCGGCGTCGGTGGGCGTCGAGGCGCGCAGGTCGGCCACCAGGTCGAGCAACGGCACGTCGGGCTCGTGACCGATCGCGCTGACGACGGGGGTGCGGGCGGCGTGCACGGCACGCACGAGCGACTCGTCGGAGAACGGCAACAGGTCCTCGAGCGATCCGCCGCCGCGGGCCACGACGATGACCCCGACGTCGGGGTGCTGGTCGAGGTCGCGCAGCGCGGCGACGACCTCGGCGACGGAGCGCGATCCCTGCATCAGCGCGTGCCGGGTGACGACGGTGGCCGCCGGCCAGCGGCCGTGGACGTTCTCCACGACGTCGCGTTCGGCCGCCGAGCCCTTGCCCGTGACGAGACCGATCGCCCGCGGGAGCAGGGGGATCGGCTTCTTCCAGCGAGCCTCGAACAGGCCCTCGGCCGCCAGCAACTGCTTGCGGCGTTCGAGTTGGGCCAGCAGTTCGCCCTCGCCCGTCGGGCGGATCTCGAGCAGTTTGAGCGTGAGGCGGCCGTTGGGTGCGTAGAACTCGGGCTTGGCGTGCACGATGACGCGCGTGCCATCGGTGATCGCGGTGGCCGAGGACTCGACGATCGCGCGGAAGGCGATCGCGCTGACGCTGAACGACGCCGCCAGATCGCGCAGCGTCAGGTAGTAGGTGTTGCCGCTGAGCCGGGGCTGGACGACTTCGGCCTCGACCCACACTGCGCCGAGCCGATCGATCCAGCCCTGCAGGGCGAGGGAGATCGTGCGCAACGGTGCGGGCTTGTCCGCGCTCGTCTCCAAGGCCATGCGCTCCACCCTAGGGCTCGGGTCCGACGGTGCCGCGGCGCTCGGCGAGGTCGGTAGGGTGGGGCCCATGAGCACGCAGGTCGATCTCGGCATGCCCGGCACCACGGGCCAGGTCCTGTTGGCCGACCCTCGCGGCTATTGCGCGGGCGTCGACCGGGCCGTCATCACCGTCGAGAAGGCTCTCGACCTCTACGGCGCGCCCGTCTACGTGCGCAAGCAGATCGTGCACAACAAGCACGTGGTCGCGAATCTCGCCGCCCGCGGCGCGATCTTCGTCGAGGAGCTCGACGAGGTTCCCCCGGGTGCCACGGTCGTGTTCAGCGCCCACGGCGTCAGCCCGGCCGTCCACGAGCAGGCCGCCGAACGCAGCCTCAAGACGATCGACGCCACGTGCCCGCTCGTCACGAAGGTCCACCACGAGGCCCGCCGGTTCGCCAAGGACGACTACCGCATCC
>CAYXFT010000048.1:9758-16299 GCA_964464335.1 uncultured Aeromicrobium sp.
ACCGCATCCTGCTGATCGGTCACGCCGGTCACGAGGAGGTCGAGGGCACCGCCGGCGAGGCGCCCGATCACATCACCCTGGTCGAGCACCCCGACGACGTCGACGGTCTCGAGTTCCCGCCCGACGCCCGACTGTCGTGGCTGAGCCAGACCACCCTCAGCGTGGACGAGACGATGGAGACGGTCCGGCGGTTGCGGGAGAAGTTCCCGCAGCTGGAGGATCCGCCGTCCGACGACATCTGCTACGCCACCCAGAACCGTCAGGTCGCGGTGAAGGAGATCGCGAAGGACGCCGACCTGGTGATCGTGGTCGGTTCGGCGAACTCCTCGAACTCGGTCCGCCTCGTCGAGGTAGCGCTCGAGGCCGGTGCGAAGGCCTCGTACCGCATCGACGACATCACCGAGATCGACGAGTCCTGGCTCGACGGCGTCACCACGGTGGGCGTCACGTCCGGTGCCTCGGTGCCCGACGACCTGGTGCAGGACGTGCTGGCGTTCCTGGCCGAACGCGGCATCGGCGACGCCCGGGCGATCCGCACGGCCGAGGAGTCGCTCATGTTCGCGCTCCCGCCCGAATTGCGTCGCGACATCAAGGCCGCGTCCAAGCTCTGAGGTCTCGATACGCGGCCTCGTTCCTCGGCCGCTACTCGACCACCGCGCGCCGGCCGCTACTCGACCGCCGCGAGCGGGCCGCTACTCGACCGCCGCGAGCGGGCCGCTACTCGACCGGCGAGAGCGGGCCGCTACTCGACCGGCGCGAGCGGGCCGCTACTCGACCACCGGGAGCGGGCCGCTACTCGACCGCCGCGAGCGGGCCGCTACTCGACCGCCGCGCGCTTCACCGGTGATCGAGTAGCCGGGGCGAGCGAAGCGAGCTCGCGGCGTATCGAGATCACCGCCGCGAGGGCTTGACCACCAACCCCGTCCCGCCGCCGCGACGCTGCGGCTCGGCAGCGGCGGTGAGGTGTCCGTGGCGACCGACCTCGATCGCGGCCGCAGCCCCGATCTCGGCCGCCGACGTGAACGAATCCCCCGAGGGCACGAGCGTCTGACCGAACGGCGCCAGAGCATCGGCGTACTGCTCGATGAATGCGGGCTCGGCCGTCGTCGCGGCGGTGTTGCGTTGCGACGCGCGCGGGGCCGCCACGGCCTCGGGAAGCGTCATCCCGAGGTCGATCCGGTTGATCAGGATCTGCAGCACGGTCGTGATGATCGTCGAACCGCCGGGCGAGCCGAGCACGTACCGCAGCCGTCCGTCCTGCGTCACGATCGTCGGCGACATCGACGAGCGCGGACGCTTGCCGGGCTCGATCCGGTTCGGATCGGCGGCGTCGTAGACCGCCGTGAAGTCGGTCATCTCGTTGTTCAGCAGGAAGCCCCGGCGGGGCACGGTGATGCCCGAACCGCCGGTCTGCTCGATCGTCAGCGTGTACGCGACGGCGTTGCCCCAGCGGTCGACCACCGACAGGTGCGTCGTGGACACGTTCTCGGTGTCGGCCTTCTCCTCGTGGGCGGCGGTCGCGCATCCCGAGCCGTCGAGTGCTCCCGCGGCGACCGGCCGGGGGCTCGCCTGCTGCGGATCGATCGTGCAGGCCCGCGAGTCGGCGAAGCGCTGGCTCAGCAGGGTCGACGTCGGGACGTCCACGAAGGCGGGGTCACCGACGTACTTGCCGCGGTCGGCGAAGACGCGCGCCGAGGCCTCGAGGTAGAGATGCAGGGTCTGTGGCGTGTTGTCCGCGCCGAGGTCGTAGTTCTCCAGGATGTTGAGGGCCTCGCCGACCGTCGTGCCGCCTGACGAGGAGGGGGCCATCCCGTAGACGTCCAGCCCGCGGTAGGACACCTTGGTCGGCGCCTGGACCCGTACGGAGTACCCGGCCAGGTCGTCGGTGGTCATCGAACCGGCCGGCACCGGGAGCGTGGTCGCGGGGTCCTTCGGCGGCGCCTGCACCGTGCTCGCGATCTCGTCGGCGAGCCGGCCGCCGTAGAAGGCCCGAGGGCCGCGCGCGGCGATCAGCGCGTAGGTCTTCGCCAGATCGGGGTTGCGGAACGTGGAGCCGACCTTCGGCGCGTCCCCGTTCGGCAGGAACAGCGAGGCGGTGTCGGGGAACGCGGCGAACCGTGCGGCGTTGTCGAGCGTCTGGTTGCGGAACGTGGTGTCCACGGTGAACCCGCGTGCCGCGAGGACGGTCGCGGGGAGGAGGTTGGCGGCGAGCGAGCGGGTGCCGAAGAGCTTCGTCGCCTTGTCCCACGTGGCGACCGTGCCGGGGACGCCGACGGCGACGCCGGACGTCACGAGTTGGGGAGTGAACGGGTAGGGCTTCCCGGTGGCGGGGTCGATGAACGCGTCGTTCTCGATCCCGGCCGGGGCGGTCTCGCGACCGTCGATCGTCGTGACCTTGCCGGTGCGGCCGTCGCGGAAGACGAAGTAGCCGCCGCCGCCCACGCCGGCGCTGTAGGGCTCGGTCACGCCGAGCGCCGCCGCCGTGGCGACTGCGGCATCGGCCGCGTTGCCGCCGGACTTCAGGACGGCCAACCCGACCTTGCTGGCGTTGGCGTCGACGGAACTGACCGCCCCGCCGGTGCCGTGGGCCGTGGCCCCGGTCGGTGTCGGTCGATGCGACTCACGCGCCTCGGCCGGAGACTGCAGGGTCACTGCCGTGGCGGCCAGAACGGTGGCTGACAGGGCGGCTACGGAACGTCGGACGATCATGATTCCCCCCGGAACTCGTCGTCCATTCACCGTAGATCGGGTGCCGTGGCCGGGCAACCGCACCGCTGAGTTTCACGTTGCGGCACGAAATTCGCCGGTCTGAGCGCCGAAACGTGCAACTCAGCGGGTCAGGGGGCGCGGGGTGGCGGTGACGATGCGAGCGAGGATCACGGCCAGCGCGAGCGCGTGACCGACCAGCAGGACGACGCCGTGCTCGATCGTGGCGGCCATCGTGGTGCCGAGGACGCCGGCGGTGTCGGGCAGTCCGGCGATCACGATCGCGTCAGGTGCGGTCCACGCGACGACGAACAGGGCGCCCGCCATCAGGAATGGAGGCATGACGCCGGTGGTGAACAGGCCGCGCGCCTGGACGGCGGTGGCGGCGGTGAACGCGACGAGGATGAATCCGACCGAGAACGCCGGTCCGAGCCGGCCGTCGAGCAGGTCGAGGCCGGTGACTGCGGCGAGGGTCATCACCGCGCACAGCACCACCGCACGCGGCGTCAGGTCGTACCTGGCGGCTGCGACCGGTGTCCTGGCCAAGGCGATGACAGCGCCGGCTGCCGGCGAACTCATGGTCATGACGTTAGTTCATCGAGCAGTTCGGGAGCGGTCATGACCCGGGGTGTCGCCTCGACGATCCGGGGCTGGAACGGCGGGGTTTCGTCCACCTTGAGGTCGTGCAGGCGGCGCGCGCTGACGAGGAGTCGGGACTCGACCGAGGCCACCGCGTCGTTGTAGGAGTGGACCGCGCGGTCCAGGGACGAGCCCAGTTTGTCGACGTGGCCGGCCACCGTGCCGAGTCGTTCGTACAGTTCGCGGGCGACCCGATGGATCTCGCGGGCGTTCTCGGCGAGCGACTCCTCGGTCCAGGCCAGCGCGACCGTCCGCAGCAGGGCGATCAGGGTCGTGGGCGAGGCCAGCACGACCTTGCGGGCGGCCGCGTGCTCGAGCAGCGAGGCATCGGCCTCCAGCGCCGCCGACAGGAAGGCCTCGCCCGGGACGAACAGCACGACGAACTCGGGGGCGGCGTCGAACTGACGCCAGTACGCCTTGGCTGCCAGTTGGTCGACGTGGAGACGCAACTGGCGGGCGTGGCGGGTCAGGTGCGCGGTGTGTTCGTCGGCGTCGTCGGTCGCGGTGGCGTCGAGGAACGCGTCGAGCGGCACCTTGGAATCGACGACGACCGACCGTCCGCCGACGAGGCGCACGACCATGTCGGGGCGGAGCCGACCGTCGGCGGAGGTGACCTGCAGGTCGAAGTCGCAGCGTTCGAGCATGCCGGCCAGTTCGGCGGTGCGGCGCAGGTGCAGTTCGCCCCAGCGGCCACGGACCTCGGGCCGGCGCAGGGCCGTCGACAGCGAGGCGGTCTCGCGGCGCAGGGCCTCGCCGGTGACCCGGACGGACTCGACCTGTTCGCGCAGTTGGGCGTGCCATTCGATGCGGCTGGACTCGAGGTCGCGCAGGCGGGTGTCGAACCGGTCGAGGCTCTCGCGCACCGGGCCGACCGCCCGCGCGGTGGCGGCGCCGGCGAGCTCGAGGTCGTCGGCCGAGGCGGTGCGGCGCCGCGAGCCGACGAGATATCCCACCGTGCCGGCGAGGCCGGTGAGCAGGAAGGCGAGCAACAGGACCATGAGGCTGGGGAAGGTGGCCATACGGCCATGTTCGTCGCGGGCACTGACAATTCCCGGGAGGCGGGTCTAGCGTGGCGACATGGCGAAGTTGACGCTGAATCTGCACACCGTGCTCGAACCCCGGGGCCCGGCGGCCGCTGTGGTGCTCACCGACGAGCAGGTCGAGTCGTTCGGGGTGGGCAAGGCCTTCGGCGTGCGCGTGACGATCGGCGGGGTCACCGAGCCCGCTCGGCTCGCGCGCATGGGTGGCGAGAACCTGGTGGGCCTGAGCAAGGCCAAGCGCGCGGCGCTCGGCGTCGAGATCGGCGACGAGGTCGACGTCCTCATCGAACTCGACGACCAGCCGCGCGAGGTCGAGGTGCCGCCGGCGTTGGCCGAGGCACTCGACCGCGAGGGCCTGCGGGCGACGTTCGACGCCCTGTCCTACTCACAGCGCAAGGAGCACGCGCGGTCGGTCGCCGAGGCGAAGAAGGACGAGACGCGCGATCGCCGCGTCGCCGCCGTCGTGGCGAATCTGCGTCAGGGCTGAGCGGTGAGGTCGGCGACCTCGTAGTTCCACAGTTCGGCGTGGGTCGAGACGGGCTTGGGCGCCTCGCCGCCCTCGCGCTCGGCGGCCGAGCGGTGGCCGTGGCCGAAGGCGGGGGAGTTGACCCAAGCCTGGAACGACTCCTCGTCGCGCCAGCGGGTCACGACGAGCCATTCCGTGCGCTCGTCGGTCGGCTTGAGCAGTTCGAATCCCTCGAAGCCCTCCTGCCCGTCGACGGCTCCGGCGCGCTGGGCGAAGCGGTGGGCCAGCGCGTCGCCGGCCTCCTTGGGAACGGAGATGGCGTTGATCTTGATGACGGTCACGCCGGCAATTCAACCACCAGGGCCACGTCGTCCTCGTCGACCGGCACGACACGTCCGGGCAGGCCGTCCGCCTGACCGGCCGACAGCAAAGTGACGAAGGCACCGCCGGGTGCGAGCCAGGCGTCGAGCGAGGCGAGCACGTGCCGCAGGTGGTCGAGTCCGTCCGGGCCGCCGTCGACCGTGGTGCGTGGTTCGTGGGCGCGGAAGTCCGCGTGGATGTCCTTGACGACGTCGCTCGGGACGTGCGGCAGATAGGCCACGGCCAGGTCGACGCGACCGCGCAGGTCGTCGGGCAGGGCATCCCACCAGGAGCCCTCGTGGACAGTGAAGCCGTGCCGGGCACCATTGGCGCGCGCCACCGCGACGGCGCCGGGATCGAGGTCGGCGGCGTGCACCTGGGCCTCCAGACGCGAGGCCAGCGCGGCCGCGAGGGCGCCGCATCCGCAGCCGAGATCGACGACAACGCGCGCGACGGGCCGCAGTGCCGCGGCCGTCTCGACGATCGCCTCGGCCCGGGCGCGGGGGACGAACACGCCGTCGCGGACCTCGACGACCACGCCGGCGAACTCGACGACCCCGACGGCCTGCTCGAGCGGCATCCCGGCCTCACGGGCGGAGACGGCGCGTTCGACCTCGTCGGTATCGCGCAGGTGACGTCGGATGAAGGCCGCCTCGTCCTCGGCGAAGACACAGCCCGAGGCCTGCAGGCGTGCGACGATCGGATCGCTCACGGACCCGATCGTCGCACGCCTCACCTCACGGCAGGATCCACAGCGAGGTGCAGTTCGACCTCACGGACTTGCCGTTGAGCCGGTCGACGAGCCAATCGTGGCTCTGACCCAACCGGGTGATCGCCGGCCCGAGGTGGTTCAGCGCGGTGCCGCCGGTCGGCACGACCTGGACCACGGGCGTGTAGGTGACGTTCACGCCCTTGCCGCACCAGTCCTTCGCCAGCTGCTTGGCCTGACCGTGGTCGACGATGTCGTCCTGCGTTCCCGTGAGGACCTGCACCGGGACGCTCGGCTTCAGCTTGCCGATCCGCTGGACGTCGATCGCGGCCTTGAGCGCGGGATCGGCCCGGACGATGTCGTAGAGGGACTTGCCGTTCTTCGTCCACGACGACGATTTGGAGAACCCGTAGGTGAACAGCGTGCTGCCGATGCACTGGGTCTTGACCTTCTCCAGGACGGCCTTGCCCGCGTCGGTGGCCAGCGTGTCGAGTGCTGCCTGGACCTCCGGGTGGTACGGCGTGATGCCGTTGATCGCATAGGCCAGCACGCCGGTGAGGTCGGTGCCGTCGGCCGACTTGGTGACCTCCAGCAGGTTGGCCGGGGGAGCGCCGGCGTAGG
>CAYXFT010000049.1:0-4499 GCA_964464335.1 uncultured Aeromicrobium sp.
GCCGCGCGCTGGTCGCCCAACCCGAGATCATCCTGCTCGACGAGCCGAGCCTGGGTCTCGCGCCGCGCATCGTCTCGCAGATCAAGGACATCGTCGTGCAGGTCAACGAGCGCGGCACCACCGTCCTGCTCGTCGAACAGAACGCCACGATGGCGCTCTCGATCGCCCAGCACGGCTACGTCATGGAGCACGGCAAGGTCGTGATGGACAAGCCGGCTGCCGAACTGCTCGACGACGAGGACATCCGCGACTTCTACCTCGGCCGCGGCGAACTGGCCACGAACTACCGCGACATCAAGCACTACAAGCGTAGAAAGCGTTGGTTGTCATGAGCGCGCCTGTCGTTTCCGTCCGGGACGTCTCGCTGAGCTTCTCCGGGGTCACGGCCCTGCAGGGGGTCGACTTCGACGTGTTCGAGGACGAATTGTTCGCCGTGATCGGCCCGAACGGGGCCGGCAAGACCTCGATCTTCAACGTCCTGTCGGGTGTCTATCGCCCGCAGCAGGGCAGCGTCGACTTCACCGGTCACGACCTGCGCGGCCTGCGGCCACACCAGATCGCCGGTCTGGGCATGGCGCGCACGTTCCAGAACATCGAGCTGTTCGAGAACCTCGACGTCGTCGACAACCTCATGCTCGGTCGCCACGGCCATCTCGGCTACGGCTGGCCGGCCGCCGTGGCGTGGCTGGGCAAGGCCAAGCGCCAGGAGGTCCTCAACCGCCGACGCGTCGAGGAGATCATCGACTTCCTCGAGATCGAGAGTTACCGCCAACTGCCGGTCGGGATGCTGCCGTACGGCGTGCAGAAGCGGATCGAGCTGGGGCGTGCCCTCGCGATGGAGCCCAAACTGCTGCTCCTCGACGAGCCCGTCGCCGGGATGAACGGCGAGGAGACCGAGGACATGGCCCGGTTCATCCTCGACATCCGCGACGAACTGCACGTCCCGATGATCCTCGTCGAGCACGACATGGGGCTGGTCATGGGACTGGCCGACCGAGTCATGGCGATGGACTTCGGCAAACCCGTCGCCACCGGCACGCCGCAGGAGGTCCAGAACCATCCGGACGTCATCCGGGCCTATCTCGGGCCCGTCGAGGACGCCGTCATCGAGCAGGTCCAGGGGGAACTCGCATGACGAACACGCTGCCGCAGCGAATCAGGTCCCGGGCGCACGAGTCGCCCGACCTGGTCGCGATGCGCGAGAAGGACCACGGCCTCTGGGAGGAGGTGTCCTGGGCGCAGTACTGGGACCGGGCCACGCTCGTCGGCCACGCCCTGCTGTCGCTGGGCGTCGAGCCCGGCGACCGCGTCGCGATCCACAGCGAGAACCGGCGCGAATGGCTCTGGTCCGACATCGGGATCGTGGCGGCCCGGGCAGCCACCGTCGGTCTCTACCCGACCAACCCGGCGCCCGAGGTCCTGCACGTCCTGCGCGACTCCGGCTCCAGCGTGCTCATCGCCGAGGACCAGGAGCAGGTCGACAAGTGGCTCGAGATCGCCGACGACCTGCCTGACCTGCGCACCGTCGTCTACCTCGAACCCCGCGGCATCCGCGGGCGCTACGACGACGACCGACTGATCTTCTGGGACGACTTCGTCGCGCTGGGCGAACAGCACAGGGACGAACGCCCGGAGGCCCTCACCGCGCGGATCGAGGCGGCGCAGCCCGACGACCTGGCCACGCTCGTCTACACCTCGGGCACGACCGGGCCGCCCAAGGGCGCGATGCTGACGATCTCGAACATCGAGTTCGTCATCGAGACCCTGCAGTCCGGTGGCGCGTTCGTCGATCCGCCCGCGAGCGACCGCGACCTGGTCGTCTCGTACCTGCCGCTGTGCCACGTCGCCGAGCGCGTCTTCACGACGTGGTTCAACGCCGCCGTCGGCTCGCAGGTCAACTTCGCGGAGTCGATCGAGACGGTGCAGCAGGCCCTGCGCGAGGTGCAGCCGACGATCCTGTTCGGCGTCCCGCGCATCTGGGAGAAGATCGCCGCCGGCGTGCACATCCGGATGAGCGGTGCCTCGTGGTTCAAGCGGCGCATGTTCGACTTCTGGATGGGTCGCGCCGCGTGGATCGGACGCACCCTCGTCCAGAACGAGGGCCAGCACACGGCTGCCACCCGTGCCGTCTACGCGGTCGGTTGGCTCTGCCTCTACCGGCCCCTGCGTCAACGCCTCGGCCTGGCCAAGGTCCGCTACGCGGCATCGGGCGCCGCCCCGATCGCCCCCGAGGTGCTCGAGTTCTTCATGGGGATCGGCGTGCGGATGCACGAGGTGTACGGCATGACCGAGAACTCCGCGATCGCCACCGCGAACATGGCCGGTCGGGTCAAGGTCGGCACGGTCGGAGAGGCCCAGGTCGGTGCGGAGGTCCGCATCGACGACGAGACCGGCGAGATCCTGACCCGCCACGCGGGCACGTTCGCCGGCTATTGGAACAACCCCGAGGCGACGGCCCGCACCATCGACGCCGACGGTTGGCTGCACACCGGTGACGTCGGTGAATGGATCGACGGGACGCACGTGAAGATCACCGACCGGATCAAGGACATCATCATCACGGCCGGCGGCAAGAACATCAGCCCCAGCGAGATCGAGAACAGTCTCAAGGCGTCGCCCTACATCAAGGAGGCGATCGTCATCGGCGACCGTCGCAAGTACCTCACGGCGCTCATCGGGATCGAGCTCGACACGGTCGGCAACTGGGCGCAGGAGCGCAAGCTCGCCTTCACGACCTACCGAGACCTGTCCGAGAAGCCCGAGGTGATCAGCCTCGTGCAGTCGATCGTCGACGAGACCAATCGCAAGTTCGCCGCCGTCGAGACCATCAAGCGGTTCTCGATGCTGCCGAAGGAGCTCGACCACGAGGCGGGCGAGTTGACCGCCACCCAGAAGATCAAGCGTTCCGCCGTCACGGATCGCTTCCACGACGAGATCGAGGGCATGTACGACAACGAGGTGGCGCGCGCATGACGACGTTCTTCCAGTCCCTGCTGAACGGGTTCGCGCAAGGGTCCATCTACGCGCTGCTCGCCCTCGGATTCGTGATGATCTACAAGGCGACCCACGTCATCAGCTTCGCCCAGCCCGCCCTCATGGTCTGCGGTGGTCTGGCCGCGTACCACGCGACCGCGGTGTGGGGCCTGCCGTTCTGGCCCGGCCTGGCCTTCGCGATCCTGTTCGGCGCGGTCCTCGGCATGATCGTCGAGCGGCTCGCCCTGCGCCCGATGGTCGGCAAGCCCGTGTTCACGCTGGCGATCATCACGATCGGAGTCGACATCGTCCTGCGGATCTTCGCGAACCGCTACATGGGTCCCGATCCGCGCTCGATCACCTTCCCGAACGGCAGCGAGCGCTACGAGTTCTGGGGCCTGTCGATCTCGCACCAGCGGCTGGCGCTCATCGCGGTCACCGCGGTCACCGTCATCGCGCTGGGGCTGTTCTTCCGTTACGCCAAGGCAGGTCTGGCGATGCGCGCCACGGCTCTCAACCAGGAGACCGCGCTGGCCCAGGGCATCCGGGTCGGGGCGATCTTCGCGCTCGCCTGGGCCATCGCCGGTGGCCTCGCAGCCATCGCGGGAACCTTCGTCGCAACCAGCGGCGCCGGGTTGGAGCAGAACACGTGGATCATCGCGCTCAAGGCACTTCCGGCGATCATCATCGGCGGGCTCGACAGCATCCAGGGCGCCGTCATCGGCGGGCTCGCGGTCGGCATCGTCGAATCGCTCACCGCCGTCTACCAACCGGACGTCGCACCGTGGCTCGGCAACAACTTCGCCCTCGTCGCCCCCTACGCATTGATGTTCGTGGTGTTGCTGATCCGGCCCTACGGCCTCTTCGGCACCAAGGAGGTGGAGCGGGTATGAGCACGATCTCGCGCTTCTCCCCGTCGAGCCGTGCGCGGCGCTCGACCGGCCTGCGTGGCCGCCCCCTGCTGCGCACCAGTTACGACCAGGACCTGACCTTGGCCAACACCCCGGCCAAGCGCCGCGGCGTGGTCGGTCTGGTGATCGCCTCGTTCGTGGTGCCCTTCCTGCTGACCGACGACCTGCTGCAGGTGCTGATCCTCGGCATGATCTCGGCTGTCGGGGCGATCGGCCTCAACCTGGTCACCGGCTATGCCGGTCAGGTCTCGCTGGGTCACGCCTTCTTCATCGGCCTGGGCGCGTACACCGGAGCGGTGCTCGGTGGTGATCCCGAGGGGAACCTGATCGGATACGGGCTGCCGATGTGGATCTGGCTGCCTGCCGGCGGCGTCGTCGCGGCGCTGGCCGGACTGCTGGTCGGTCCTCTCGCGGTACGTCTGCGCGGGCTCTACCTCGCGATCGTCACGCTCGGACTGGTCTTCCTGGGCGACCACATCTTCCGCGAGGCCCGCTCGATCACCGGTGGTCCCGGCGTGGGCCGCCGGGGCGCCCAACTGGAGGTCTTCGGCATCGACTTCGCCTCGATGGAGCCGATCGAAGGACTCTCGCGCTACCAGGCGCAGTTCTACCTGG
>CAYXFT010000049.1:4509-16286 GCA_964464335.1 uncultured Aeromicrobium sp.
AACATCGCCCGCTCGGGCATCGGCCGAGCGTTCGGCGCGATCCGCGACCGGGACGTGGCCGCCGCGGTCGTCGGCGTCGACCTGACGAAGTACAAGCTCATGGCGTTCGCGATGTCGTCGTTCTTCGCCGGCGTGACCGGTGCGCTGTACTACTCGGTCGTCGGGGTCTTCGAGCCCGGCGCCTTCAGCCTGCTGCTGTCGATCCAGTACCTGGCCATGGTGCTCATCGGCGGCGTCGCGACGATCAGCGGCTCGATCATGGGCGCGCTGTTCATCGCCCTGCTGCCGAAGATCTCCCAGGGCATCGCCCACCAGATCCCGGGGCTGGAGAGCATCCTGACGGTCTTCCAGTTGGAGGCGATCCTCTACGGCGCGCTGATCATCGGGTTCCTGATCTTCGAACCGCGCGGACTCTTCGGGATCTGGACGCGGATACGCAACTACTGGAAGGGCTGGCCCTTCTCCTACTAGACCCGGCGCTCTGTGTTCAGGGGCCGTCACCGGTGGCGCACGCTGCGTCACCGCACACCAGGAGGAAGAAACGATGAAGCAACACCGAAAGTTGACCCGTGTGGTCGCCGGTGCGGCAGTGGCGGCCCTCGTGCTGGCCGGCTGTCGCGGCGGAGGCGACGACGACAGCAGTGCGGCGGGCCCCGGCATCACCGACGAGGCGTGCCCCGAAGCGGTGAACAAGGACAACGGCTGCATCTACCTGGGCGTGATCTCGGACCTGACCAAGGGTCCGTTCGCCCCGTTGGCCGTCCCGATCACCGCCGCACAGACGGCGTTCTGGGACAAGGTCAACGAGGACGGCGGCGTCGGCGGCTATGACGTCAACGTCGAGAAGTACGTGGCGGACGCCGAGTACAACCCGGAGATCCACAACAAGAAGTACCAGGAGATGCGCGGCGACATCCTGGCGCTCGCCCAGACGCTCGGCTCGTCGCAGACGCTGGCGATCCTCGACGACATGAAGTCCGACGACGTGATCGGCGTCCCGGCGTCGTGGAACTCGGCGTGGGACTTCGAGGACCAGATCCTGCAGTCGGGTGCGAACTACTGCTTCGAGGCCATGAATGGCGTCGACTGGGCCGTGGAGAACCGTGGCGTGAAGGCCAAGGTGCTGGCGATCCACTACCCGAACGACTACGGCGGAGACGCGGCCGCGGGCGTCAAGGTCGCCGCCGAGGCGAACGGCTTGGAGTTCGTCGACATCGAGACGGCCACCGGTCAGGACAACCAGGCCGGTGCGGTCGCGGCGGTCCTGAAGGAGAAGCCCGACCTGGTGTACGTCACGACGGGCCCGGCCGAGATGGCCACGATCCTGGGCGGCGCCGCCGCGCAGGGCTGGCAGGGCACCGTCGTCGGGTCGAGCCCGACCTGGAACCCGGCGCTGCTGAAGACCGAGGCTGCTCCGGCCCTCGAGGCGATGTACTTCCAGGCCGGACCGTGGGGCCCGTGGGGCACCGACAGCGACGGCCACGCGGCGATGCGCGAGGCCCTCGGCGACGTCGAGGCACCCAGCGACGGCTACACCGCGGGTTGGGTGTGGGAGTACCCGCTGCTGGCGGCCCTGAAGAAGGCGGCCGACATGGACGGCGGCATCTCGCGCGAGAACCTCGTGAAGGCCTCCACCGAGTTGGACAGCGTCGACTACGAGGGCATCCTGCCCGAGGAGGCGTTCAACCAGACCGGTGAGCCGAACGACGTCGCGTGGCGTCAGAGCGTGATCTCCAAGGTCGACGCAAAGGCGCCCACCGGCGTCTCGATCGCACAGGAGATGCAGGCCGGTTCGACAGCTGAGGGGTTCGACTACTCCGAGCCCTGCTTCGCCCTGGGCTGAGCACCTTCCCAGCGCGAGAGGCCGGTCCCTTCCGGGGCCGGCCTCTCGTCATGTCGCGTCGGCGATCAGGTGGACCAGACGACCACACGATCACGATCGGCCGGCACGAGCGCGGAGCGCAGCCGTGCGTCGAACGTCACCACGTGGCCGCCGCGCCTCGCAGCCAGGTCCACGAGGTGAAGATCGG
The DNA here is from genome assembly GCA_964464335.1 of uncultured Aeromicrobium sp. Taxonomy (GTDB): domain Bacteria; phylum Actinomycetota; class Actinomycetes; order Propionibacteriales; family Nocardioidaceae; genus Aeromicrobium. Next base: position 6,540 of record CAYXFT010000049.1, read on the forward strand.
TCACCTGCCGCCGGCCCATCAGCACCGACAGGTCAATGACGCTGTCCGCGAAGGATGCGTCATCGGGCCACCACGTCCAGCCCGGGACGGAGCGGATGCCGCGGAGGATCGCCAGCGCCTCGTTGGCGGACACGGTGCGCCCGACGACCGCCGGCGTCAACAACAGCCGCACGAGACCGGACTCGGTCACGGAGGTCGTCGCCCACCGGCCCGCGACCGAGGCGAAGTTGCGACGGGCAGCGCCGTGATGGACGTGCTGGTCCCACACCATCGCGATCAACACGTTCACGTCGAGAAGCGCCGCGGCCGAGCCCTCCGCCTCACTCGTCATCGAGCGCGTCCGCGACCATCTCGTCGGTGACCTCGTGACCCGGGACGCCGTGGAGCACCGGGAACCCGAAGTCCGCACTGACAGCCGGGGAATGATGCAATGCCTCGCGTGCGATGTCGGACAACGCGCGTCCGACCGACGTACCGTCTGCGCGGGCCTTGGCGCGGGCGGCGCTCAGCACGGCCTCGTCGATGTCCAGAGTAGTGCGCATACGGACATCATAACATCAGCGCATCACGCCGGTTCGACGCGACGATCCAGGCCGATGTCGGCGAGGAACCGGTCATCGTGACTCACCACGAGCAGCGCGCCCTCGTATGCGTCGAGCGCCTCGGTGAGGTGCCGACGGCTCGCCAGGTCGAGGTTGTTGGTCGGCTCGTCCAACACCAGCAGTTGCGGGGCCGGTTCGGCGAGCAGCAGGGCCGCGAGGGTCGCTCGCCAGCGTTCGCCGCCCGAGAGCGTGCCGACCTGTTGATCGGCGGCACGCGCCCGGAACAGGAACCGGGCGAGCCCGGCGCGGACCCGTTGCTCGGGCGCCTCGGGCGCGAACCGGCGCACGTTCTCCACGATCGTCAGGCCCGGGTCGAGCACGGCGAGGTCCTGCGGCAGGTATCGCCACGGCACGAACACCTCGGCCCGCCCCGCCCGCGGCGCGTCCAGTCCGAGCAGTGCCCGCAAGGCCGAGGACTTGCCGACGCCGTTGCGTCCGACCAGCCCGACGCGCTCGGGACCTCGCAGGTCCAGGTCGAGCACGAGGTCGCCGTGCGCCGGGCGCAGCGACTCGGCTCGCAGCACCTGCCGGCGTGCCGGGACGGCCGTCTCCGGCAGGTCGATCCTGATCTCGTCGTCGTCGCGCAGCCGGTCCTCCGCCGCGGCGAGCGTCGACCGGGCGTCACCGAGCCGCTCCTCGTGGACCCCGCGCACCCGCCCCGCCGTGCCCTCGGCGCGGCGCTTGTACGCCCCCGCGACGATCTTCGGCATGTCCCCGGCGTGGGCTCGGCCCTGCCGGTCGCGCCGCGCCTGCTTGGTCTGTTGTTCGTCCAGTTCCCGACGCTGTCGACGGACATCGGCCTCCGCCGTGCTGACCGCGCGCCGGACCGCGGCCTGCTCGGTGCGCACGGCCTCCTCGTAGTCCGCGTGACCGCCGCCGTACCAGCGCACCGTGCCCTCGCGGACCTCGCCGATGTCGTCGACCCGGTCGAGCAGGTCGCGATCGTGGCTGACGACCAGGAGGGTGCCACCGAAGTCGGCCATCACGTCCAGCAGGCGCTGCTTCGTCGGCGCATCCAGGTTGTTCGTCGGTTCGTCCAGCACCAGCACGGCCGGACGCCGCAACAGGATCGCGGTGAGCGACATCAGCACCAGCTCGCCCCCGGACAGCGACCCGACCGGACGATCGGTGGCGACCGAACCGAGTCCCACCCGGTCCAGGTGCGCCTCGAGACGCGCGGGCAGGTCCCAGTCGTCGCCGACCGCGTCGAAATGGGCCTGGTCGACCGCACCGGACTCGATCGCGGCGATCGCGGCGAGGACCGGCGCGACCCCGAGCAGGTCGGCGACGGTGGAGCCCGGGCCGGCCGTCAGGTCCTGACGCAGGTAACCGACGTCACCGGAGACCTGGAGCGTGCCCGCGGTGGGCTCGAGCTCACCGGCGAGGATCCGCGCCAGCGTGGACTTGCCGCTGCCGTTGACGCCCACGAGCCCGTGCCGGCCGGGACCGAGCGAGAAGGAGAGGTCGTCGAGGATCGTCCTGCCTTCGGGCAACACGAAAGTGAGGTGTGACAAGGACAGTGATGGGGACATGGACGATCTCCGGTTCGCAGGGCAAGGGCGGGGAGATCAGGAGTCCATGCCGCCATTCTACCCCCGCCGATCGACCAGACCGCCCGTCGCCTCGCCCCGGTGATCGAGTGGAACCGCCCCGTCGCCTCGCCCCGGTGATCGACCAGACCGCCCGTCGCCTCGCCCCGGTGATCGAGTAGCACGCGAGCGCAGCGAGCGGCATATCGAGATCACCCCCCGCCCGCCCCGTAGACTCGACCGTTGTGGCCGATCTGACCGCGCACGAGCGCACCCGCGTCGACGAGCTCGTGCGGGCCCATCCCGTCCTGCACGAGGTCGGGCGTCTGTTCGCCGACGCCGGGTACGAACTGGCGCTGGTCGGCGGACCCGTGCGCGATGCGCTGCTGGGCCGCCCGGTCACGGACCTCGACTTCACCACCTCGGCCACCCCCGACCAGATCGAGCACGTCGTCCGCGGCTGGGCCGACGCCACCTGGGACGTCGGCCGCGAGTTCGGCACGATCGCGCTGCGCAAGGGCGATGACCAGCTCGAGATCACGACCTACCGCGCCGACGAGTACGACCCCACGTCGCGCAAGCCGCTCGTCGCGTTCGGCCGCCGACTCGAGGACGACCTGGCCCGGCGCGACTTCACGGTCAACGCGATGGCCGTGCGGTTGCCGGACCTGGAGTTCGTCGACGTGCACGGCGGACTCGACGACCTCGCCGACCGCACGATCCGCACGCCGATCGGTCCGGACGTCTCGTTCGGCGACGACCCGCTGCGGATGATGCGCGCGGCCCGATTCGTCGGTCAACTCGGTTTCGTCGCGGCACCCGACGTGACCGCCGCGATGACGCAGATGGCCGACCGGATCGAGATCGTCTCGGCCGAACGGGTGCGCGACGAACTGACCAAGCTGCTCTTGTCCGCCGGCCCGGTGCTCGGTCTGCGCGTCCTCGTCGACACGGGCCTGGCGGAGCGCGTCCTGCCGGAACTGCCCGCCCTGCAACTCGAGCGCGACGAGCACCACCGCCACAAGGACGTCTACGAACACTCCCTGACCGTGCTGGAGCAGGCGATCGACCTCGAGCACCGGCTCGAGCACCGCCCGGACCTGACGATCCGACTGGCGGCCCTGCTGCACGACATCGGCAAGCCCCGCACGCGCCGCTTCCTCGACGACGGCACCGTGACGTTCCACCACCACGACGTCGTCGGCGCCAAGCTGACCCGCAAGCGGCTGCGCGCGCTGCGGTATCCCAACGAGGTCGTCGACGACGTCTCGCAGCTGGTCGAGTTGCATCTGCGCTTCCACGGCTACGGGTCCGGCGAGTGGACCGATGCCGCGGTCCGCCGCTACGTCCGCGACGCCGGCGACCAACTGGACCGTCTCCACATCCTCACGCGCGCCGACAGCACGACCCGCAATCAGCGCAAGGCCCTCGCCCTGCAGCGCACGTACGACGCCCTCGAGTCCCGGATCGCGCAGTTGTCCGCGCAGGAGGAACTGAACTCGATCCGGCCCGACCTCGACGGCAACGAGATCATGGACCTGTTGCAGATCGGCCCGGGCCGCGAGGTCGGCGAGGCGTACCGCTTCCTGCTCGACCTGAGGATGGATCGAGGACCCCTGCCGCGCGACCAGGCGGTCGAGGCGCTGAAGGCGTGGTGGGCGGCCCGTTGAGGCCGCCGGGACACCACGGGTTCGCCCTCTACGATGACGTGGTGACGATCCGCGCCTGGCTGACCGCCTTCGTGGTCGTCCTGTCGGCCGTGGTCCTCGTCCCCGGGTCGTCCGCGGCCGCCGACGACCGTGCTCTCGCGGTGCAGATCGACCGGCTCACGCCCTCGCGCCTGTCCGCCGACGCCACGATCACGATGAGCGGCATCGTGCGCAACACGGGTTCGACCGCGTGGGAGGCCGTCCAGGCGTACCTCGTGATCCCACGCAGCCCGTTCACCGAGCGCGAGCAGATCGAGCAGGCCATCGAGGACGGTCAGTCCTACACCGGCGAGCGCGTCGTCGATCCAGGGTCGTTCGACGAGATCGGCGATCTCGCACCGGGCGCCTCCGCACGGTTCCAGGTCACCGTGCCGGTCGCCCAGGCCGGGCTCACCGGCGCCGAAGGGGTCTATCCCGTGGGCGTGCAGGTGCTCGCCACCGACGATGACGGCGAACGCTCGAACTCCGCGGTCGCGCGCGCGACGACGTTCCTGCCGTGGGTCGCCGACCCCACCACCCCGATCGCCGCAGGACTCGTGTGGGCCTTCACCCCCACCTGGGACGTTACCGACACCGACCTCGCGGCGGTCGCGTCCTCCGCCGAGTCGGGCCAGTTGCGCCACTACCTCGACGCCGCCGCCGGAATCCCGCGAGAAGGCCGCACGATCGTCCTCGACCCGTCCCTGCTGGACGCGCTCGACGAGTTGACCGATCCCGCCTCGCCGCCGGACGGGGTCGAGATCTCGGCCGCGCAGGCCGCCGGGGTCGTCGCGTGGCTCGACGACCTGCGCGAACTCGCCCTCGCCTCCACGACGTGGGTCGTCGGCTACGCCCGTCCGGACTCCCTCGCGTTCACCCGGTATCCCGAGCACGCCACCCAACTGTGGAAGCGTGACGACGACGCCACGACGGAGGCGCTCACCGAGCATGCGCTGACCGGCTCGCGCGCCGAGTGGCCGACCATCGCGGGAACGACATTGCCGATGCTGGAGGACCTGCGCCGCCGCGCCGCCACCCCCACGGTCGTCTCGCGCCAAGCCGTCCCCGACTGGGAGCCGCGACTGGGTTCGGTCGTGAACCTCGAGACGGACCACGGTCCGCTGCCGCTCGTGGTCAACGGCGCCCTGCCCGACATCCCCGGTGCCGAGACCCCTGTCACCTTGCGCCAGCGCGTGCTCACCGACGCCGCTCTCGGTGTCCTCGCGCGGTCGGCCGACCCGAGTTCGCGCGCCGATGCGCTGACCTTCGTCGACCCCAGCTGGGATCCGGGCCTCGATGCCGGGGCGGTCCTCACGGGAGCGCTGACGACGAGCGGCAGTTCCGGGCTCACCCGGCCCGTCACCGCAGGCGACCTCGTGCGCTCCTCGCCGATCACCTACACCGGCGACGTGCCCGAGCAGGTCGACACCGAGTCGCTCAGCGCGGCGCACCTCGACCGCGTGTCCGCGCTCTCGGACCGCGCCGACCTGTTCACCGACCTCGTCCTGGACGACGAGAAGCCCACCTTCGACCGCGAGATCGCCGCGACGCTCTCCGTCCGCTGGCGCGCGCACCCGGCGCAGGCCACGCGTGAGGTGAATGCCCAGGTGGCCTCGCTCGACCGTGAACTGGCGGGCATCTCGATCGAGAGCCCGTCGACCATCACCCTCAGCAGCAACAAGGGCGGCTTCCCACTGACGATCGCGAACGACACCGACCACACCGTCCGCGTCGGGCTCGACCTCGTCGCCGACAATCCCTCCCTCGATCTCGACGACGTCGCACCGGTCGAGCTCACCGCCGGCGAACGGCACACCGTGACGGTCGAGGTCGACCTCGGCGAGCAGACCTCCAGCACCGTCACCGCGCGTCTCGCGTCCTCGGCCGGCGACACGTTCGGCAGCCCCGCCGTGTTCAACATCCGCTCCAGCAACGTGGGCCTGATCGTCTGGATCACGATGGCCGCCGCGGGCCTGCTCGTCGTGGCCACGTGGGCCCGGCGGTTCCTCGGGCGTCGGCGCCGACCGCGTGATCTGCATGAGTGATCCGAACCTCGCGCGGGCGTCCGCGTGGATGGCGCTGGGCACCATCGTCTCCCGCTTCACGGGCCTGCTGCGGTCGCTGATGCTCCTGGCCGTCATCGGCACGGCCCTCAACGGCACGATCTTCAACGTCGCGAACTCCATCCCGAACTCGCTCTACATCCTCGTGGCCGGCGGCATCTTCAACGTCGTGCTCGTCCCGCAGTTGGTGCGGGCGATGAAGCAGGACGCCGACGGTGGCGAGGCGTACGCGAATCGGGTCGTCACGCTGGGTCTGCTCGTGCTGGCGATCGCGACCGTGGTCCTCATGGTCGCCGTGCCGCTGCTGATGCACATCGTGTTCAAGCAGTACATGTTCACCGACGAGTTCACCCAGCAGCGGGAGTCCGCCCAGTTGCTGATGCTGCTGTGCATGCCGCAGGTGTTCTTCTACGGCGCCTTCGTGCTGGTCGGCCAAATCCTCAATTCACGCCAGCGGTTCGGCCCGATGATGTGGGCGCCGATCGTGAACAACCTCGTGGCGCTCGCGGCGCTCGTCCTGTACGCCGTGGTGTTCGGGGTCGCCGAGCCCGGCGCGGCGGGCGGCTTCAGCACCGGCGAGGTCTGGTTGCTGGGCGTGGGCTCGACGCTGGGCATCGTCGTGCAGGCGCTCGTCCTCGTGCCGTACCTGAGGCAGGTCGGGTTCCGGTACCGCCCCCGGTTCGACTTCCGCGGTGTCGGGCTGGGCCACACCCTGCGGCTGGGTGCGTGGACCCTGGCGTTCATCGTCGTCAACCAGATCTCGTACTTCGCGATCATCCGCATCGCGGGCGGTGCCGACCTCGAGGCGGCGCAGCGCAACGTCCCCGGCGCCGGTCAGGTCGTCTACGACATCGGCTTCCTGATCACCCAGGTGCCGCACGGCATCATCACCGTGTCGCTGGCGACCGCCGTGATCCCCACGCTGGCGGCGCTGGCCGCCGATCTCCACCTCGACCGGCTGCGCCTGGAGTTGGGGCGCACGATCCGACTCACGCTCATGCTGATCGTGCCGATCGCGGTGGCCGTGGCCTGTCTGGGCCAGCAGATCGCGGCGGTCCTCACCGGGTTCGGTGCCGCCCGCGGCAACACGCACGCGATCGGCACCACGATCTCGGCGTTCGCCCTGGCGATGGTGATGTTCAGCATCCACTACCTCGTCCTGCGCGGGTTCTACGCGCTGGAGGACACCCGCACGCCGTTCTGGGTGCAGGCCGTCATCGCCGTCGCGACCATCGGACTCGCGGTGCTGGTGACGCACGGTGCCGACCCGATCGAGGTCTCGACCCGGCTCGCCCTCGCCTACGGAGCGGCCTACACGATCGGCCTGGCGCTCTCGGTGTCCCTGTTGTCCCGGCGGATCGGGCGCCTCGGCGACCGAGAGACGATCCGGTTCGTCGTCCGGCTCGCGGTGGTGTGCGCCGGCTCGGCCGCCGTGATGCTCGCGGGCCGCTGGTTGTGGGCCGGTCCGCTGTCGTTGCCGTCCTCCGGATGGTCGTGGTCCCTGCTGGAACTGCTGGTCGTCGGTCTGGCCGGCGCGGCGACGGTCGTCGTCGGGACGCGACTGCTGCGGATCGAAGAACTGCGCTATGTCGTCGCAACGGTCATGCGGCGATCCTGACGAACGTACGATGGGCTCGTCCGCATGAGACGGCTCGAGGAGGCCCTTGATGAGCGACCGGCGACCCCACGTCTCCGGTGACGTTCTCGCAGGCCGCTATGAATTGGCAGATCTCGTCGGGGAAAGTCTCGGCGCGTCCAACTGGCGGGCCGTCGACCTCGTCCTGCACCGCAACGTCCGGATCGAGATGCTGCTCTCGGACGATCCGCGCGGCGACAACTTCCTGCAGGCCGCACGCGACTCCACGACGGTCACCGATCACCGCTTCCTGCGGGTCCTGGACCTGCTCCAGGACGAGGACAGCTTCCACGTCGTCGTGCGCGAGTGGGCGAAGGCGACGCCGCTGAGCCGACTGCTGGCCCAGTCCCCGCTGCCGAACCGGCGGGCCGCCGCGATCGTCGCCGAGGTCGCCGAGTCGCTCGCGCACGCCCACGAGCACGGCCTCGTCCATCGCCGGCTGACGCCCCACCAGGTCCTGCTGAAGGAGAGCGGAGCGGTGCGGATCGTCGGGCTCGGAGTCGCCACCGCGCTCGCTCCCGTCGACCACCAGGACTCCCCGGCCGACGTCGCGGCCTACCGGGCCGCGGACGTGGCTGCTCTCGGCAAACTGCTCTACGCCTGCCTGGTCAGCCGCTGGCCCGGCGGTCACGTGGACGGGCTCCGGGCTGCGCCGACCGAACACGGTCACCTCCTGCGCCCGCGCCAGGTGCGCGCGGGCGTGGTGCGCGAGGTCGACGACATCTGCGACCGGATCATCGAGCCCGGGCGCCACCCCCGGTCGGCGCTCACCACGGCGGCCGAGATCTCCCAGGCGCTCTACGCGGCCCGGGAGGGCGAGCCGTCTGCCCGCGAGGACACCGGAGACTTCGTGGTCTCGCCCGATCTGCTCCGGTTGGATCCGGTGGTCGAGCCCTCGGGGCCCCCACCGGGCCTCGAGCCGCCTCGGCGACGCCCCAAGGCCTTCGAGCCCAAGCCGCCCACCCGCGTGGAGCGCTTCCGTTCGCGGGCGATGCTCATGACCCGCGGCGACCGGGCGCTGATCCTGTTGGGCCTGGTGACCGCCGCCGTCCTCTTCGGGGTGCTCGCCTTCCTGGTCGGGCGCGAATCCGGCGAGCAGGGCGACCCGTACTCGCAGGGCGCGCCCAGCACGCCCGTGCGGGTGCTGCCGATCGATCAGGTGCTGGACTTCGACCCGCAGGGCGAGGACGGACAGGAGAATCCCGACCAGACCGGGGCGGTCATCGACCGAGATCCCGCGACCGGCTGGAAGACCAGCACGTACTTCGGTCGCTCGGACCTCGGTGGGCTCAAGGACGGCGTCGGTGTCGTGCTGGACCTCGGGACGAACCGGGAGGTCGACCAGGTGCGCCTGCGTCTGGCCGGCAGCCCCACGGACCTGTCCATCCTCACGGCCCCCTCGACGATCACCACCCCGCCGGCGAGCCTCGAGGACCTGCAGGAGGTGGCCACCCTGAACGGCGCCGGCGAGGACGTCTCGGTCGTGCTGCCCGCCAACACGCGCACGCGCTATGTCGTGGTGTGGCTGCGCGCCGTTCCCCAGATCGCCGACGGTGAATATCGCGGAGAGATCCGCGGAGCCGCCGTGCGCGGGCGCTGAGCGGACGGCGCGCGGCCGGGGAACAACCACCGCCTAGAATCCGTTGCACCACGTGAACCCGATCGAAAGCTCTTCTCACATGACCGACACCACGACGGACACCGTCCGCAGCCTCATCGTCATCGGCTCCGGCCCGTCCGGGTACACGGCGGCGATCTATGCCGCGCGCGCCAACCTCGAGCCGCTCGTCTTCGAGGGCTCCGTCACCGCCGGTGGCGCGCTGATGAACACCACCGACGTCGAGAACTTCCCCGGATTCCCGGAGGGAATCATGGGCCCGGCGTTGATGGACAACCTGCGGGCGCAGGCTGAACGCTTCGGCGCCGAGTTGATCTCCGACGACGTGGTGTCCGCAGACCTCACGGGCGAGATCAAGACCGTCCGGCTCGCCGACGGCTCCGAGTACCGCGCGCGCGCCGTCATCCTGGCGATGGGCTCGGGCTACCGCAAGCTCGGCATCGACGGCGAGGACGCGCTCTCGGGCCACGGTGTCAGCTGGTGCGCGACGTGCGACGGCTTCTTCTTCCGTGGCAAGGAGATCGCGGTCGTCGGTGGCGGCGACTCCGCCGTCGAGGAGGCCACCTTCCTGACCCGCTTCGCCGACAAGGTCACCTTGATCCACCGTCGCG
>CAYXFT010000050.1:0-601 GCA_964464335.1 uncultured Aeromicrobium sp.
CGATGGGCTCCGGCGTGGGCTCGGCCGGCCCATCGGGAACATGCTCTTCGGCGGCTCGCGGAAGGCGATGGAGATGATGCGAGCCCCCTCGGCCATGCGCTTGCCGGTGCGCAGGTAGAACGGCACCCCGGCCCAGCGCCAGTTGTCGATCTCGGCGCGCAGGGCGACGAACGTCTCGGTCTCGGAGTCCACCGGGACGCCCTTCTCGAGCCGGTACCCCTGGTACTGCCCGCGCACGACGTGGTGTGGCTCGACCGGGAGCATCGAGCGGAAGACCTTGTTCTTCTCCTCGCTGATCGAGGAGCCGTCGAGGGTCGTCGGCGGCTCCATCGCCATGAACGCCAGCACCTGGAACAGGTGCGTGACGACCATGTCCTTGTAGGCGCCGGTGCCCTCGTAGAAGCCGCTGCGACCCTCGAGGGACAACGTCTCGGGGACGTCGATCTGGACGTGGTCGATGAAGTTGCGGTTCCAGATCGGCTCGAACAGGCCGTTCGCGAAGCGGAACGCGAGGATGTTGAGCGCCGCCTCCTTGCCCAGGAAGTGGTCGATGCGGAAGATCTGCTCCTCGTCGAAGACCTCGTGCAGGGCGGCGTTCAGC
>CAYXFT010000050.1:611-16273 GCA_964464335.1 uncultured Aeromicrobium sp.
GAACTCGGCGGACCGGGCCGCCGCCTGCACTACCTGAGCGTGCCGCCCAAGTCGGCGCTCGACGTCGTGCACACCCTCGACGCGGCCGGCCTCGTCGACCGGTCGCGGATCATCATGGAGAAGCCGTTCGGCACCGACCTCGCCTCGGCGCGATCGCTGAACGCCGCCCTGCACGAGGTCGGTGCCGAACGGCTTATCCATGATGATCCGCGATCGGGCGACGAGGCCGGCCGCGTCGAGGGTGTGCACGACGTCGAGCGCCGACTTCGGTGGCACGCTCAGGTAGTGCAGGCGGCGGCCGGGGCCGCCGAGCTCGGCCTCGAGCCGTTCGGCCAGGGCGGCGAGCGCGTTGGCGCCGTCCGCGACGTTGACGTAGTGCAGTTTGGGCGCGAAGGCGTCCCACTGGTCCTGGTCGAAGGTGCGCGCGCCGAACTCGCGGACGGACTCCGCGGCGAAATGGCGGAAGCCCTCGTCGTCGAAGTCGTCCATCGACACGCCGATGATCCGCGACTCGCCGGCCAGGCCGGTCTGCAACAGGTGCAGCATTCCCGGCAACAGTTTGCGGCGGGCCAGGTCGCCCGTCGCACCGAACAGGACGATCAGGTGCGGGTCGCTCATGGCGGCTCCTTCGACACAGGCATCGTAAGCACGACGTGTTGCGATCGCATGAACACGCGGGGGAGGTACGCCTCGCTACGGTGAAGCCCATGCGTGACGTGCGTGGCGTGGGGCGGACCGTCGTCGGTTTCGTCCTCGCGATGCTCGCGGTCACGCTCCTGATCCAGATCGACCCGCTCGTGCCCGGCATGGACCAGGAGCCGCCGCGCGAGATCCCGGTGGCGGTCGTGGGCGACGACCCGGACGCGACCACGATGCGGGACGCGCTGAACGGACCGGCGGACCATCCGCTGGCCGCTGCGGTGAGGTCGTCCGAGCAGCTGGCCGACCACCAACTGCACGAGCGGCAGGTCAGCGCCGTCCTCGTCATGGGCCCCGGCGGGCACCACGAGCTGAGCGTGACGTCGGCCGCCAACGAGGCCGAGGCCGAGCAGGCTGGCAAGGTCGTCGCGCAGATCCTTGCCGTCAGCAACCAGACCGCGTCCGTGAAGGACGTCGTACCCAACGACCCGCGCGATCCGGGGGGCATCGGCTCGTTCCGGCTGGCCGCCGGCTGGTCGATCCTGGGAGTCCTCTTCGCCGGCCTGCTCGGGCTCGTGTTCGGGGCCCGCTCGCCGGCGCTGGGGCTCGTGACGCTGAGGTTCGGCGGCCTGGCGGCGGGTGCCCTCGTGGCCGGAGTGGGCGGAGCCGTCCTCGACGACCTCGTGCTGCGCCGCTTCGACGCGCCGTTCTGGGAATTGGCCGGCTTCGGGGCGCTCCTCGTGCTGGGTGTCGGGGCGGTGACCCTGGCGCTGCTCTCGTGGTTCGGCGCGTGGGGCCTGCTCGTGGCCACCCTCGTGATCGTCGTGCTCGGGTTCCCCGGCGCGATCGGAGCGTGGCCGCTGACGGGGCTCGACGAGGTGTGGCCCACGATGTTGGCCTGGCTGCCACCGGGTGCGGGCACGTGGGCGATCCGCGGCGTGGCGTACTTCGACGGGGCCGGCGTCCTGCGGGTCGTCCTGATGATGCTCGGGTGGACGATCGTGGGCTACCTGCTGTGCCTACTGGCCGCGACCGACCACGACGACGACCCCCGTCTGCGCCGGTTCCACCCGCGGCTGCGTCGCAGCCCGGTGCTGTCGGCATTCGGCGGCGTCCTGATGGTCGGCGTGCTCGTCGCGCTGCCGGCCTCGCCGTCGTTCACCCGCACCGACCTGAGCCCGGCACTCCAGGTCGCGTGCGAGCCGTACACGCGGCCCACCACGGTCGACCAGCTCAACGACGAGATCGAGTCCAACCCGGGACTCGAGGGCTTCGTCGGCGGCGACATCGGCGCGAGCACGAAGGTCGCGGGCGGCCGGATGCTGTTCGTCTTCGGCGACACGATCCGCCAGCCCGACTACGGATCGCTGCAGATGGTGCGCAACTCGATGCTCGTGTTCGACGACGACTGCGCCGGCGCCCTCCAGCGACGCGACCGCGGCGCGGTGATCCCCGACCGTGCCGACGGGGTCGGCTACTGGCCGATGTCGATCGCGTCGGTCGAGTTGGACGGGTACAACCTCGTCGGCGTGATGACCCAGCGGGTCGAACGCACCGGCGACAGCCCGTTCGACTTCCAGAACCTCGGCCCGTCGCTCGCCGTGTTCCGGGTCGACCGCGACCAACCGCCCGTGCTGCAGCGCGTGGCCGACATCGGCGAGGACGATCCGTCGACCGCGAGGCCGTCGTGGGGCGCCGCCGCCGCGGTCGACGGCACGACGGTCTACCTCTACGGGACGAGCCGGCCCACCGACGAGGGCTTCGGCTGGGCACTCTCGGTGGCGCGGGTCGAACTGGTCGACATCGGTACGCCCGCGAAGTGGCGGTTCTGGGACGGATCGACGTGGCAGCGGGACGCGGATCGGGCCGCCGTGGTGATCCCCGAGGACAACGGGGTCTCCCAGACGCTCTCGGTGTTCGAACAGGACGGCACGTGGTACGCCATCAGCAAGCAGGCCGACTTCGTGGGGACCCACCTCGTGGCGTGGACGGCGCCCACGCCGCAGGGACCGTTCACCGCCAACCCGCCGCTGGCCGAGATTCCCTCGACCGACGACGTCCTGCGCTACGACCCGCTGGCCCATCCCGACCTGCTGCCGCAGGACGGCACGATGGTGGTCTCGGTGAGCCGCAACACGACGACCAAGTCGGACCAGATCGCCACCGACCCCAGCCTCTACCGGCCCGAGTTCATGCGCGTCACGCTGCCCTGAGCCGGGCCCGGCGTTTCGGGCCCCGGCGTACGGTGAGTCATCGGGGCCTTCCAGGTTCCGCCACCAAGGGATCACCCCATGACCGACAGGTCGCCCCGCCCCTCACCGTCCTCCACGCTCTCCCTGGGGGTCCTGGCGCACTCGGGCAAGGAGAACGAACACCGCCTGCCGATCCACCCGAGCCACTTCGCGGACATCGAGCCGCACCTGCGTCCGAACATCTGGCTCGAGCACGGCTATGGAGAGCGTTTCGGGGTCACCGACGCGGACCTGCTGCCGTGGGTGGGCAAGATCGCCTCGCGGGCCGAACTGATCGCCGGCTGTGACGTCATCGTGCTGCCCAAGGTCCAGGCCGAGGACCTCCTGGAACTGCGGCCGGGGCAGACGGTGTGGGGTTGGCCGCACTGCGTGCAGGACGACGCGCTCACGCAGATCGCCATCGATCGGCGCCTGACGCTCATCGCGTTCGAGGCGATGAACCACTGGACGGCCGACGGCCGGTTCGCCCTGCACGTCTTCCACAAGAACAACGAGTTGGCCGGCTACTGCTCGGTCCTGCACGCCCTCGAACTGGCGGGCCGGACCGGTGACTACGGCCGCCGGTTGCGCGCCACGGTCGTCGGGTTCGGCGCCACCGCGCGTGGCGCCGTGACCGCCCTCAACGCCCACGGTGTCAGCGAGGTGCACGTGCTGACCCACCGTGACGTCGCCGCGGTCGGCTCACCGATCCACGGCACCCAGATCGTCCAGCTCGAGCACGGTGGCGACGATCGTCCGGCCGGCATGTGGGCGCAGACCGAGGACGGTCCGGTACCCGTGGCCGAGTTCCTGGCCGCCGGCGACATCGTCGTCAACTGCGTGCTGCAGAACCCCGACGCGCCGCTGACGTTCCTCGACGAGGGCGACCTGTCGGCCTTCGAGCCGGGCAGCGTGATCGTCGACGTGTCCTGTGACGAGGGCATGGGGTTCAGCTGGGCCCGACCGACCACGTTCGCCGATCCCTCGTTCGTGGTCGGGAACAATGTGCTCTACTACGCCGTCGACCACAGCCCGTCCTACCTGTGGGACTCGGCCACGTGGGAGATCAGCTCGGCCCTGCTCCCGCACCTGGAGATGGTCATGGACGGGCCGGCGGGATGGGACCGCAACACCGTCATCTCCAAGGCGATCGAGATCCGCGACGGCGTGGTCGTCAACCCGGCGATCCTGTCCTTCCAGGGGCGCGCCGCGGGGTATCCGCACGCCGTGGGCGGTGACATAGCTGTAGCCACCACGTGAGCGACTGCGGTGGTGGTCACCTCACCGCTCCGGCGTCAGATGAGGCGGCGATCGTTCGCCCAGCGCGTCAGTTCGTGGCGGCTGGACAGCTGGAGCTTGCGCAGGACGCTCGAGACGTGGGTCTCGACCGTCTTGACCGAGATGAACAGCTCCTTCGCGACCTCCTTGTACGCGTAGCCGCGGGCGATCAGCCGCATGACCTCGCGCTCGCGCTCGGTCAGCCGGTCGAGGTCCTCGTCGACTTGGGCGACCTCGATCGTGCCGGCGAACGCGTCCAGCACGAACCCGGCCAGCCGCGGGCTGAAGACCGCGTCGCCGGCCGCGACGCGGTCGATCGCGTCCAGCAGTTCCTCGGCGGAGATGTTCTTCGTGACGTAGCCGCGGGCGCCGGCGCGGATGACCCCGATGACGTCCTCGGCCGCGTCGCTGACCGACAGGGCGAGGAACGTCGTGCCGACGGCGGTGGAGCGGCGGATCACCTCGGGACCGCCACCGCCGGGCAGGTGGACGTCCAGGAGCACGACGTCCGGGCGGACCTGCGCGATCGCGGCGACCGCGGTGTCGACGTCCTCCGCCTCGGCGACGACCTCGACCCGGCCGCTGCCGAGCCGCTCCAACTCGGCGCGGACCCCGGTGCGGAACATCGCATGGTCGTCGACGACCAGGACGGACAGGACGCTCATGACGGTGACTCCTTCTCGGCGGCGGGTTCCGCGACGGGCCCGGCGATGGGCATCGTGAGGGCGACCTCGGTGCCGTCGTCGGCCCCGCTGCGCAGTCGCACGGTGCCCCGGTGGCGCTCGACGCGGCCGATGATCGAGTTGCGGACCCCGAGGCGGTCGTCGGGCACGGTGCCGAGGTCGAAACCGACGCCGCGGTCGCGCACGAAGACCTCGATCCTGCCGTCCGACCGCTCGGCGTACACGTCGACCCGCGACGCCCCGGAGTGCTTGGCGGCGTTGACCACGGCCTCGCGGGTGGCAGCGAGCAGCGCTCGCACGCCGTCGTCCACCGCGGCGTCGCCGACGGTCACCACCTCGACCGGCACCCGGTGGTCGGACTCGACGTCGGTGGCGAGGTCGCGCAGGCCCGAGGCGAACGTGGCGGTCGCGTCCTGGCGACCGTAGAGCCACTCGCGCAGTTCGCGCTCTTGGCGCCGGGCCAGTGTCGCGACCGTCGCGGGATCACCCGCGTTCTTCTGCAGCAGTGCGAGTGTCTGGAGCACCGAGTCGTGCAGATGGGCCGCGACGTCGGCGCGCTCCTGCGAGCGGATCCGCTCTCGGCGTTCTGCGCCCAGATCGGTCGACAGCCGCAGGATCCACGGTCCGAGGATCAACCCGACGCCGACGAGGGCGATGACCAGCGCCGCGGCGAAGTCCAGCGCGGCCGACCAGCCGCGGTTGACGGTGAGCACGTACAACGCGCCCAGCCCGATCAGCACGACGCCGACCATGAGCCGCAGCAGGGAGCCGGGCCCGCTGGTCTGACGCAGCCAGGAGTTCCAGGTGGCGTCGTCGAACAGCCGCCACACGACGGCGATGCCGGTGACGACCAGCAGCAGCGGCACCATCCAGCCCTCGAACCAGCCACCGGCCAGACCGAGCAACCCGAGCACGCCCAGGCCGACGGCGATGATCGCCGAGCTCTGCAGGACCTCGCGTCGCGACGGCCCGCGATCGGGGGAGCGCAGTCCTCGCCGTTCGGCGGATTCCAGCCCGGGTGACTCCGCATCGGCCTGCAGGGGCAGGAAACGCCACAGCAGCAGATAGGCCAGGACGCCGATCCCGTTCAGGAGGGTGGCGACCACGAACCCGACCCGCACCCACAGCACCGGGACACCGAGGTGCTCGGCCAGCCCTGCGCTGACGCCGCCGACGATCCGCCCGCCGACCGGGCGGTACGCGCGGCGGAAGCCGTCGGGGGCAGCGGTGGTCATGCTCCCAGCCTCACACGCAGGCGCGCGAACGCGCCATGGGGCACGACCCCGGTTGCGCTGCGAGGGACCCCGGGGTGCGATCAGGGTCGATCCCGATGGTCCTCGCGCCTCCGGCTGGGCAGGGTGGAGGCATGAGCAGTCCCCGTTCCACTCCCACCGGCTCCAGGCTCGATGCCCTGCGCCGCACGACCGGCGACCAGAAGATCGTCGGCGGCGTCTCGGGCGGTCTCGCGAAGGCGCTGAACATCGATCCCGTCATCATCCGCATCGCCTTCGTCGTCCTGATCTTCATCGGCTTCGCCGGACCGCTGCTCTACGCCGCGTGCTGGTTGCTGGTGCCGGCCGAGGGTCGCGACCGCAGCCCGATCGGCTCGGCGCTCGATCTGCAGTCCGACTCGCAGGTGCGCTCGGTCGGACTGGTCGTCGCGGCCGCCATCGCGCTCGTCGCCGTCCTCGGCGACTCCGCCTGGGGAGCCGGCCCGTGGATCTGGGGCCCGGCATGGGTGCTGTTCTGGATCGCGCTGCTGGCCGGCGGGCCCTACTGGTTCTTCGTGGTGCGCCCGCGCCAGAGGGCCGCGGCCCCGGTCCACGCCCCGCCGCCGCCCTACCAACCGAAGGAGAGTCCCATGAACGCCACCGTGGAGAACGCCGCGCCAAGTACGGGGCCGAGTACGGGGGAGGTCACCGTGGTCCTCGACGCCCCGACCGCCGAGGGTGTCGTCCCGCCGCCGGTCGACCCGGTCGCCCCGGTCCCCGGTCCCGTGCCGCCCCGCCCGCCCCGCGAGCGCTGGTCCCCGGCCCTGCTGCTGGTCACCCTGTCGGCGATCCTCGCCGCGACGGGAGTCCTCGCGCTGTGGTCGCTCGTGCAGGAACCCGTGGCCCTCGCGGTCTACCCCGCCGTCGCCCTGGGCATCGTCGCCGTCGGCCTGCTGGTCGGCACCAAGGTCGGCCACCCCGGCGCGCTGATCCCGGTCGGGCTGCTGATCCTGCCGGTGCTCGCCGTGGCCAGCGTCATCCCGAACCTCAACGCCGGCGACCTCGACCTGCAGCCGACCACGGCGGCCGAGATCGCCGCGCCCATCGAACAGGGCTTCGGCCGCATCCGGGTCGACCTGACCACGATCGAGGACCCGGCCACCCTGGGCGGACGGACCCTCGAGATCGAGCACGGCCTCGGCGCGACGGTCGTCGTCGTCCCGGACGACCTCGACGTCGAGGTCACCGCGAGCCTCAGCGGAGGCGGGCGGATCGAGGTCTTCGACCGGGTCAGGGACGGCGACTCACCACGGCTCCACACGGCCCCCAACGCCCCCGGGGCCTACCGGATCCTGATCAAGGGAACGGCGGGCGAGATTCAGGTGGTGCGCTCATGAAGACCCATGCCCTGCGGTGGGACGCCCTCGTCTTCGGTGTCCTGTTCGCCCTCGTCGTCGTCTGTTGGGCGCTGTTGTCCACCGACGCCGTGACCGCCGGCGACCTGCGCGTCGCCGGACCCATCGCCCTCATCGTCGCCGGACTCGCCGGCATCGCCCTGACCCTCAGGAGGAAATCATGACCACCCCCGACACCGGCCCCAAGCGGCTGACCCGCAGTACGACGGACTCGTGGCTGGGCGGTGTCTGCGGCGGTGTCGCCGAGTACACCGGCGTCGACGCGAACCTCGTCCGCATCATCACGCTCGTACTGACGGTGCTGGGCTTCGGCGCCGTGATCCTGGTCTACCTCGTGGCCTGGGTCATCATGCCGAAGGACGTCACGGTGCCGCCGGCGTACCCGCCGCATGGATACGACGCGCCGCCACCGCCGTCTGAGTGAAGTCACTGAACACCCCGTCGACCCCGGCGGCGTAGAAGGCCAGCAGTTCGGCCTCCGCGTCACCGGGGTCGGCCTTGTCCGTGCCCCTGCGCAGGTTCGTCGGCAGGAAGTTGTTCTCGTTGCGCATCGTCCACACGTGCACGATCAGTCCCGCCGCGTGGGCGTCCGCGACCAGACCGGTCTCACCGACGAGGTTCCACTCCGCGTCCCGCGCGATGACCAGACTCTTGTGCGGTCCGATCCCGTTCGCGTACTCCGCGATCCACGCCAACTGCTCGGGTGCGGTGAGCGCGCGGTAGTCGCGCGGATCGTACGTCGACACGAAGTCGTACGGGCCGCCCCGCAGCTCCATCAACTGGATCAGCGGCAGCGGCGTCCGCGCCCGCAGGTCTCGCAGGTTGGCCGTCTCCATCGACTGGATCACCACGGGCGCCTCGGCGTGGTTCAGTCCGCGCCGCTGCAGCGCCTCGACGAGCAGGTCGTTGAGGTCCAGCCCGATGCCGCGGAAGTACGTGGGGTGTTTCGTCTCGACGTAGACCCCGACCGGTGCGGCCTCCGGGCCCCGGTGGGCGTTCTCGGCCTCGGTGATGTCGAGGACCTCGTCGAAGGTGAGGATCTGTTCGGTGCCGGCCAGCGGCAGGTTCTGCGGGCGCAGGGCGGGCAGCCGCTCGCGGACCCGCAGGGTCTTGATCTCCGCGAGCGTGAAGTCCTCGGCGAACCACCCGGTGATCGCGATCCCGTCGACGAACT
Source organism: uncultured Aeromicrobium sp. (assembly GCA_964464335.1). Taxonomy (GTDB): domain Bacteria; phylum Actinomycetota; class Actinomycetes; order Propionibacteriales; family Nocardioidaceae; genus Aeromicrobium. The sequence goes on from CAYXFT010000050.1 coordinate 9,243, forward strand.
TCGTCGTGCGCCGCTCGGCGAACTCGGGCCGGTCGGCGACGTCGGTCGTGCCGCCGATCTCGTTCTCGTGCCGGACGACCAGCGCGCCGTCCTTCGTCGCGACGAGGTCGGGTTCGATGTAGTCGGCGCCCTGCTCGATGCCCAGCAGGTACGACGGCCGGGTGTGCTCCAGCCGTTCCCCGGGCACTCCCCGGTGCGCGATGACGACGGGTTCCGAAGCGCTCACCCGGTCAGGGTAGCGAGGCTGCCGGCGGCTCAGGCGAGGCGGACGGCGCCGTCGCGCCGGGGATCGGCGGCGGCGGTGAGTCGGCCGTCGGCGGTGCACATCGCACCCGACACCCCGCCGAAGTACATCGTCAGGTCGTCGGGATCCTCGACCTTGATCTCCTCGTCCGCCATGGCGGCCCGGTGCACGTGGATGCGCGGATGGTCGATCGCCTCCTGCAGGCCCAGGCCGTCCTCGACGAGGCCGGTCAGCGCCTGCACGATCGCCGTCGTGATCCGGTCCGCGCCGGGCGAGCCGATCGCGAGCACCCCGCCGTCGCGGTGGCGGCCGACCGTCGGGGCCATGTTCGACAGCAGGCGCGTGCCCGGGGTCAGGCCGTGCAGCCCGCGCGGGTTCAGCTCCTGCTCGCCGAGGCAGTTGTTGAGCCAGATTCCGGTGCCCTTCGCGATCATTCCCGAGCTGTAGCCCGACGAGATCGTGACGGCGCACGCGGTGCCGTCGGCGCCGGTCGTGGACACGTGCGCCGTCGAACCGGACTCCAACACGGCGAGCCCGTCACGGTCGACGAGGTCGAGGAACGCCGCGGCGTCGCGTTCGAGGTCCTCGGTGTGGTCGAGGACGCGGAGTCGCTCGCCCAGGACCCGTCGCTGGACGCGTACGAGGTGATCGCGATCGGCCAGCCCGTGACCTGCCATGAGCCGCAGCATTGCCGCCACGCACACGCCGCCGACCGCCGGCGGGGGATTGGTGCCGAGCGTCCAGTCGCCCATCCGCGCCGTGAGCGACGGCCGGACGACGGGCGTGTAGGCGGCGAGGTCGTCGACGCCGAGGATGCCGCCGCGCTCCTGGACGTCGGCGGCGATCGCGCGCCCGAGTTCTCCGGTGTACAACTCCTGCGGGCCGTACTCGGCGAGCCGGCCGAGCGAGTCGGCGAGCCCGGGCACGACCAGGTCGTGCTCCGCGACCTCGCCGTGGGGTCCGTGCACCGCGATCCGGCTGGCGGCGTCCCAGCCGAAGATCGACTCGTGCACGTAGTCGAGGTAGTACCGCGAGGCGGCGCTGAGCCGGAATCCGCGCCGCGCGACCTCGATCGCCGGGGCGACGAGCTCGGCCCAGGGGAGCCGGCCCCACCGTCGGTGCGCCTCGCCGAATGCGGCGATCGCCCCGTGCACCGCGACCGACCCCGCCCCGATCGTGACGTCGACCCCGCCGCCGTACTCGGTATAGACGTCCCACGTGCCGCCGCCGAGGTTTCGGCCCGAGCGTCCGGGCATGTCCATCCAGCCGTCGACCGTGACCGGTGCGCTGCCGTCGGGCGGTTGGACCGTCAGGAATCCGCCGGCACTCGGCGACACGATGCCGACCTCGTTGACCATCGTCACGAGCGCCGCGGCGAGGGCCGCGTCGATCGCGTTCCCGCCCGCGCCGACCACCGCCTCGCCGGCATCGGCGGCGGCGGTGTTCGGAGCGGCGATCGCGACCTTCACGGGGACAGGCTACGGGGCGCGGTGGGGCGCAGATTCCCCGGTTAAGTGGGGAAACTTCCACTTGCTGAGGGTTGTAACCCATGTTCAGTGCCAGAGAACCCACTTAACCGGGGAATCTGCCTGACTCCCGCGCTCCGCAGACGGAAGACGGAGGGCAGAACGTGAGCGGGATCGCGTCGCCAGGTGGGAATTTCGGGGCGGGCGGGTGGCTTGGACCTTGAGTGACCGCCACCGCTCTCGAGACGCCGACCCGCGCCCGCCACATCGCGCTCGCCCTGCTCGCGCTCGGGCTGGGCGGCTTCGCGATCGGCACGACCGAGTTCGTGACGATGGGCCTGCTGCCCGACGTGGCCGCCAGCATCGGCGAGGACATCCCGACCACGGGTCACATCATCACGGCGTACGCGTTCGGTGTCGTCGTCGGTGCGCCGCTGATCGTGTCACTCGGCGCGCGCCTGCCCAAGCGTGGCCTGCTGCTGGGTCTCCTGGTCGCGGTGGCGGTGGGCAACGCGTTGACGTCGCTCGCCAGCGGGTACGTGCCCGTCCTGCTGTCCCGGTTCGTCGCCGGCCTGCCCCACGGGGCCTACTTCGGCGTCGCGTCCCTCGTCGCGGCGTCACTCGTGCCGGTCGGCCAGAAGGGCCGCGCGATCAGCATGGTGATGATGGGACTGTCCGTCGCGACGGTCGCCGGCGTACCGGCCAGCACGTGGCTGGGCCAGTTGTCGTCGTGGCGCGCGGCGTATGCGCTGGTCGTGGTGATCGCCATCGTCGCTGGCGCGATGGTGCTGGCCTTCGTGCCCCGCCTCGACGGCGACCCGACGGCCAGCGTTCGCGGCGAACTCGCAGCGCTGAAGGAGCCCGCGGTGGTGGTCGCGTTCCTCGCCGGCATGGTCGGCTTCGGCGGTCTGTTCGCGATGTACAGCTACATCGCGCCGATCGTGACGGACGTCGTCGACCTGCCCGAGGGCGCGATCCCGGTCTTCCTGCTCGCGTTCGGCGTTGGCTCGGTCATCGGCACGGTCGTCGCGGGCCGGCTGGCCGACTGGGACAACGTGCGGCAGGTCGTGGGCGGTCTCGTCGCGACGGTCGTGGTCCTGCTGGGCTTCTTCGCCCTGGCGCAGTATGCCGCGGTCGCCCTGTTCGGGGTCTTCGCGATTGGCATGCTCGGCAGCATCATCGCGATCGGCCTGCAGATCCGGCTGATGGCGGCCGCCGGTGACGCACAGATGCTCGGCGCGGCACTGAACCACTCGAGCCTCAACATCGCCAACGGCCTCGGAGCGTGGCTCGGTGGCCTCGTGATCGCCGCCGGCGCCGGTTACGCCGCCCCGGCCCTGGTCGGTGCGGCCCTGGCCGCCGCCGGTCTGGTGATCTTCCTGGTCGGGCTGCGCGTGGCGCCGATCCCGTCGCGAGATGTGTAGCGAGATCCACTCGGTCCGGCCGTCTTCGCGCTGACGAAGGTGGACACCGCTACACATCGCGTCCGCGGGCTGCGGAGCCGGGACTGTGTGACGATCGGATATGCGCGCGTACGCCCACCTCGAGCCCCTGGCGGATCCTGACGCCGTCGTGGCGGGGGACCACTACCGGATCACCGTCCTGACCGAGGGACTGTTGCGGCTGGAGTATGCCGAGGACGGCAGGTTCGAGGACCGGCCGAGCGCCTTCGCCCTCCACCGGCGGCACGCCGTGCCCGACTTCGCCGTGACCGTGGAGGACGGCTGGCTCGTGCTCGACACGGCCCGGGTGCGCCTGACGTACGACCGCAGCCCGTTCACGGCCAACGGTCTGTCCGCACAGGTCAAGGGCAACGTCAGTGCCTACCACTCGGTCTGGCGGTTCGGCGCCGAACTGGGGACGCTCGGCGGCACGGCCCGCACGCTCGACGAGGTCGACGGCTCGCTGCCGCTCGACCCGGGCGTCGTCTCGCGGCGGGGCTTCTCGGTGATCGACGACTCGGCCTCACCCGTCCTCGACGGGGACTGGTTCGCGCCACGCACGCCCGAGCCGGGCCGGCACGACCTCTACCTGTTCGCCTACGGGCTCGACCATGCCGAGGCCGTGCGCGCCCTCCACGCCGTCAGCGGCCACCAGCCGGTGCTGCCGCGTTGGGCGCTCGGCAACTGGTGGAGTCGCTACCACGCGTACAGCGACGCCGCGTACCGCGCGCTCGTCGAGCGCTTCGAGGCCGAGGACCTGCCGTTCTCCGTCGCCGTGCTCGACATGGACTGGCATCGCGTGGCCGACGTCGATCCGCGGTACGGCAGCGGGTGGACGGGCTACAGCTGGAACCGAGAACTCTTCCCCGATCCACCGGCATTCCTGGCGTGGCTGCACGAGCGCGGACTGCGGGTGACCCTCAACGTCCACCCGGCCGACGGGGTCCGGGCGTACGAGGACGCCTACCCGGCGATGTGCGCAGCGCTCGACCGCGATCCCTCGACCGGCGACGCCATCGCCTTCGACGTCACCGACCGGCGCTTCATGGACGCCTACTTCGACGTCCTGCACCGAGGTCTGGAGGCCGACGGCGTCGACTTCTGGTGGCTCGACTGGCAGCAGGGCCCGTACTCGCGGTTGGCCGGGATCGATCCACTGTGGGTGCTGAACCACCTGCACTTCCTCGACAGCCGGCACGACGGGCGCCGTCCACTGACCTTCTCGCGCTACGCCGGCCCGGGCAGCCACCGCTACCCGGTCGGCTTCTCGGGCGACTCGGTGGTCTCGTGGGCCTCGTTGGAGTTCCAGCCGGAGTTCACCGCCAGCGCCTCGAACATCGGGTACGGCTGGTGGAGCCATGACATCGGCGGCCACTTCCGCGGGGTCCGGGACGACGAACTCATGGCGCGGTGGGTCCAGTTGGGCGTGTTCTCGCCGATCCTGCGCCTGCACTCCAGCGACAACGAGTTCCTGGGCAAGGAGCCGTGGCGCTACCGCGCCGACGTCCGCGCCGTGATCGGCGACCAGTTGCGACTGCGGCACCGACTGGTGCCCTACCTCCACGCGATGAACCACCGGGCCGCGCGTGAGGGCGAGCCGCTCGTCCGGCCGATGTACTGGACGCACCCGCACGAGGAGGAGGCCTACGCCGTGCCGAACCAGTTCCGGTTCGGCACCGAACTCGTGGTCGCGCCCGTCGCGACCCCGGCCGATCCCGTGACGACCCAGGGGTCGGTCACGGTGTGGCTGCCGCCGGGGCGATGGGTCGACCTGTTCACCGAGGTGGTCTACGACGGCGCCCGCACCGTCGTGATGAGCCGGCCGATCACGTCGATACCCGTCCTGGCCAAGGCGGGGGCGATCGTCCCGATGGCACCGGACGGCGAGCGGGCAGAGACGGTCGCCCCGGAGGTGCTCGACCTGGTCGTGGTCGTCGGCGCGGACGGCGCGCTCGACCTCGTCGAGGACGACGGCACGGGCGACGGGCTGGACGAGGCCCACGTCGCGACGACGCCGCTGCGCTGGGACCAGGGCTCCGGGACCCTGAGGATCGGTCCGGCGACGGGTGCCGCGGCGCTGCTGCCCGCGCGCCGTCGCTGGCGGGTCGGGTTCCCGGCCTCGACGCTCGAGCCCGTCGAGGTCGAGGGCGCCGTGGACGAGTCCGTCGTGGTCGAGGTCGGTCCGGGTGCGGTCACGGCCACCTCCGACCTGCGGGGCCGGCTGTTCGACCTGGTCGACCGCGCCCAGACGACGGTGGCGGACAAGACGGCCGCGTGGGCCGTGGTCGGTGCGGACACGTCGAGGGCGGCCAGGCTCGCGAGCCTGGCCGCCCTCGGTCTCCACCGTCCCGTGGAGCTCATGCTCGTCGAGCTGCTGGGCTCGGACGAGGGTCTGGGCTGATCAGCCGATCAGCTGGGTGTTCCCGAACAGGGCCGACTGTGCGTAGCACCAGATCGCGCGCCGGTCGCTCGGGTCGAGCTTGTTCAGCACGATCTGCGCGACGTTCTTGCTGTACGGCAGGCTGACGTGCTCGGACTGGTCGATCTTGCACACGTTCTGGATCGTGATGTTCTCGACCGTGGCGCCCGGAACCGCCCTGATCTCACCTTGCGTGTACGGCGTCACGACCTCGTCGTTCTTGGTGTTGATCGTCGTGTAGACCTCGCCGGGGATCGTCTCTCCGGCCGGACCGTTGACGTTCTGGTAGAACGGCGCCTGCGGCCCGGGGGACTGGTCGGCCTGCTGGACGGCGGCCGGCATCTTGACGGCGTCGAGCAGGTTCATGGCCGCGCCGAACAGGTTGAGCGTCCGGCCCAGTTCGGTGATGCCCGAGAGCGTGGTGGGGTGGTTCGACGGCGCGAGCGCGATGGTCTGGTTCACCTTCGGCGCACCGCCGAGCAGGTTCGTGTAGTACCGGATGAGCGCGCCGCCCTGCGAATGGCCGATGAGGTCGACCTGCGCGGCGCCGGTCTGGGCCAGGACCTTGTCGACGAACGGGCTGAGGGCCTGGGCGCTCGCGATCATGTCGCCGGTGCCGTTGAGGAACGCGATTCCGGTCGTGTTGCCGTAGTTGAGGGCGTACACGCAGTAGCCCTTGTCCTTGATGATCGGCGACAGGCCGTTCCAGTTGTCGTACGCGTTCTCCCACGTGCCGTGGACGAGGACGACCGGGTTCGGATGCTTCCTGCTGGGCTTGCAGGACCAGTCGTTCGCGCCGCTGGGGTTCTTCGCGGCGTTGAAGAGCGACGTGGTGAGGGCGGCCGGGAACGAGTTGTCCCCACCCAAGGCGCCGTACTTGATGCTGTGGGGAATCGGGTTGACCCACGCGGCCTGGGCCGGTGTCTGCAGGGCCAGCGTCGCGGTGCCGAGAGCGGCGGCGACGAGGGCCAGTCGAGCGATGATGCGCATGGCGTACTCCTGTGACCTACGCCTCACCCTTCGTGAGACGTAGGTCACAGAGTAACCGTGAGTTACCTCGGCGTCGAGAGCGTGGTTCCCGGCGTCAGGGCGAAGGCCCCGGAGCTCGGACGCAGCCAGACCGCGCCACCCTCGCGCAGGCCCAGGCTGGCGGCCTCGCTGCGGGTCAGCGACACCTGCACGACCGACGGGTCGGGGGTGTCGGTGGGCGTGACCTCGAGGCGCACCTCGAAGCCCACGCGGGTCCACCGGGTGATCGTCCCGGCGACGGACTCGGGGACCTCGGTGGTCGAGATCTCGATGTCGTGCGGCCGGATCTGACGACCGCCCAGCCGGGTGACCGGGCCGAGGAAGCTCAGCACGAAGTCGTTCGCCGGGGTGTCGTAGAGGTCGTCGGGGCTGCCGACCTGCTCGATGCGTCCCTCGTTGATGACGACGATCGAGTCCGCGACCTCGAGGGC
>CAYXFT010000051.1:0-16267 GCA_964464335.1 uncultured Aeromicrobium sp.
GACGTAGATCTCGCCGTTGGCGAAGTCGTACGCCGTGGTCGGCACGAGGTTGACCTCGAGCAACTCGGCGACCTCCTGCGCCAGCGTCGGGTGCGCCCGGCCGGCGAACAACATGAGGTTGTTCGTGGGGGTGCGCTTACTGAGGCTCTTGTTCGCCACCGTCGTGCTCCTGCGTCTGGTCCGCGGCGTCCGCGGAGGAAGTGCCCGGCCGCCTGCGCGCGACCCATCCGTCGATTGTCCTCTGTCCCGACTCCGGCACGGCCAGCGCCCCCGCCGGGACGTCCTCGCGCACGACCGTTCCCGCTCCGGTGTAGGCGCCGTCACCGACGGTCACCGGCGCGACGAACACGTTGTGGCACCCGGTCTTGACGTGCCGACCGATCGTGGTGCGGTTCTTGGCGGTGCCGTCGTAGTTCGCCGTGATCGCGCCCGCACCGAGGTTGGTGCCCTCACCGACCTCTGCGTCGCCGACGTAGGACAGGTGCGGGACCTTCGCGCCCGCGCCGAGGTGTGTGTTCTTGAGCTCGACGTAGGCACCGGCCTTGGCGCCCTCGTCGATCACGACGCCGGGGCGCAGGTAGGTGAACGGGCCGACCGAGGCCCGCGGGCCGATCACGGCGTCCGAGGCGTACGTGCGCACGACGGACGCGTCGTCGCCCACCTCGACGTTGCGCAACGTGGTGTCCGGCCCGACCGTGGCGCCCTCGCCGATCGTGGTGGCGCCGAGCAGTTGCGTCCCGGGCAGGATCGTCGAGTCCCTGCCGATCGTGACCGCCGAGTCGATCCACGTGGTGGCGGGGTCGACGATCGTGACGCCCTCGGCCATCCAGTGCCGCCCGAGGCGGCGGTTCAGTTCGGCGCCGAGCCGAGCCAGCTGGCCGCGGTCGTTGACACCCTCGGTCTGCCACACGTCCTCGAGCACGTGCGCTCCGACCGGAAGTCCCTCGGAGACGGCCTGCCCCACGATGTCGGTGAGGTAGAGCTCGCCCTGGGCGTTGTCGGTGGCCAACGCCCGCACGGCTCGGTCGAGGAACGGTCCGTCGACGACCAGGATCCCGCTGTTGACCTCGCGCACGGCGCGCTCGGCGTCGGTGGCGTCCTTGTGCTCGCGGATCGCGGCGACGGCCCCGTCCTCGGCGCGCAGGATGCGGCCGTACCCGGTGGGATCGTCGAGCTCGGCGCTGAGGATCGTCACGGCACGGCCGGCCGCACGGTGTTCGTCCAGCAGGACGGTCAGGGTGGTGGAGGCCAGCAACGGCACGTCTGCGTAGGTGACGAGGTAGGCGCCGGTGGTGCTGCTGCCGCCGAGGGCGTCGAGGGCGACCCGGACGGCGTCGCCGGTCCCCCGCTGCTCGGCCTGGACGGCGACGGTGGCCGTGGGGTCCAGATCGGTCAGCGCCTGCTCGACCTGCTCGCGGTCGTGGCCGACGACCGCGACGACGCGGTCGATCCCGGCCCCCCGCACGGCGTCGAGGGCGTGACCGAGCATCGGACGCCCGGCGACCTCGTGCAGGACCTTGGCCCGGCGGGACTTCATCCGCGTCCCGGCCCCGGCGGCCAGGACGATGGCGGTGACCTGATCGCTCACGTGACTCCTTCGTCGGTTCGTCTCGAGTCTAGGCCGCAGCACGGCCTCGCCGCCGCGACGCCGTGCGTCGCCGTTCGGGCCCTGCCGAGGCGCTGCATCGCGCTGCTCTACGCTGGCCGGACCGGAGCGCACACCGAGACACCCGCATCGGGTTGACGAGATGAGCGAGGATGCCATGGCCGATCACCCGCAAGGAGCCCTGCGGTCGTTCCTGCGGCCACGGACGCGCATCAAGAAGGTCGCCGACGTCATCGACGACCGCTATGCCCGGCTGGCGCTCCGTCTCCCTCCGTCGGAGCCCCGATCCGTCCTCGTCGTCGGCATCTACCGCGACGACCGTCTGATGGCTGAACTGATCGATGAACTGCGCCGGTCCCGTCACCGCGTGACGGTGAACCTCGGCGCGCTCGGCCCGGCCTCCGACCTGCTGCGGGACATCACTGGTCGCGACGGACAGACCCGGGGAAAGTTCCAGAACATCAACGAGCTCATCCCCGCGGACCACCGCCCCGACTGGCTGATCGTCGTCGACGACGACATCAGCGTCCGCCCGGGGTTCCTCGACGACTTCCTCACCCTCTGCGAGCATTTCGACTTCGCGTTGGCGCAGCCCGCCCAGGACCGAGGCAGCCACGCCAACTGGAAGGCGGCGAAGCGGCACTTCCTCACCGCGGCCCGCTCGACGAGGTTCGTCGAGATCGGTCCGCTGACCGCACTGCGTCGCGACGCCCAGGAACTGCTGCTGCCGTTCCCGGAAGACCTGCGATTCGGCTGGGGCCTGGACTTCAACTGGGCGGCCACCATGGAGGAGGCCGGACTCTCGATGGGGGTGGTCGACGCCCTGCCCGTGACCCACGCGAGTCGCCCGGTCGCCGCCACCTACTCGTGGCAGGCCGCCCAGGACGAAGGGCGAGCGTTCCTGGAGACCGTCCCGCACCTGCCGCCGTCGGTCGCGCAGGAGTCGGGACGACGCCACCGCCTGCCGCGCTGATGCGCACGGCCCCGCAGTGGGATCGAGGGTCTCGGCAGAAGAGCCCGGGCTCCCCGGGCAGGAGTCGAACCTGCGTCGCTTGTCCTGATTCAAAGTCAGGCGGGCCCTGCCGACAGACCAACCGGGGATGGCGCCCTCAGGCTACCGGAGCCGTCCGGACCGACGGCAGCGACATCACAAGGTATCTCGAGCTCAAGATTCTTGATCGACTACGGTGGGCGCATGGACGAGGTCGACGACATCGTCGCGGCATGGCGGCGCGAACGCCCGGACGCGGAGGTCTCCCCCATGGAGATCTTCAGCCGGCTCACCCGACTGGCCAAGCAGCTGGAACGGCTGCGCAAACAGGCTTTCGCGAATCAGGGTCTCGAGTTGTGGGAGTGGGACGTCCTGTCGGCATTGCGCCGCGCTGGGCCGCCCTACGAGCTCTCCCCGGGACAGTTGGGCACCGCGACGATGGTCACGAGCGGCACGATGACCAATCGGGTCGACCGGCTGCAGGAACGCGGCTTCGTGATCCGGCGCCCGGCGCCGTCCGACCGGCGCGGCGTCCTGGTCCGGCTGACCGACCAGGGGCGTGGACGGGTGGACGGAGCCCTCGACGCGCTCCTTGAGGTCGAGCGCCGATCGCTGGGCGACCTGCCTGCGCCCGAACGCGACCAGGTCGCGAAGACACTGCGTGCCCTGGCTGCACACGTCCGGAGCCACTGAGGAGTTCGACCCACGGCTCTCGTCGTTTCGATATCTCGAAGCCAATCCAGCGCATATGCTTGCCGACCGAAGCGACTCCCCACCGCTCTCGATCTGAAGGACAGCCATGCTCGAACGCCCCGTCCGCGTATCGGTTGCCTTCGGGATGGTCACCGCGCTCATCGGCCTCGTGGCATCGTCACATCCCTCATTGTGGACCGACGAGGTCGCCACCATGAACGCTGTGTCCAAGTCATGGCGGCAACTGCTCGACCTGCTAGGACGTGTCGACGCCGTCCACGGCCTCTACTACGTGCTCGTGAAGCCGGTCGTCGACACCATCGGCATCAACGCCATGACCCTGAGGCTGCCTTCCGCGCTGGCCGCCGGACTCGTGGCAGCCCTCATCGTCAGACTCACGTGGGCCTTGGCCGGCCGCAGCGTGGCGTTGATCGCCGGTGTGCTTGCCGCTGTCGTCCCCGCCCTCGCCAACGGAGCCGTCGAGGCGCGTTCGCCCATGTTCGTGGCCGCTGCGGCGACCGCGGCCAGCGGTCTCCTCGTCCTCGCCCAGCGTCGCGGTCGCTACTGGTGGTTCGGGTACGGCGCCGCCATCGTTGCGACCGCCGCCCTTTCCCTCGTGGCCCTGAGCATCGTGGCGGCCCATGCCTTCACGATCGCTTGGTCAGCACCATCACGTCGGACGTGGCTCGCCTGGGCAACCAGCGTGGGCACCGCGTGTCTCGTGATTGCTCCTCTGGCCGTCTTGGCCTCCCATCAGAGCGAGCAGATCGCATGGGTGCCCCCGTTGACACCGACTCGGTTCGTCGGCACCTATGCCGTCGCAGCCTGGTTCGGCGAATCGATCATCGTCGGCGTCCTCGTCTGGTGCGCGGTCGTCTTTGCCATCGCACGGGTCGGTCACGGCCGGCCGAACGATCTCGTGGCCCTCGCCGCGCCCTGGCTCATCGTTCCCGGTTTGTGCCTCGCCGCCGTGACCGTGCTCGTGTCACCGGTATTCGTTCCCAGATACCTCGCATTCTGCGCGCCGGCCGCAGTCATGCTTGCAGCGCTCGGTCTCGGTCAACTCCGTCGCACACCGCGCTTCGTCCTGCTCGCCGCGATCATTCTGTCGTGCGCCGGCGTCGCGGCGCAGCAACGTGACACCTTCGGAACGCAGGATTCGGATTGGAAGACCGTCGCCGACCGCATCGACGCGATCGCATCTCCCGGAGATCCACTGGTCTTCGTCCCCGACGGAGGCGAGCCGCGAGGTCCTCGTCGGGCGCTGGAGGCGTATCCGAGCAAGTTCGACGAGGTGCGGGACGTCGGAGGCGCTAAGACCGCCTCGGATTCGGGCGATCTGTGGGGCGCCGGGCGCACCTTGGCAGCCTCCGGTCGGACTCTGCGTGAAGCCGAGCGATCGTGGGGCCTCGTCGCCACGATCGCAGTCGGCGGCTCCGTCGTGCGAGCGCAGGAGATCTTCTCGGCGGAGGGCCTGCAGGCGGACCTCGTGTGGTCTGGGCCGGCGACGCTCATCTTCGAGCTGACACCCATTGACGACCCGGCTTCGGTATCGCACGACGATGACCTGGCCTCATGACCGACGAGACGACCTGATCGATTCCCTCACGCAGGCGAACGATCTCACCTAGCCTTGGGGGCTGAGACTCCTTGGATTTCGAGGCCATTTTCGTGTTGCCAACGTGTCGCTTGGCGCAGTTGAGAGGAACGGGGCGCCTGTGACGGGTGTGAGTGTGATCGTGCCGGTGTTCAACGAGGCGCCCAATGTCGCCGAACTCGTCCGCCGCGTGGGCGACTCACTGTCGGGCCTCGATGCCGAGATCATCTTCGTGGACGACAGCACCGACGACACACCCGACGTCATCCGTGCCGTCGGGGCAGCCGCGCCGCTGCCCGTGCGGCTGATCCACCGCGAGCCGGACGTGGCCGTGGGCGGGCTCGGCGGGGCGGTGGTCGAAGGCGTTCGGGCGGCCGCGTACGACCAGTGCGTCGTCATGGACGGCGACCTGCAGCATCCCCCGGAGAAGATCCCCGAACTGCTGGCGAAGGCCGGCCACACCGACGCGGCCGTCGTCGTCGCCTCCCGTTACGTGGGCGACGGCACCAACGACGGCCTCTCGGGGTTCATCAGGGTTCTCGTCTCGCGCTGCTCGACGCTGGTGACCAAGGCCATGTTCCCGGTCCGACTCCGCGCCGTGACCGACCCGATGACCGGCTTCTTCCTGGTGCGTCGGGACCGGATCGACTTCGCGGGACTCCAACCGCGTGGATTCAAGATCCTGCTCGAGATCCTCGCCCGGCAGAGCCTCACGGTCTCCGAGATCCCCTTCCACTTCGGCGAACGCTTCGCCGGCGAGTCGAAGGCCTCACTGCTCCAGGGCATCCGCTTCCTGCTCCAGCTCGCCAGCCTCCGATTCGGCCGCATGTCCGGGTTCGCGCTGATCGGGGCGCTCGGGGCCGTCGCGAACATCGCCATCGTGTGGCTGCTCACGATGTTCGGTCTCGGCTACGTCGCTGCCGCGATCGTCGCGGCCGAGGTGACGATCGTGGGCAACTTCCTGCTCATCGAGCACTTCGTCTTCGGCGACCTGCGCCACGACGCAGGCCCCGCGTGGGCACGCTTCGCGAAGTCCTTCACGTTCAACAATGCCGAGGCGGCGATCCGGATCCCCGTCCTGGCGTTCATGGTCGAGACGTGGCACGTCTCCGCCGTCGCGGCCACCGCCCTCACGTTGCTCGTCGCGTTCGTGGCCCGCTTCGTCTTCCACTCGCTCGTGGTCTACGCGCCGAAGACGGAGTCCGACGGTGAACTGTCGCACCTCCTCGAGCGCGTGGACGAGCAGGTGCGGCAGCCGGGCGAGCTCTGAGGGCCGCCCGCGCCCGTCAGTCCTCGGCCAGTTCCAGCCAGGCGACCTCGGTCTCCTCGAGATCGGCCATCAGCGGTTCGCGGTCGGCCGACAGTGCCATGAGCCGTGCCGGGTCCGTGGAGGCCTCGACCATGGCCCGGTCGAGATCACCGATCTGCGCGGTCAGCTTCTCGATCCGGCGCTCGAGCCGCCCGAGTTCCTTCTTCGCCTCCCGCTCGGACCTCCCACCTCGCTGAGTTGCACGTTCGGGCACCGTTTCGGCCGATTTCGCGGCCGAAACGTGCAACTCAGCGGTGGCCCGCAGCCGGAGGTACTCGTCGACGCCGCCGGGGAGGTGGCGCAGACGGCCCACCCCGTCCGGCCCCGTGAGGACGGCGTACTGGTGGTCGGTGACGCGCTCGAGCAGGTAGCGGTCGTGCGAGACGACCAACAGCGTGCCGGGCCACGTGTCGAGCAGGTCCTCGATCGCGGCGAGCATGTCGGTGTCCATGTCGTTCGTCGGCTCGTCGAGGATCAGCACGTTCGGCTCGTCGAGCAGGATCAGCAGGAGCTGCAGCCGCCGCTTCTGGCCACCGGACAGGTCGCGCACGGGCGTGGACAACTGCGCCGACGTGAAGCCCAACCGCTCCAGCAACTGACCGGTCGTCATCTCTTTGCCGTCGGCGACGTAGGTCGCCCGCCGACGCGCCACCACCTCGCTGACCCGGTCGTCGAGGACGTCGTCGAGGTCCGCGAGGTGCTGGGTGAGCGCCGCGATCTGCACGGTCTTGCCGCGCTTGACCCGGCCCGACGTCGGGGCGACCGCACCCGTGACCAACCCCAGCAGCGTGCTCTTGCCCGCGCCGTTCGGCCCGAGGATCCCTGCCCGTTCACCCGGGCCGATCCGCCACTCGACGTCGCGCAGGACGGGCCGGTCGTCGTAGGACACCGACGCGTCGAGCAGGTCGACGACGTCCTTGCCCAGCCGCGCCGTGGCCAGCCTGGCCAACGACACCGCGTCACGCACGGGAGGTTCCCGCTCGATCAGCGCGTTCGCGGCGTCGATGCGGAACTTCGGCTTCGAGGTACGCGCCGGCGCTCCCCGACGCAGCCACGCGAGCTCCTTGCGCATGAGGTTCTGGCGCCGCTCCTCGGACGCCGCGGCCTGCCGGTCGCGTTCGACCCGCTGCAGCACGTAGGCGGCGTAGCCACCCTCGAACGCGTCGACCCGGGCGTCGTGGACCTCCCACGTCAGCGTGCACACCTCGTCGAGGAACCACCGGTCGTGGGTGACGACGGCGAGCGCCTCGGACCGGCGTTTGACGTGCTCGGCGAGCCACGTGACGCCTTCGAGGTCGAGATGGTTGGTCGGCTCGTCGAGGATCAGCAGGTCCCAGCGCCGCACGAGCGCCCGCGCCAGCGCGACCCGGCGCCGCTGACCACCGCTGAGGGTGCCGACGAGGGCCTCGTGGTCGACGTCCGACATCAGCCCGGCGAGCACGTCGCGCACGGCAGGGTCGGAGGCCCACTCGTGCTCGGGACGATCGCCGACCACCGTGGTGATCGCGACGAGGTCGGAGTCGAGCACGTCGTCCTGCTCGACGTACCCGACCCGCAGGTCCCGCCGCCACGTGACGCGGCCGTCGTCGGGTTCGAACCGCTTGGCCAGGATCTGCAGCAGCGTCGACTTTCCGTCGCCGTTGCGGCCGACCACGCCGATCCGATCGCCCTCCGCGATGCCGAGGGTGACGTCCGCCAGGACGGTGGCGGACGGGTACGACTGGCCGATGCGTTCGGCGACGACGAGAGGTGGCATCAGGTCAACGGTGTCAGATCAACCGAGCGCCGACGACGGGCCCCCGGGACTGGATGACGTCCGCCGCCCCGGAGACGCTCGTCAGGGCCATCGCCACGTCGAGCGCGTGCTGCTCGGAGGCGGCCAGGAAGAGCGTCGTGGGACCCGATCCGGACACGAGCGCGCCGAGCGCGCCGGCGTCGAGGCCGACCTCCAGGGTCTCGGCGAGTTCGGGTCGCAGGGTCAACGACGCCTCGGTGAGGTCGTTCGACAGGGCCCGCCCCAGTGCGCGGGCGTCCCCGGCACGCAGGGCGTTGAGCAACGTGTCGGGGACCTCGGGCTCGTCGACGCCGTGCGGGTTGAGCCGGTCGAACTCGGCATAGACCGCGGCCGTCGACAGTCCCTCGGCCGCCGTCGCGAAGACCCAGTGGTAGCTGCCGCGCGCCAGCACAGGACTGACCTTCTCGCCGCGGCCGGCACCGATCGCGTTGCCGCCGTGCAGCAGGAACGGGACGTCACTGCCCAGCTCGGCGGCGAGGGGTTCGAGGTCGAGTCGCGACAGCCCGCCGCCCCACAGTTCGTTGCAGCCGACCAGCGTCGCCGCGGCATCGGCGGACCCGCCGGCCATGCCGCCGGCCACCGGGATGACCTTGCGGATCGAGATGTCGGCTCCCAGCTCGGGCCGGCCGAGGCGATACCGCAGCAGCATCGCCGCCCGGACCGCGATGTTGTCGTCGCCGACCGGCACCTCGGCGCCCTCGGGCAGGTCGAGCTCGGTGTGCACGACGACCGTGATCCGGCCGTCCTCGCGCGACGTGATCCGCAGTTCGTCGTGCAGGTCGACGGCCTGGTAGACCGTCGCGAGCGGGTGGTAGCCGTCCGGGCGCACGCGACCGACGCCCAGGCACAGGTTCACCTTGGCCGGCACACGCACGGTCACCCTCGACACCACGGGACAAACCTAGTGTGACGCCGCGTGATTTCGATACGGCGGCGCGCTCAGGTCGCCACCGTCATTCCCATGCGGGCGAGAACCGCGTTCTCGACCAGTTGCACGAGGTTGTAGAGCACGAGCGTGATGATCGTGATGATCGCCACGCAGGACCACAACTGGTCGAACTGTGCCTGCGCACTGAACTTCGCGATCTGCCCGCCGATGCCCGTGCCGGTCGACAGCCACTCCGCCAGCAGCGCCCCGGTGACCGCGCCGGGTACGGAGATGCGGGCCGCGGCGAACAGCGACGGCAGCGCCCCCGGCACCGCGACCTTCAGCAGCGCCGTCAGGTTCCCGCCGCCGTACACGTGGACGACGTCGAGGGACTGCACGTTGGCCTGACTGAGACCGAACAGGATCGACGCCAGTGCCGGGAACAGCACCACGATCGTGCCGATGACCACGACCGAGGCCGTGGTGCCGCGTCCGGTGAGCAACATGATGACGGGGGCGATCGCGACGAGCGGGATGCTGCGCAGCAGGAGCGCCAACGGCATGACCCCGGCCTCGACGGTCTTCGACAGCGCGAACAGCATCGCCAGCACGACCGCGATGGTCATGCCCGCGATCCACCCGAGTGCCGCGTGCTGCAGTGTCGTCCACGCCAGCGGCAACAACTCTGCACGGTGCTCGGCGGCCGTCGCGCTGGCGGTCGGATCGGTGACGAACAGGAAGTTCCACACGTCGACCGGGCCCTTGGCGACGTACGGCGAGATCCCGCCGAAGCTGACGACCGCCTGCCACAGGGCCAGCACGATCAGGAGCGTGATTCCGGTGTTGAACACCGACCGCCCGACCGAGGCGCCCAGGTCCTTCGTCCGCGCACGCCGCAGCGACGAGCGGATCTCGGTGGTGGTCGTGGTGGCCATCAGTACGCCCTGCCCTTCACCCACGGGGTGACCATCCGCGAGACCAGACCGAGCAGCCCGTAGCCGACCAGCGCGACGACCGCACACAGCAGGAAGACCGCCCACACCCGGGTCGAGTCGAGGTTGCCCTGCAGGCGGATCAGGGTGATGCCGACGCTGCGGTCCGTGCCGCCCATGTACTCGCCGAGCACCGCGCCGAGGAAGGCGGTCGGCACGGCGATCTGCAGGGCGTTGAGGATCGCCGGCAGGGCGGCGATGAGCCGGACCTTGCGCAGTTGGGTGAAGCGGTTGCCGCCGTAGACGCGCACGACGTCCAGGCTGGCCTTGTCGGCGGCCTTGAACCCCAGCAACGCCCCGACGACGGTCGTGAAGAACACGGTGAGTGCCGCGAGGAAGATCGCGGTCTTGGACGGAGCACCGGGTTCGGGCGCGCCACCCAGCACGACGATCGAGATGCCGCCGACCGCGACGATCGGCAGGCAGTAGCTGACGACGGCGATCTGGCTGACGACCGACTCCAACCACGGCAGCAACAGCACCGTCGAGGCCAGCAGCAGCGCCGCGAGGTTGCCCCACAGGAAGCCCCAGGCGGCCTCGGTGATCGTGACCTTGAAGAACTCCCAGTACGCGCCGAGACCGTCGTCGACGATCTGCCCGAACACCGCGAACGGCGACGGGACGGGCGTGAAGTCGGTGCCCGGTTCGGGCGTGAACGCCGTGACCGAGAACAGCCACCACGCGCCGATCAGCACGGCCGCGCCGATGAGGCCGGCCAGCCACCCGGGGATGCGCCGCTGGGCCATCAGTGCGATCCGACCGGCGTCTGACCGCCGCCGAAGAGGATCTCGGAGCACTCGTCGAACAGGGCGTGGAACTCAGGGCTGCGCAACATGTCGGGCGTGCGCGGGCGCGGCAGGCCGACCTCGATGATCTCCTTGACCCGGCCGGGGCGCGGCGACATCACGGCGACCCGGTCGGACAGGAAGACCGCCTCGCCGATGCCGTGCGTGACCAGCAGCGTGGTGGCCGGCTTCTCGGTCCAGATCCGCAGCAGTTCGAGGTTGAGGTTCTGTCGGGTCATGTCGTCGAGGGCGCCGAACGGCTCGTCCAGCAGCAGCACCGACGGCTTGAGCACGAGCGCCCGCGCGATCGAGACGCGCTGGCGCATGCCGCCGGAGAGTTGGGCGGGCTTGGCGTTCTCGAACCCGCGCAGACCGACGAGGTCGATCAGCTCGTCGACGTACGCCTGGTCGGGCTTCATCCCGGCCACCTCGAAGGGCAGCTTGATGTTGGAGTACACACTGCGCCACGGCAGCAGCGCGTGGTCCTGGAACGCGATCCCCAGCTCACCGCCCTTGCGCAGCTGCTGGGGGGTCTTGCCGTCGACGAGCGCCTGGCCGTGGGTGGCCCCCTCGAGCCCGGCCAGGATCCGCAGGATCGTTGACTTGCCACAGCCGGACGGGCCCAGGAGCGAGAGGAACGAGCCCTGCTCGGTGTGCAGGTCGGTGTCCTGCAACGCCATGACGCTCCTGCCACGGCCGGTCGTGAAGGTCTTGGAGAGCCCGGAGATCCCGATGCCGGTGCCCAGCGTCTGCTGGGCACCGGCATCGGTCGATGACGCGATGGTCATCCTTGGTACTTCTTGAGGTCGGGGCTCTCCTCGTAGATCTCGTCGAGGAGGGACGTGTCGAAGACGTCCTCGACCGAGACCGTCCAGCCGGCGGCGGCCAGCGAGTCCACCGTCTGCTGCTTCAGCTCGTCGCTGATCGTGAAGAGCCCGTTCTCCTCGGTCTCGGGGGTCGAGATCAGCAACTTCTCGGCCTCCAGGCCCAGACCGGTCTTCTTCGGGTCGAGCGCGCCGAAGCTGGACTCCAGGCCCTCCTTGTTCTCGGACGCGGCCTCGTTGTAGTACTTCGTGATGAGCGCGACCGTGTCCTCGGTGGTGTTCGTGAACACGTCGCTCCAGCCCTGGATCTCGGCCTTGAGGAACGCCTTGACCGCCGCCCGGTTCTCCGCGAGGTACTGGTCGGTGACCGTGACCGTCTCGGCGACGTAGGGCACACCGTTGTCGGCGTAGGGCAGGTTGGTGACCTCGTAGCCGGCCTGCTCGACCGTGATGGCCTCGTTCGTCAGGTAGGCCATGAAGCCGTCGACGTCGCCCTTCATGAGCGGGGTCGGGTCGAAGTCGACCGGGACGACCGTCACCTTGTCCTCGGGGATGTCGTTGGCCTTGAGGATCGCCTTGAAGACGCTGGCGTTCGAGTCCTGCACGCCGATCTTCTTGCCGATCAGGTCCTGCGGGGTCGTGATGTCACCGCCGTCGGCCAGCGACAGGATCGTGAACGGGTTCTTCTGGAACGTCGCGCCGACGATCGCCAGCGGGGCGTCCTGCTCGGCGATCGCGGCACCCACCGAGGCGGCGTCGCTCAGCGCGAACTGCACCTTGCCGCTGAGCAGCTTCGCGACGCCCGTGTCGGGACCGGAGATGCCGGTGACCTTCGAGAAGCCGGCCTCGTCGTAGTAGCCCTCGTCCATCGCGTAGTACTCGCCGGCGAACTCCTCGTTCTTGATCCACGAGTACTGGACGCTGATGTCACCGAGATCCTTCGACCCGGCAGCCGAGTCGTCGCCCTCGTCGTCGCCGGACCCGCAGGCCGCGAGGGTCAGGGCGGCGGCGGACAGCAGCGCGGCGAGCCGCACGCCGGTGCGACCCCGTGGAATCGAAAAACGCATCTGGCACTCCAAGTCTTGGCGCCGGTCCCTCAGGAGCCGGCGGCAGTTTCCCCGATCAGTGCGGCCACGCTAGGTCGGCGAGATTTCGCGATTGCGCGGTGCAGGTTTCGCCAGCGTTAAGCGAGCCGGAGAGATCGCTCCGCATCGTCAGGGCAGTACGGGGACGCTGTGGCCGACGTGCGGGACGTGGCTGACCAGGCCCTCTTCCGCCAGCACCTTGAGCGCCTCGCGGACCGGGATCTGGCTGACGCCGAAGAAGCGCGCGACCTCGTCGATGGGGATCAGGGTGCCCGGCGGCTCCGCGCCCGCCAGGATCGCGGTGCCGCCGAATGCCGCATCGCCACTCCGCTCAGTCGATGCCCGCGTCCACCCGCCGGGCGACCGCGAGCACGGCCTCGGTGAAGGCGTCCAGGCCGCGCGCGACGTCGACCTCGCGGACGTCCTCGCCCGGATGGTGACTGATCCCGTCGAAGCAACGGACGAACAGCATCCCGACCTCGGTGACGTGCCCGAACGCCATGCCGTCGTGTCCGGCGCGACTCCACAACGCCATCGGCTCGGTGTCGCCGGTGACGGCGATGCCCTCGCGCACGCACTCCTGCAGCCACGGCGCGCACGGCATCGCCGGGGCCGCATGGGTCTCGACCCACGAGAACCGCAGACCGCGGCTCGCGCAGATCTCGCCGATGGCGTCGACGTAGGTCAGCCACATCGCGTCACGCTCGAGGTCGGACGGATGCCGCAGGTCGAGGCTGAAGTCCGCGCGGCCGGGAATGACGTTGACCCCGCCGGGGACGACGTGGATCTGGCCGACCGTCGCGATGACTCCGGCGGCGCGGGCGAGTCGTTCGATCTCGGTGATCGCCATGCTGGCCCCCACGAGGGCGTCCTTGCGGCGCTCGAAGGGCGTGCCGCCGGCGTGCCGGGCCTCGCCGATCACGCTGAGCACGAACCGTCGGGCGCCCGCGATCGTGGTGACGTACCCGAGCGAGGCGTCGGCGGCCTCGAGGAAGGGGCCCTGCTCGATGTGGGCCTCCAGATAGCCGACGAGTTCGTCGGGACGACGGGCGGCCTCCCCGACACGGCGCGGGTCCAGACCCCACTGCCGGAACGCCTCCAGCAGGGTCGTGCCACCGGCGTCGCGCAGGTCCCACCAGTCCTCGTCCCACAGACCCGCCGCGGCGCTGCTGCCGAGCAGGGCCTTGCCGAAGCGAGTGCCCTCCTCGTCGCTGAAGCCGACGACCTCGAGCGCGAAGGGCAACGTGTGCAGCCGGTCGCGCAGTCGTTCGGCCACCGCGAGGGCCATCGTGACGCCGAGCATCCCGTCGTAGCTGCCGGCGTCCGGGACGGTGTCGAGGTGCGAGCCCAGCACGAGTGCGGGCAGGCCCGGCTCACGGCCCTCGAACCGGCCCCACTGGTTGCCCGCCGTGTCCGTCCAGGCGCGCATCCCGATGAAGCGCATCCAGTCGGCGACGGCGTCGTTCGCCGCTCGGTGCTGGGGCGAGAGGTGGACCCGCTCGAGCCGGGTGGGGTGTGCCGAGAACCTATTCAGCAGGTCACAGCGGTCGAGCACTCCGGCCGCCGTGGTGGGATCGTGCTCGACCCGTGTGCTCATGCGTAGACCTCCTGCGCCGCGCCGACCCCCGCGCCGCCGACGACCTCGACTCCCCCGGCCCGCAGCACCTGCTCCAGGGCGGCCAACGTGACCATCACGGCATCCTTGCGAGCATTGTGGCCCATCGTCCCGATCCGCCAGACGAGCCCGTGCAGCGGACCGAAGGACGTACCGATCTCGATGCCGTAGTCGTCGAGCATCGCCGCCCGCGCCCGTTCGCCGTCGATGCCCTCGGGGATGTGCACCGCGACGACGTTGGCCATCTTGTGCGACTGGTCGCCGAAGAGCGTCAGGCCCAGGCCCGAGAGTCCGGCGGCCATCGCCGCGCCGTGCAGGCGGTGCCGTTCCCACGCCGCCGGCATCGTCTCGGCCACCAGCAGCCGGGCGCACTCGCGCGCGGCGTAGAGCATCGAGGTGGCCTCGGTGTGGTGGTTGAGCCGCTTCGGCCCCCAGTAGTCCATGATCTGCGCGAGGTCGAGGTAGTTGGAAGCGATCCGCACGCCGCGGTCCTCGTCACCGGGCCCACGGATGCCGGCCTCGACGTGCTTGCGCCCGTCGATGACCGCGGCGGCCCGGTCGGAGATTGTGACGGGCGCGCTGCCCGACGGTCCGCCGAGGCACTTCTGCAGTCCCGCGGTCGCGATGTCCACGCCCCACGCATCGGCACGGAACTCGTTGCCGCCGAGCGTCGCGGTCGCGTCGACGTAGAGCAGCACGTCGTGGCGACGGCAGATCTCGCCCAGGTCGGCCAGCGGCTGGCACATCGTCGTGGCCGTGTCGCCCTGCACGACGGCCAGCACCTTGGGCCGCACGGCCGCCACGGCCGCCTCGACGACCTCGGGCTCGAAGACCTCACCCCACGGCACCTCGATCGTGTGGACCTCGGCGCCGCACCGCCCGGCGATCTCGGTCAGCAGGTGTCCGAACCGGCCGAAGACCGGCACGAGGACCCGGTCGCCCGGCTCCACCAACGACACCAGCGCCGCCTCGATCCCCGCCCGCGACGTGCCGTCGACGAGCAGCGTCTGCTGGTTCTCGGTGAGGAAGACCTCGCGGTACAGCTCCATCGTCTCGACCATGTAGTCGGTCATGGCCGGGTCGTACTGGCCGACGAGCGGTGCGGACATCGCCCGCAGCACGCGCGGGTCGGCGCTGATCGGACCCGGCCCCATGAGCAGCCGGGGCGGTGGGTGGATCTGCTGGGTCATCCCGCCACCGTAGGGGCGCCATGTTTCGGTGATGTTGACCCGGTGCCGGGCCGGCTCAACCGGCGACCGAAGGCGTGGTCGACCCGGTCGACGTCGATCGCGTTGCCCCGCACGACGGACGTGATGACGCGTCCCCCGAACCGCAGCCCGTCGTAGGCCGAGATCGGGTTCTTGTGGGCGAGCCGGGTGGCCTCGATGCGGAACTCGACGTTGGTGTCGTAGATCGCGAAGTCGGCGTCGGCGCCCACCTCGATGCGGCCCTTGTTCGTCAGCCCGACGAGGTCGGCGGTGTGGCGCGACATCCAGCGGCTGAGCCGGTTCAGGCCGATCCCGCGGCGGCGGGACTCCTGCGCCAGTGCGCTGAAGCCCACCTGCAGTCCCGACACCCCGCCCCAGGCCAACTGCAGGTCTCCCCCGCCCTTGAACTTCTCGTCCGCGGTCGCCGGCGAATGGTCGCTGACGATGCAGTCGATGATCCCCCACTTGAGGGCCTGCCAGAGTTCCTCGCGGTTGCCGGAGTCGCGAATCGGCGGGCAACACTTGAACTGCGGTGCGGCGTCGGGGATCTTCTCGGCGGAGAAGCTCAGGTAGTGCGGGCAGGTCTCGACCGTGACGGGCAGACCCTCGGCCCTCGCGTCGGCGATCAGGTCGAGAGCGCGGGCGCTGGACAGGTGCAGGATGTGCACGCGCGCGCCGGTCTCGCGGGCACCGTCGAGCACCTGCCGGATCGCCGCGACCTCCGACTCGTCGGGCCGCGAGAGCACGAAGTCGCGGTAGGCACGGCTCGGCGGGTGGGGTGCGTCGTCCAGCACCCGGGCGTCCTCGGCGTGCACGATCATCAGCCCGTCGAACGTCTCGATCCGGCGCAGCGCGGCGAGGAACTCGTGCGGCGCCAGCGGCGGGAACTCGTCGACCCC
>CAYXFT010000052.1:0-16052 GCA_964464335.1 uncultured Aeromicrobium sp.
GGCGAACTGGGCGGCCAGCGTCTTGTTGGGCAGCATCACCAGCATCGGCCGCTGGAGCTTCTCGGCCAGCCACGCCGTGGTCGCGGTCTTGCCCGTTCCCGTCGCACCCATCAGGACGACGTCGCCGACACCGTCGGTGAGTCGCTTGGAGATCTCCGCGATCGCCGCCGGCTGGTCGCCCGCCGGCTGGTAGTCGGAGACGACTTCGAACGGCGCAACCTGGCGCGTGAGTTCGGTGGCTGGCCTCATGATTCGAGCCTACGGGCAGTCGACGACACAATCCGCTCTCGACGATTCGACATTCAACGACACGGCGACCGTCGGTGTGCGGGAGGGGATATCGACCGGACGAACCGATAGAGTCATGACATGGCCATCGTCGAACGCCGGGCACAACGCACCCGCGAGATCCTCGAGGCGACGCGCGCACTCTTCGACGAACGTCGCATGCGGGATGCCCAGATCGAGGACATCGCTCGTGCCGTCGGCATCAACCGCGCCATCATCTACCGGCACTTCACGACGAAGGAAGAACTCTTCGCCATGACGCTGGTGGAGTACCTGCGCGAACTGGAGCAGCTGCTCGCGAAGGCGGACGACCCCGCGCTCACGCCCGACGAGCGGATCAACGTCATCGCCGACGAATTCTTCGCCTACGGTGCCGAGTACCCGGCCTTCGTCGACTGCGCGCAGTCGCTGCTGCGCCACCGCGGCTCCGAGCTGCTCGAGCAGATCAGCCTCGACCGGCTCACCGAGCTCGGCGCGGCGATCAACCGCTGCTTCGTGCACATCACCGCGGCGATCCGCGACGGCAACGAGAAGGGCGGCTTCGAGGTCAAGGACCCCGAGCTCATCGCGAACATCATGTACACGCAGGGTCTGGGCATCCTCAACCTCGTGACCTTCCAGCGCTCCATCCGCGAGCTCAACTCGGGCCTGCCCGCGATGGAGCACCTGCCGATGAGCGACGTCGTCGAACTCGCCAAGCGGTCGATGCTGGCGATGATGGTCCCGTCGCCCGGCCGGACCTGACCCGCACCACACTTCAGACGTCGAGGGCCGGTGGCGATCGCCACCGGCCCTCGTCGTGTGTCTGTCTCAGCGCTCGAGGATCGCGACGACGCCCTGGCCGCCGGCCGCGCAGATCGAGATCAGGCCACGGCCCGATCCCTTCTCCTGCAGCAACTTGGCGAGGTTGGCGACGATCCGGCCGCCGGTGGCGGCGAACGGGTGCGCCGCGGCCAGCGACGAGCCCTTGACGTTGAGCTTGCTGCGGTCGATCGCGCCCAGCGGGGCGTCCAGTCCCAGCTTCTGCTTGCAGAAGTCGGCGTCCTCCCATGCGGCGAGCGTCGTGAGTACCTGGCCGGCGAACGCCTCGTGGATCTCGTAGAAGTCGAAGTCCTGCAGGCTCAGGCCGTTGCGCGCGAGCATCCGCGGCACGGCGTAGGCGGGCGCCATGAGCAGGCCCTCGCCACCGTTGACGTAGTCGACCGCTGCGGTCTCGTAGTCGACGAAGAACGCCTGGACGTCCCAGCCGCGACGTGCGGCCTCCTCCTCCGAGGCGAGCAGCGCGACGGACGCACCGTCCGACAACGGAGTGGAGTTGCCGGCCGTCATCGTCGCCGCCTCGCCGAAGCGCTTGCCGAACACCGGCTTGAGCTTCGCGAGCTTCTCGACGGTGGAGTCCGGACGCAGGTGGGTGTCCTTCGCGACGCCGTGGAACGGGGTGACCAGATCGTCCTGCCAGCCCTCGTCCCAGGCCTGCGCGAGGTTCTGGTGCGAACGGGCGGCGAGTTCGTCCTGTGCCTCGCGGGTGATGCCCCACTCCTTGGTGGTGATGGCCTGGTGGTCACCCATCGACAGACCCGTGCGCGGCTCGACGTTGCGCGGCTGGTCGGGCGCGAGGTAGGACGGGCGGATCTTCGAGAAGAGCTTGACCAGGGCCAACTTGTCGCCCTTGGCGTTGGCCTGGTTCGCCTCCAGGAGGATCTTGCGCAGCTTGTCGTTGACGGCCAGCGGCGCGTCCGAGGTGGTGTCGGTGCCGCCGGCGATACCGGTCTCGATCTTGCCGAGCGCGATCTTGTTGGCGACCTGGAACGCGGCCTGCAGGCCCGTCCCGCAGGCCTGCTGCAGGTCGGTGGCCGGAGTCGTGGGCGCGAGCTTGGAGCCGAGGACGACCTCGCGGGTCAGGTTGAAATCGCGGCTGTGCTTGAGGACGGCACCGGCGACCACCTCGCCGACGCGCTCGCCCTGCAGGTCGAAGCGGTCGACCAGACCGTCGAGGGCGGCGGTGAGCATGTCCTGGTTGGAAACACCGGTGTAGACCGTGTTCGAGCGAGCGAACGGGATCCGGTTTCCGCCGATGACGGCCACGCGACGGACGGTGCCGGCGGGGGCTGCCGAGGGCTTCTGGGCCTTCTTCTGAGCGGGCTTCTCAGCCATGTCGAACCTTTCGTCTGCGACCTTCGTCGCTTTCCTTTGCCGTGGCGCTGTCGGGCAGGCTAGAGTCACCCTAACGCTTTCAGATACCGATGGTATCCGAGACTCCAGAGAGATAGGACACACCGCGCGATGAGCGACCGTTACAAGTCGATGATCCAGAACCCCATCGGCCAGTTCCTCGTGAAGAACCTCGGCCTGCCCAACCCGCCCGAGCTCGAGCGGTACCGCGGTGGGGCCCTGGTCGACGGCCCCGTCCTGCTCGGTGGCACCGGTCTGGTCTCGGCCCACCTGCCCTCCGTGCTGAAGGCCTCGAACATCGACACCACGACGGTCAGCGCCCCCGGGCGCCGCTACAAGGGCCTCGTGTTCGACGCGACCGGCCTGGACTCCGCAGCTGCCACGGTCGCGCTGCAGGAGTTCTTCACGCCCGTCCTGCGCAGCCTCGCGCGGTGCGCGCGCATCGTCGTCATCGGCCTGGTCCCCGACCGCACCGAGACGATCGGCGCCGCCATCGCCCAGCGCGGCCTTGAGGGCTTCGTCCGTTCGCTCGGCAAGGAGATCGGCGCGAACGGCAGCACCGCCAACCTCGTGTACGTGACCCCCGAGTCGACCGGCGCGGTGTCGTCGACGCTGGAGTTCCTGCTCTCGGCCAAGTCGGCCTTCGTCGACGGCCAGGTCGTCCGGATCGGCACGACCGGACTGGTCGACGCCGACGCCCCGGCCGATCCCGCCCGGCCCCTCGCGGGCAAGGTCGCCCTCGTCACCGGTGCGTCGCGCGGTCTCGGTGCCGCCATGGCCACGACGCTGCACCGCGACGGCGCCACGATCATCGGACTCGACGTCCCGCCGCTGCAGAACGACCTCGACGCCCTGATGAAGGAGCTCGGCGGCACCTCGATCGTCGCCGACATCACCGCCGACGACGCGGCCGAGACGATCGCCGCCGGCCTGGGCGACGGCGTCGACATCGTCGTGCACAACGCGGGCATCACCCGCGACAAGCGCCTGCGCAACATGAAGGCCGAGAACTGGGCGAAGGTCGTCGACATCAGCGTCGGCGCCCCCGAGCGCATCACGGCACACCTGCTGGAGAACAAGCTCATCCGCCCCGGCGGCCGCGTCATCGGCATCTCCTCGATCGCCGGCATCGCGGGCAACAACGGCCAGACGAACTACGGCACGGCCAAGGCCGGCGTCATCGGTTTCGTCCAGGCCCTCGCCCCGCGGATCACCGACCAGGGCATCACCGTCAACGCGATCGCCCCGGGCTTCATCGAGACCGACATGGTCCGGACGATGCCGGTCGGCATCCGCGAGGCCGGCCGCCGCCTCAGCTCGCTGTCACAGGGCGGCCAGCCGGTCGACGTCGCCGAGGCGATCGCCTGGTACTGCCATCCGGGCTCGGCGGCGATCTCCGGCAACGTGGTCCGCGTGTGCGGCCAGGGCTTCCTGGGTGCGTGACGTGACCACCCGCAGCTTCGACAAGGCGCCTGCCGGGCTGCCGCTGATGCTCAAGGCGGCGCTGCCGGCGATCCCCGTGGTCGGTGGCCTGCCGGGCATCAAGCACGACCGCGGCGGCCTGCCCGACACCGTGCTCAAGCGCACCCGGGTGAGCACCGACCTGACCCACCTCGACCACTACAACGAGGTCTGCGGCTTCGCCCGGTCCGACACGGTGCCCGCGACGTACCCGCACATCGCCGCCCACACGCTGCACCTGACCCTCATGACGGACACGGCCTTCCCGTTCCCGCCCATGGGTGCGGTGCACCTGCGCAACCGGATCACCCAGTACCGCTCCATCGGTCGCGAGGAGATCTACGAGCTGAGCCTGCGCGCGACGGCCGACGAGCCGCACCCGAAGGGCCGCCTGATCTCGCTGGTCTCCGAGGCCCACATCGGTGGCGAACTGGTCTGGGACGAGACGATGACCGTGCTGTTCCGCAGCCGCTCCGGCGGTGACGAGCCGGTCGCTCCCCCGCTGGCCGGCGTGGAGGCGCCCGAGGGTGTCGTGCACTGGAAGCTGGGCAGCGATCTCGGCCGCCGCTACGGGGCGATCTCGGGCGACCGCAACCCGATCCACCTCTACCCGTGGACGGCCAAGGCCTTCGGTTTCCCGCGCCAGATCGCGCACGGCATGTGGACCAAGGCGCACACGCTCGCGGCCTTGCAGAACCGCCTGCCCGATGCGTTCACCGTCGACGTGGAGTTCAAGAAGCCGATCCTGTTGCCGGCCACCGTGGTCTTCGGCACCGACGTGACCGGCGACGTCACGACGTTCGGCGTGCGTGACGCCCGCACGTCGGCCCCGCACCTGGTGGGACGCGTCCGCCCCGTCTGAGACGGTCGGCTCAGCGGCTTTCGGGCCGCCGGGCCTGACGGATCAGGCCCTCCTGGGCGACGCTGGCCACCAGCGTGCCGTCCTCGGTGAAGACCCGCGCCGTGCTGAGCCCACGTGCACCCGACGCCGAGGGCGAGGTCTGGTCGTACAGCAGCCACTCGTCGACCCGGAACGGCCGGTGGAACCACACCACGTGGTCGAGCGAGGCCGGCTGCACCTTCGGCGAGCTGATCAGGACACCGTGCGGCACGAGCGCCGCGCCGAGCAGACTGAAGTCGCTGTAGTACGTGAACGCCGCCCGGTGCAACTGGGCGTCGTCGGACAACCGGTCGCTGGCCTTGAACCACATCCGCTGGACCACCGGGACGTACGCGCGCGAGGGATCGTCCTCGGGGCGCGGGTCACCGACGTACCGCATGTCGAAACCGCCCCACTCCTCGAGCCACATCTGGGCCCCGTCCGGGCTGATGTAGCTCACGAGGTCGGCCATCGGGGTCCCCTCGTCCGGTCCGGGGGTCGGCGTCAGGACGTCCTGGTGGTCCCAGCCGTCCTCCTGGCGCTGGAACGAGGCCGTCATGTAGAAGATCACCTCGCCGTGCTGGCGGGCGGCCACGCGTCGCGTCGCGAAGGAGCGTCCGTCGCGGACGTTCTCGACGTCGTAGATGATCGGGATGCTCGGGTCGCCGCCGAGGATGAAGTAGACGTGCAGCGAGTGCAGCACCTTGTCGTCCAGCACCGTGCGCTGGGCGGCCATCACGGCCTGACCCGCGACCTGTCCGCCGAACACGCGCTTGAGTCGGCTCTTCACCGGCTGGCCGCCTCGGAAGAGGTTGACCTCCAACTGCTCGACCTCGAGCAGATCGACGAGTTCGTTCACTGACGCAGGCACGCTCGTGATCCTAGCGAAGGCCAGCGCCGCTCGCGCCGACCTGCGTCGTGACGTTCCTTGCGCTGGCGCGCCAGACTAGCCCTGATCGTCCTTGCGCTGACGCGCCAGGAACTGCTCCACCTGCGAGGCCAGTTCGTCGCCCGTCGGGAGGCTGTCGTCGTCGGCCAGCAGCGAGTCGGCCGCGCCGCGACTGAACGTGTCGTACTGGCGCTCGAGGCCGGCCAGCACCTCTTGGCCCTCCTGCTCGGCGATCTGCTGCTCGATCTGCGCGAGGGAGTCGGGCTGGCGGGAGCGGAGCTCCTCCAGGTCGAAGTCCAGGCCCAGACGCACGCCCACCGCATCGACCAGGGCGATCGCCGCGGTCGGGTAGTCGATCTGTGACAGGTAGTGCGGCACGTGGACGACGTAGCCGATCGCGTCGAGGCCGTGCTCGCCCATTCGGTACTCCAGCAGCGACTGTGCCGATGCGGGCACCGTCACCTCGGCGCTCCAGAAGTTCTTGCGGTCGACCAGCTCGGGACGCGTCCCGTGCATCGTCAGCAACGGCGGACGGGTGTGCGGGACACCCATCGGGATCCCGCCGAGCGAGACCGTCAACGGCACACCCAGGTCCTCGACGACCTCGATCGCCTCGGCCGTGAAGGCCTCCCAGCCGAAGTCGGGCTCGGGACCGGCGAGCAGGAGGTACGGCGCGCCGACCCGGTCGGTGTGCCGCGTGATCTGCAGGACGGGCTCGGCGTAGTCGAGGTAGTGGTCTCGCTGGAACGTGATCGGAGGGCGACGAGCGCGGTAGTCGTAGACGCTGTCCAGATCGAACTCGTGCACGATCTCGGCATCGCCGGTCCGCAACTGCTCGGCCGCGAGCGTCGCGGACGAGCCGGCGCTGAGGAAGCCGTCGAGCGTCACGATCAGAGGGATCGGATCGCGTTCAGGGTCTTGTCGTCGTGAAAGCCACTTCCGTGTCAACGCAACTCACCTGCCGCTGATTCCCTCAGCGTGGCGAGCGTGTCCGCCGCCACCGCATCCGTCGTCAGTCCGAGCCGGCGCAGGATGACGTCCCGCTTGGCATGGTCGAGGAATTCCTGGTCGATCGCGTGGATGCGCACGGGCACGTCGACGCGGGCGTCGCTCATCAGGTGCAGCAACGTTGAACCGACACCGCCCTGGCGCCCGTTGTCCTCGATCGTCACGACGAGCCGGTGGGCGGCCGCGAGATCGACGAGGGCCGGATCGAGCGGCTTGACCCATCGCGGATCGACGACGGTGCTGGACACGCCGTCGGCGGCGAGGGCGCCGGCGACCTCGACGGCGAGGTGGGCCATCGTGCCGACACCGACCACGAGCACCTCGGGGTCGTCGTTGCGATGCAGGACGTCGATGGTGCCGACCCGGTCGATCGCCTCGAGGTCGGGCGCCACGGGGCCCTTGGCGAACCGCACGACACTGGGGGCGTCGTCGATGTCGACGGCCTCGCGCAGCAGTTCGCGCAGACGGCTGCCGTCGCGCGGGGCGGCCAGGTGCAGGCCCGGCACGAGTTGCAGCAGCGACATGTCCCACATGCCGTTGTGGCTGGCGCCGTCGTCACCGGTGACGCCGGCCCGGTCCAGGACGAACGTGACGCCCTGTCGGTGCAGTGCCACGTCCATGAGGACCTGGTCGAAGGCCCGGTTGACGAACGTCGCATAGACCGCGACGACGGGGTGCAGGCCGCCCATGGCCATGCCCGCCGCGCTGGTGACGGCGTGCTGCTCGGCGATGCCGACGTCGAGCACCCGGTCGGGGAACTTGTCCGCGAACGCGTCCAGTCCGGTGGGATAGAGCATCGCGGCGGTGATCCCGACGACGTCGGGACGGTCGTCGGCGATCCGCACGATCTCGTCGCGGAACACCGAGGTCCATCCGGCCGGCGCGATCGCGATCGCCTCGCCGGTGGTCCGGTTGAACGGATGAGCCTGGTGCATCTGGTCGGCCTCGTTGGCGACCGCGATGTCGTAGCCCTGTCCCTTGGTGGTGATGACGTGCACCAGCACCGGACCGTTGAAGTTGCGTGCGGCGGTCAGTGCGTGCTCGACCGCGGTGCGGTCGTGGCCGTCGACCGGGCCGAGGTACTTGAGTCCGAGGTCCTCGAACATGCCCTGGGGCGCGAGGACGTCCTTGAAGCCCTTCTTGATCGCGTGCAGGGCCTCGTAGGCCACGCCGGCGACCTTGGGGCCCGTGGTCATGCGTTCCTTGATCGCGTGCAGGGCCGGTTCATACCGAGGGCTCGTGCGGATCTCGGTGAGTCGGTTCGCCAGTCCGCCGACGGTGGGCGTGTACGAGCGACCGTTGTCGTTGACGACGATGACGACCCGGCGGGTCTTGTCCGCGGCGATGTTGTTGATCGCCTCCCACGCCATGCCGCCGGTGAGGGCGCCGTCACCGATCACGGCGACGACGTGGTCGTCCTTGCCCTGCAGCGCATTCGCCCGGGCCAGACCGTCGGCGTAGGACAACGACGTGGAGGCGTGCGAGTTCTCGACCCAGTCGTGCGGCGACTCGGCCCGGCTGGGATAGCCCGAGAGTCCGCCCTCCTGGCGCAGGTGCGCGAACTGCGCGGCCCGGCCGGTGAGCATCTTGTGCACGTACGCCTGGTGACCGGTGTCCCACACGACCTTGTCGCGGGGCGACTCGAAGACGCGGTGGATCGCGATGCTCAACTCGACGACGCCGAGGTTCGGTCCCAGATGGCCACCGTGCGCGGCGACGGACTCGATCAACAGTTCACGGATCTCCGACGCCAGGTGGGCGAGCTCGGCATCGTCGAGGCGCCGGAGGTCGGCAGGGCCGGACAGCGCACTGAGGACAGAAGCCATTGTCCCATCGTAACGACGCCCGGCGAAGCCCGCGGCGCGACCGGCTGACCCGACGGCGGCGCATTCGGTGGGGGGACGCCGAGTGGCGCAAGACTCACGCCACTGGCGTCGAGTGGCGTGCGTCCTGCGCCTCTCGCGGACACTTTTGCGCCACTCGAGGTTTCAGCCCAGGACCCCGAACCGGCCCCGGGCGTGCGCGAGTCCCCCGTCGCCGAGGATCTCCACGTGCTCGACCGTCCCCGTCACCTCGTGCGACCAGCCGAGGGGCCGCACGTCGGTGACGACGACACCGCACCAGGAGCGGCCGGACAGGTGCGGACCCCACGCCGACGATTCCCACCGACCGAGCGTGAACGGGCCGCCGGGTGCCGGCGCGAGCCCGGCGAACGCCTCCGCGAGGTACGAGTCGCTCGCCTCGAGCAGGCTGACCGCCGCGCGCGTCCCCGGTTCGAGCAGTTCGCCGAGGTCGGAGTCCGGATCGACACAGACGACGATCTGTGCGGGATCTCCGTCGACGAGCAGGACGGACGACACCGTGAGTCCCTTGGGCCCGCGGTCCGCCTCGCTCGCGACGACCGTCACGGGCGAGACCAACCGGCCCCGCAGTCGGCGCAAGGCGTCCTTGGCGTCGTCACCGGGCAGGAACGGGTGCTCGCTGTGGATGGTCACTCCTCCAGCCAACCACCGACTGGCGCACCACGGTCCGCGAGTGGCGCAGAACGCACGCCACTGGCGGCGACTGGCGTGCGTTTTGCGCCACTCGCGGTACCCGGACGCCAGCGCGTCGGACTTGACTTAATTCACGAGTCGTATTAAACCTTGTGAGGTGGCTCACGTGATCGGTGTCGACAGTTCGACGCAGTCCTGCAAGGCGTTGCTCGTCGATGCCGACGACGGCTCCGTCGTGGCGGAACGCCGGGCGGCGCACCCGGACGGGACCGCCGTCGACCCCAGGGCGTGGCTCACCGCCGCGGACGACTGCGTCGGCCCTCTCGCGACGTCGGCCGACGCGCTCGCAGTGGGCGGACAGCAGCACGGAATGGTCGCGCTCGACGCCGACGGAGTGCCCGTCCACGACGCCCTGCTGTGGAACGACAACCGCTCTGCCCACGCCGCCGCCGACCTCATCGCCGAGATGGGCGGTCCCGCCGCCTGCGCCGAGCGCATCGGCAGCGTGCTGGTCGCGTCGTTCACGTCGACCAAACTGCGGTGGCTGCGCGACCACGAACCCGAGGCCGCAGCCCGGGTCGCCGAGGTGCTCCTCCCCCACGACCACGTCTCACGCCACCTCGCCGGCGGCGCGCCCGCCTTCACCGACCGGGGCGACGCCTCGGGAACGGGCTACTACGCCGCCCGGGAGTCGGCGTGGTGCCCGGACCTGCTGGAGCTGGCCCTCGGCCACAGCGCCGAGGTCCCCGAGGTCGTCGCCCCCGGTGCGGTCGCCGCCGAGCACGACGGGCTCGTGTTCGCGGCCGGGACCGGCGACAACATGGCCGCCGCCCTCGGCCTGGGACTCGAACCCGGCGACGTCGCCATCTCGATCGGCACGTCCGGCGTCGCCTCGGCGATCAGCAGCACTCCCGTCGCCGATCCGACCGGGCTCGTCACGGGATTCGCGGACGCCACCGGCAACTACCTGCCGATGGCCACCACGATCAACGCCGCGCGCATCCTCGACCTGCAGGCCCGCTGGCTCGGTGTCGACCTCGACGAGTTGTCCGACCTCGCCCTGCAGTCCTTGCCCGGGGCCGGCGGCCTCACGCTCCTGCCGTACTACGGCGGAGAGCGCACCCCCAATCGTCCGGACGCCACGGGCGTCTGGTCGGGGCTCACCCCCGCCACCACACGCGCCGACCTCGCCCGCGCGGCCGTCGAGGCGCTGCTGTGCTCGCTCGCCGACGCCGTCGAGGCTCTCACCGGACTGACCGGCACGGCACCGCGCAGGATCCTGCTCATCGGCGGTGCGGCCCGCAGCGCCGCGGTGCGCCAGCTCGCACCGGCCGTGCTCGGCCGCCCGGTCCACCTGCCGCCGCCGGTCGAGTTCGTCGCGCTGGGTGCCGCCCGCCAGGCTGCGTGGGCCCTGGCCGGCACCCCCGCTCCCCCCGACTGGCCCCTGCCCGGCCTCGAGGTCCTCGAGGCAGACCCGACCCCCGACGTGCGCGAGGCGTACGCCGCGCTCCGCGATTCAGCACTCACGACCCAGCACCCCTGAAAGGCAACCCCATGACCGACTACACCCCCACCCCCGAGGACAAGTTCTCCTTCGGGATCTGGACCGTCCAGTACCCCGGGCGCGACCCGTTCGGCGAGCCCACCCGCGCTGACATGGATCCCGTCCACGCCATCGAGAAGCTGGCCGAGATCGGCGCGTACGGCGTCAACTTCCACGACAACGACGTGTTCGGCTTCGACAGCGACGACGCCACCCGCGAGCAGATCATCACCCGGTGGAAGAAGGGTCTGGCCGAGACCGGCCTCGCCGTCACGACCGCGACGACCAACCTGTTCGGGCACCCCATGTTCAAGGACGGAGCGCTCACGTCCAACGATCGCGAGGTCCGTCGCTACGCACTGCGCAAGGTCATGAAGAACATCGACCTCGCCGCCGAACTGGGCGCGCAGGTCTACGTGGCCTGGGGCGGCCGTGAGGGTGCCGAGAGCGGCGCCTCCAAGGACGTGGCCGCGGCGCTCGACCGGTACCGCGAGGGCTTCAACATCCTCGGCGAGTACGTCGCCGACAACGGCTACGACATCAAGTTCGCCATCGAGCCGAAGCCGAACGAGCCGCGCGGCGACATCCTGCTGCCCACGATCGGTCACGCGCTGGCGTTCATCGAGACGCTCGACCGACCCGAGGGCGTCGGCGTCAATCCCGAGATCGGCCACGAGGAGATGGCCGGCCTCAACGCGGCGCACGGTTACGCGCAGGCGATGTGGCAGGGCAAGCTCTTCCACATCGACCTCAACGGCCAGAACGGCCCGCGCTACGACCAGGACCTCCGGTTCGGCGCAGGCAACGTCCGCGGTGCGTTCTGGGTCGTCGACACACTGCTCCTGGGCGGCTACGACGGACCGGTGCACTTCGACTTCAAGACGCCGCGCTCGGAGGACGAGGACGGCGTGTGGGTCGCAGCGCAGGCGTGCATGCGCAACTACCTGATCCTGCGCGAGAAGGCGCAGGCCTTCCGCGCCGATCCGGAGGTGGTCGCCGCCCTCGAGGTGTCGGGCCTGCCCGAATTGGCCACGCCGACCCTCGCCGAGGGCGAGACCTGGCGCGAACTGCGCGACTCGACCGGACCCACGCCGGACGAGCTGGCGGCCCGCGGCTGGGCGTTCGAGCGCCTCGACCAGCTGGCCCTCGAGCACCTCTACGGAGTTCGCTGAGTGTCGCGGCTCATCCCCACCGACACGACGGAGCTGCGGCGACTCAACACCGCTCAGGTGCTGACCGCGCTCCGTCGTGACGGGCCGTCCACGCGGACGGCGCTGGCGGAGCGGACCGGACTGGCCAAGGCCACCGTCGGTTCGATCGTCGCCGACCTGGAACAGCACGGTGCCGTCAGCGAGCACGGACCGGTGGCCGGTGGCCGAGGTCGTCCGGGACGCCCGGTCGGCCTCACGGGTCGTCCGGGCGCGGGCATCGGGCTCGAGGTCAACGTCGACTACCTCGCCGCCGTCGCGATCGACGTGGCGGGCACCACCCTGACGAGTGAGGTCGTCTCGGTCGACCCGGCCGATCCCCTGTCCGGTCTCGGGCCCCTGCTGACTCGGACACGCGAGACGGTCGAGGCCGCGGGTCTGACCGTTCTCGGCACCGTGTGCGCCGTCCCGGGCACGGGTCTGGGCGGCACCCCGAACCTCGCCGCCGGCGCCGACACGGTCGCCGAACGGCTCGCGTTGCTCGCGCCGGGACCCGTCGGTGCGGAGTTGGAGAACGACGCCAACTGCGCCGCCCTCGCCGAGGTGATGACCGGCGCGCTGGTCGGCGTGCGCGACGCGATCTATCTCACCGGCACGGTCGGCATCGGTGGCGGTGTCGTGCTCGACGGTCGGCTCCATCTGGGTGAGCGGGGCCTCGCCGGCGAGGTCGGCCACATGCCGCTCGGACGCCCCAGGGTCGCGTGCGGGTGCGGCCGGACGGGCTGCTGGGAGACCGCCGTCGGCCTGCGCGCCCTGCTCGACGGCGTCGGCGTGCCCGACGACGACACGCCGGTCCGGCTCGCCGCGGCGATCGCGGCCCGGGCCGGCGAGCCCGTCGTCGATGCCGCACTCGACCGGCTCGTCGACGAGGTCGCCCGCGGGCTCGCGGTGCTGACGTCGGTGATGGATCCGTCGCGGATCGTGCTGGGCGGCTACTTCGCAGCACTCGGGCCGGCGTGGGCCGACCGGGTCGGGGACGCCGTGGCCGATCTGCTGCCTGCGGGCCGGCCGACGCCGCAGGTCCTCACGAGCGAACTCGGTCTGCACGCGGCCGCACGGGGCGCGGCCGAACACGCCCTGACGACGCTCTACGCCGGCGGCGTGGGGTTGAAGGCCCTCAGCTGACGCCGACGACGGCGGAACGCAGGTCCTCGGTCGCGGGGGCATCCGTCAGCACGCCGACGGGATCGTCGAGCAGCGCGCCGAAGGCGGCCTCCGCGGCGCCGATCAGCACCGAGTCCTTGCCCAGGCCGGGCAGCGCGATGCTCACCTCGGCGCGCGGGGCGGACAGCGCCCGGTGCTGCAGTTCGCGCTCGACCCGCTCGTCGACGAACCGGTACAGGGAGTTGAGATAGCCGCCGAGCACGACCAGTCGGGGGTTGAACAGGTTGACGATCCCGGCGATGCCGCGGCCGAGTTGCTCACCCACGCGGTCGAGGCCGGGGGTGTCGTGGTCGAGGGAGTCCAGGAAGGCGCCGAGGGTCGCGAGCCGTTCGGGCGGGCAGCCCACGGCGGCGCCGATCGCCTTCGCACCGACCTCGGTCTCCCAGCAGCCCCGGGCCCCGCAGTGGCATTCGCGGTCGCCGTCGCCGAACGGCACGTGACCGATCTCGCCCGAGAGTCCCGTGGCGCCCTTGGCGGCCGAACCGTTCGTGATGATGCCGGCACCGACGCCGACCTCGCCCGAGAGATAGACCAGGTCGGACACGCCCGTGCCGACACCCCGCAGTCGCTCGGCCATCGCACCGTGGTCGGCGTCGTTGGCGATCACGGGATCGAAGGCGCCCCCGAGGCGCTCGCCGAGCAGCGAGGCGAACGGCACGTCGTGCCAGTCGAGGTTGGGTGCCAGCCGGACGAGGCCCGACTCCAGCTCGATCATGCCGGGCACCGCGATGCCGAGGCCCACGACGGGATGGTGGGCCGGAACGTCGCGGGTGACGATCCTGGCGAGGTCGACCACCGCCGCGAGCGTGGACTCCAGATCGTGGTCCGGGGCGGCCGGGCCGGTGGCTCGGGAGAGCACGACTCCCCCGAGCCCCACCCGTGCCACGACGAGCCCGTCGACCCGGACGTCCACCGCGAGCACGTACGGCTCGCGGGCGACCATCACGTCGACCGACGGCCGTCCGGTCCCGCGCGTGCTGCGCGGCGTCACCTGACGCGCGAGCCCGAGGTCGTCGAGTTCGCCGACGAGCCCCGCGATCGTGCTGCGGTTCAGCCCGAGCCGGCGGGTCAGGTCCGAGCGAGACATGCGTCCCGTGCGATGGAGATGGGCCAACACCGTTCCGAGGTTGTGCCGCCGCACGTCCTCCTGGTTCGCGCCCGACCCCCGACGCGGGATCCGCTCGGTCACCCCAGACCCGCTGCCGAACGGCGCCGCCTCGAGATCGCATCGACACTCGCCGCGAGCAGCAGCACGCCGCCGGTGACCAGGAAGTTGATGTACGACGCCTGGTTGAGCAGGCCCAGACCGTTGGCGATCGTCGCGATCACGACACCACCGATGACGGCGTCCTGTGCACGACCCTTGCCGCCGAAGAGGCTGGTGCCACCGATCACGGCCGCGCCCACGCCGTACAGCAGCGTGTTGCCCGCGCCCGACGAGGCCGAGACCTTGCCGACGTACGAGGACGCGATGATGCCACTCAGCGCAGCCAGCGACGAGCAGATCACGAACACCGAGACGCGGATGCGGTCGACGCGGATGCCCGCGCGGCGCGCGGCCTCGGCGTTGCCGCCGACGGCATAGATGTGCCGGCCGTAGGCCGTCCGGCCGAGCACGAACGTGAGCAGGATCAGCAGGATGCCGATCAGCGGCAACACGTAGGGAACGCCCTGGATCGGGAAGTTCGGGTTGACGCTGCGGTTGAGGTTCATCACGAACGTCACGCCGACGACCACCGCCGCGACCGCGATGATGCGCAGGAGCACGACACCGAACGGCGAGTGGTGCAGGTTCAGCGCCACCTTCTGGCGGTGCCGGTACAACTCGATCGCGGCGAACACGACCGAGAGTCCCACTGCGGCGATCCAGCCCCACAGCACCGACATGTTGTTGATCGTGATGCCACGGATCACCGGATCGGCGACGCGGACGGAACCGCCCTCGCCGATCAGCTTCAGCGTCACGCCCTGCAACGCCAGGAAGAAGGCCAGGGTCACGACGAACGATGGGATGCCGAGTTTGGCCACCAACAGGCCGATCGCGAGTCCGATCAACGCGCCGATCGCGAGGCCTGCGAGGATCGCGAGCCACCACGACCAACCGTGGTCGACGATCATCAGTGCGGTCACGCAGGCCGAGACACCACCGGCGACGCCGGCGGAAAGGTCGATCTCGCCGAGCAGCAGGACGAACACCAGTCCCATCGCCAGCACGCAGATGGAACCGGCTTGGGTGATCAGGTTCGCGAGGTTGAGCGCGGAGAGGAAGCGCTCGTTCGCGAAACTGAAGACGATGAACAGGACGACGAGTCCCAAGAGGGCCGGCAGCGAACCCATGTCGCCGCCGCGGAGCCGTTGCAGGTACGAGCGGAACGCCTCGCCGACCGTCTCCTCGTGGCGGGAGTCGGCAGCGAAGTCCGAGTCGGCGAGTTTCATGTCTGAAGTCATGTCAGGTCCTTCACATCGACTGGGCGGCTTCGGCGGGAGCCAGGCCGAGGTCGCCGGAGCGGCCCGCGGTGATGAGCTCGACCACCTGGGTGTTGGTCACGTCGGAAGTCCTGACCTCCGCCGCGACCCGCCCGAGGTACAGGGCACAGATCCGGTCGGCGACCTCGAAGACGTCGACCATGTTGTGCGAGATGAGCACGACGCCGAGACCCTGATCGGCGAGTCGCCGCACGAGGTCGAGCACCTGGCGCGTCTGGGCGACGCCGAGGGCGGCCGTGGGCTCGTCGAGCAGGACGACCTTGGAGTTCCAGAGCACCGACTTGGCGATCGCCACGGTCTGGCGCTGGCCGCCGGAGAGGCTGGACACGCTCTGGCGCACGGACTTGACCGTGCGGACCGAGAGCGACGCCAGGGCCTCGCGGGCGCGCTGCTCCATCGCGGGCTCGTCGAGCGAACCGCGGTTCTTGATCTCGCGGCCGAGGAACAGGTTCTGGAC
>CAYXFT010000053.1:0-15735 GCA_964464335.1 uncultured Aeromicrobium sp.
GGGCACAGCTCGGATGCTGCGCATCCGAGCAGCGTGCACCTTCCATCCGGACTTTCACCGTCGGTACCGGAATTCCACCGGTTCAACCTCGGACTCCCCATCGTGACCGATGGAGCGACCTCGGGTCGCGGACTGTCACCGCCGGCTCGGAATTGCACCGACCCCGGGCACGCGAGCATCTGCTCGTACGCGAACAGTCTACCGGGACGGTTCTCAGTGCCGTCCGCAGGCTGAGACGGCCATCCCACGCAGCGTCTCGACCATGGCGCCGGGATCGTCCGCGCCGTACACGGCGGAGCCCGCCACGAACGTGTCGGCACCGGCCTCGGCGCAGCGTTCGATCGTCTCGACCGACACTCCCCCGTCGACCTGCAGCCAGATGTCGCCGCCGACCTTGTCCAGCAGGGCGCGGGTGCTCCGGATCTTGGGCAGGCACAGGTCGAGGAACTTCTGGCCGCCGAAGCCGGGCTCGACCGTCATGATCAGGACCATGTCGAGTTCGGGCAGCAGGTCCGCGTACGGCTCGATGGGCGTGGCCGGCTTGAGCGCCATGGACGCACGGGCACCCAAGGTGCGCACCTCGCGGGCGAGCCGGACGGGGGCCTTCGCAGCCTCGACGTGGAAGGTCACGCTGGCGGCGCCCGCCTCGACGTACTGGGGTGCCCACCGATCGGGATCCTCGATCATCAGGTGCGCGTCGACCGGCTGGGTCGCCGCCTTCGCGACGGCCTCGATGACCGGAGCGCCCAACGTCAGGTTCGGCACGAAGTGGTTGTCCATGACGTCCAGGTGCAGGAAGTCGGCCGTGGGGATGCGCGCCGCCT
This sequence comes from uncultured Aeromicrobium sp., assembly GCA_964464335.1. Classification (GTDB taxonomy): domain Bacteria; phylum Actinomycetota; class Actinomycetes; order Propionibacteriales; family Nocardioidaceae; genus Aeromicrobium. The sequence goes on from CAYXFT010000053.1 coordinate 825, forward strand.
CCTGAGCCAGGTTCGCGAAGTCGGCGTTCAGCAGGCTCGGGGTGATGCGCATGCGGTGAGGGTACTTCAGCGCTTGCGCAGGACCGCGAGGTACATCGCGTCGGTGCCGTCCGTGTGCGGCCACCAGCGGTGCTCGGCCTCCACCACCGCGTCGTCGCGGTCGGCGAGGACGGCATCGACGACCTGCCGCGTCTCGGCCAGCAGCGGCGAGCACGTGGCATAGCCGACCACCGCCCCGGGCCGTGCCAACTCCAGCGAGCGCGTCAGCAACCGCCGTTGCAGCTCGGCCAGTTCGACGACGTCCTCTGGCTGACGGCGCCACCGCGCCTCGGGCCGGCGGCGCAGGGCTCCGAGCCCCGTGCAGGGCGCGTCGAGCAGGACCCGGTCGAACGACTCCTCGTCCCACGGTCCCTCACGGCCGTCGTGGACCGTCACCTCGACGTTGCGCAGGCCTCGCACCGACTGGCGCACGAGATCGGCCCGGTGCGGCTGGACCTCGTTGGCCACCAGCGTCGCGCCGCGCTGGGCGGCGAGCGCGCCGAGCAGGGCCGCCTTGCCCCCGGGACCGGCCGCGAGGTCGAGCCAGTTCGTGTCGTAGCCGTCAACGACCGCGTCGGCCGTCGTGATCGCCACGAGTTGGGAGCCCTCGTCCTGCACGCCGGCGCGCCCGTCGCGCACGGCCGCAATGGCGCCGGGATCGCCCCCGGCGAGGATCCGCGCATACGGGCTGAGCCGACCGGGCTCGCCCGGCAGGTCGTCAGGGTCGATCAGCCCCGGACGGGCCACCAAGGTGACCCGCGGCGGCGCGTTGTCGGCCTCCAGCAGCGCCTCCAGCTGGTCGGCACCGACCGCCTCCTCCAGTGCGGCGACGACCCAGACCGGGTGCGAGTACCGCAGTGCGAGGGCGTCGTGCCGGTCCAGCCCGGGCGTGAGTTCGGCGAGCCAAGTCTCGAGATCCTTGGCCCCGATCTTGCGCAGGACCGCGTTCGTGAAGCCGACGGGGCGGTGGCCGAGGCGACGTCGCACGAGCCGCACCGTCGTGTCGACCGCCGCATGGGGCGGGACGCGCATCGCCAGCAACTGGTGCGTCCCCAGGCGGAGTGCGTCGCGCACCGCGGGCGCAACCTTGCTGGTGGCGACCGCGTCGACGATGGCGTCGTAGGTGCCCTGCCGGCGGATCGTGTTGTGGGTCAGCTCGGTCGCCAGTGCGGCGTCACGCGGGTCCATGTCCTTGAGCAGGGTGGGCAGCAGCAGGTTCACGTAGGCGTCGCGCTCGCGCACGGCGACCATGACCTCGTAGGCGACCTCGCGGGGATCGTTCATCCGAACACGCCTTCCGTCTCGCCGCCGAGCCCGCGGCCCCAGTCGCTCGCGGCCATCGGCTTCTTCCCCGGCGGCTGGACCTGACCAAGCACGACGTCGGCGGTCGCCGTGCCGACCCGGACCTCGCGCCGGCCGATCGCGAACGCACCGGGCGCCAAGGTGTTCTCCTCGCTGACGGTGACAGGCCCGAGCTTGAGGCGCGTGTCGCCCACTTGGGTCCAGGCCCCCGGCGCCGGAGTGCACCCGCGAATCTGGCGGTCGACGGCGAAGGCCGGTCGTGACCAGTCCACGCGTGCGTCGTCGGTGGTCAGCTTGTGGGCGTACGACAAGCCGTCCTCCGGTTGGTCGATGGCGCCGATGTCGCCGTCCTCGATGTGCCCCACGACGTCGGCCATGAGCTTCGCGCCCTCGTCGGAGAGCCGGTCCAACAGCGTTCCCGCGGTGTCCTCAGGGCGGATGCGCTCGGTGATCGTGCCCAGCACCGGACCGGCGTCGAGCGCCTCGACGAGGCTGAAGACCGTCGCGCCGGTGACCTCGTCGCCGGCCATGATCGAGCGCTGCACGGGAGCGGCGCCGCGCCAGGCCGGCAGCACCGAGTAGTGCAGGTTGATCCAGCCGAGTTCCAGGGCGTCCAGCACGTCGCGGCGCAGCAGCGCGCCGTAGGCGACGATCACGCCGAGCCGCGCGCCGGTGGCGCCCAGGTCGGCGAGGAACGCGGGGTCGGACGTCGAGGTGGGCTTGAGGACGGCGATGCCGTGCGCCGCGGCGGCCTCGGCGACGGGCGACGCACTCAGGCTGCGACCGCGACCGACCCGCGCATCAGGCCGGGTGATGACGGCGGCCACCTCGTGCCGACTGGCCACCAGCGCCTCCAGCGTCGGCACGGCGGTGGCTGGGGTCCCGGCAAACACGATCCTCACCCGGTGAGTCTAGGGGTCGGTCTCAGAACGCGATCGGGTCGATCTGGATGCGCACCGGCGGCTGCTTGGCCGCACTGCGTTCGGCCGCCACCTCCTTGAGGACCGTGGCGAGCACACGACCTTCGCGGCGCGGCACGCGCAGGAGGAGTCGCTCGCGACCGGGTTCGAGCGGCACCGGTCCCAGCACGTCCACGAACGCCGGCCACGGCCGACCCGCCAATGCCGCCACGACCTCCTCGGGGCCGTCGACCGTCGCGAGCCGACCGATCGGGGGCAGGTGCGTCTGCGCGCGATCGGCGAGTTCGCGAGCGGCCACGCCGGCGGGGTCGGCGCGGACCAGACCCTGCAGCACGGCGGTGTCGCCCACGGCGACCGCGCGCGCACCGAAGCCCGCGAGGGCCAGCGCGTTGAACCACCGCCGGTGCGATTCCTCGACGACGCGGACGTCGTCGCGCGACAACATCAGCCAGGTGTCGAGCAGGACGACCGCGGCATACCCCCCGGCCACGCGCGGCTCGGCCCCCGGGGTGGCGAGCACGAGCGGGAGCTCGGGCCCGGCGGCGACCTCGTCGAGCACCGTGTCACCACCCGAGGTGACGATGTGACGCTCTGGGAACGCGGCCGCGAACTCCTCGGCGGTGCGCAGCTGGCCCACGACGGGCGCCCGCAGCCGCACTCCCCCACACTCGCCGCACCGCCACGCCGGCACCGTCGTCGCGCACCACCGGCAGACCAACGGGGCATCGGCCCGGTGCTGGACGAGCGGACCCTGACAGGCTGGACACGTCGCAGGCGTGCGGCACTGCGCACACGCCAGCGAGGTCCGATAGCCGCGCCGGGGCACCTGCACCAGGACCGGACCCTCGGCGGACCGGATCGCGTCGAAGACCGCACGCGGCAACCGGGCCGCGGCGGCGCCGTGCTCGGTGCCGTCGGTGACCTCCAGCAGCGGCCACTCACGCCGCCGTGCGGCCGGATCGGCGACGATCTCGGCGCACCAGCCCTGCGCCACCAGGGATTGGGCCTCGGCCGTCCGCGCATGTCCGGCGATCAGGACGGCGGCGTCCTGCGAGGTGGCGCGCAGCAGCAGGACCTCGCGCGTGTGCGGGTAGGGAGCGCGAGGGTCGGCGTGCAGATCGTCGCCGTCGTCCCAGACGACGACGAGGCCGAGATCGCGCACGGGCGCGTAGGCGGCACCGCGGGTGCCGAGCACGACCTTGATCTCACCGCGGGCGACCCGCAGGAAGTTGCGGTACCGCACGGCCGCGGAGTCCGCGGCGGTCAGCACGACGTGCGCGTCGGGTCCCAGTGTCTCGGCGAACGCCGCGTCCCAGTGCGCCACGTCGCGGCCGTCCGGGACGCACACGACGGCCCCGCGGCCGGACCGGACCGCGGCGCTGACGGCCTCCGCGACCGCCCGCTCGGGTTCGTGGCGCGGCAGCGCGTTGAGGACCGCACGCGGCGATGCGCCGGCGGCCACCTCGCGCACGAAGGCGGCGCCGTGGACATAGGCGTGCCACGAGGCGTCACCGATGTCCGGCGGCGCCGGCCCGGGCTCGCCATGGGGGCGTGCCTCGGCACGGGCGTGGCGCGGCGGCACGGCAAGCCGCAAGACGTCGGCCATCGTGCCGGCGTAGCGGTCGGCGACCGCACGAGCGAGCGCGGCCACCTCGGGAGTCAGCACGGACTCGGCGGAGACCGCCTTGGCGATCTCGGCCAACTTCCCCTCGTGGGCGCTGGCGTCGTCGAGTGCGAGGACGTAGCCGTCGACGAGCCGCCCGGAGAACCGGATCTTGACCCGGCCACCCACCACGACCCGGTCGACCAGATCGTCGGGGACGAGGTAGTCGAAGGAACGGTCGAGATGGGACAGGGGCGTGTCGACGGCAACCCGCGCGACACGCCCCTGTCCTTGACTCACCCGCCTGTTCTACCAGCCGGGGCCGACAGCGCTCTCAGGCGCCGGCAGCCGCCTTCAGGGCATCGGCACGGTCCGTGTTCTCCCACGGCAGGCCGGGGCGGCCGAAGTGACCGTACGCGGCGGTCTGCGCGTAGATCGGACGCAACAGGTCGAGGTCGCGGACGATGGCCGCCGGACGCAGGTCGAAGACCTCGAGGACGGCCTGACGGATCTGCTCGACCGGGACCGTCTCGGTGCCGTACGTGTCGACGTAGAAGCCGACGGGGCGCGCGACGCCGATCGCGTACGCGACCTGGACCTCGGCCTTGCGGGCCAGACCCGCCGCGACGATGTTCTTGGCGACCCATCGCATGGCGTACGCCGCGGAGCGGTCGACCTTGCTCGGATCCTTGCCGCTGAACGCGCCGCCGCCGTGACGGGCGTAGCCGCCGTAGGTGTCGACGATGATCTTGCGACCGGTCAGGCCGGCGTCGCCCATGGGGCCGCCGATGACGAACTTCCCGGTCGGGTTGATGTGCGACTTGTAGTTCGACGAGTCGATGTCGTACTGGCTCAGGACCTCGTTGATCACGTGCTTCTTGAGGTCCTGCGGCAACTGGGTGTCGAGGTCGACGCCGTCCTCGTGCTGGGTCGAGATGACGATGGCCTCGACGCGCACCGGCCTGTCGTTGTCGTCGTACTCGATGGTGACCTGGGTCTTGCCGTCCGGACGCAGGTACGGCAGCGTGCCGTCCTTGCGGACCTTCGTCAGCTGCTCGGACAGGCGGTGCGCGATCGTGATCGGCAGCGGCATCAACTCGGGCGTCTCGTCGCACGCGAAGCCGAACATGAGGCCCTGGTCGCCGGCACCCTGCGAATCGAGGGCGTCGGTGGCGCCGCCGACGCGGGCCTCCTCGGCCCGGTCCACACCCTGGGCGATGTCGGGCGACTGCGCGTCGAGCGTGACCTGCACGGCGCAGGACTCGCCGTCGAAGCCCTTGGTGGAGGAGTCGTAGCCGATCTCCAGGACGCGGTCGCGGGCGATGCGGGCGATGTCGACGTAGGCCTCGGTCGTCACCTCACCACCGACGAGCACCAGACCGGTGGTCACGAACGTCTCGGCCGCGACGCGACTCTTCGGATCCTGGGTGAGCAGGGCGTCGAGAATGCTGTCGCTGATCTGGTCGGCGATCTTGTCGGGGTGACCCTCGGTCACGGACTCAGACGTGAAAAGACGGCTCACGAGTTACCTTTCTGGCGGGGCGGGACGCACTCGACTGTACTGGGGCGCCTGCGAGGAACTGGGCGTTGCGTCCGCCTGTCGGACAGTCAGTCCGAAAGATGGACGACGGCGTCCCAGATCGCGTGGGCGATGTCGGCCTTGGCGGCCCGGGCGACCGGCCGTTCAGAGCCGTCGGCGGACAGGATCGTGACCTCGTTCTCCGGCTTGCCGAAGACCTGCTCGGCACCGACGTCGTTGACCACGAGCAGGTCGCAGCCCTTGCGCGCCAGCTTGGCCCGCGCGTGATCCAGGACGGAGCCGTTCGCATCGCCGGTCTCGGCGGCGAATCCGACGATGACGGGAGTCGAGCCAGCGCGGGTCCGGACGAGCTCGACGAGGATGTCGGGATTCTCGGTCAGTTCGATCGAGGGTGCCCGGCCGTCGGGCTGCTTCTTGATCTTGGCGTCGGCGAACGTGACTGGGCGGAAGTCGGCGGGCGCGGCGGCCATCACGACGGCGTCGGCCGACGCGGCGGCCTTGAGCATGGCCTCGCGCAGTTCGGCGGTGGTGACCACGCGGACGACCTCGGCCTCCGACGGCACGTCGATCGCGACGTTCGCGGCGACCAGCGTGACCGAGGCGCCGCGGGCGAGCTCGGCCTCGGCGAGGGCGACACCCTGGCGGCCCGACGACCTGTTGCCGAGGTAGCGCACCGGGTCGAGGAACTCACGGGTGCCACCGGCCGACACGACGACGTGCTGACCGGCCAGGTCGAGTGGCCGGGCCGCCGGCACTTCCTCGGCCAGGATCTGCAGACACAGCGCGTGGATCGCCTCGGGTTCGGGCAGCCGCCCGGGCCCGGTGTCGGTGCCGGTGAGCCGACCTGACACGGGCTCGATGACGTGGACGCCGCGCTCGCGCAAGGTGGCGACGTTGGCGACCGTCGCGGGGTGCTCCCACATCTCGGTGTGCATGGCCGGGGCCAGCACGACCGGACAGCGAGCCGTCAGCAGCGTGTTCGTGAGCAGGTCGTCGGCCAGTCCGTGTGCCGCGCGTGCGAGCGTGTTCGCGGTGGCGGGCACGACGACGACGAGGTCGGCGGTCTGACCGAGTCGCACGTGCGGAACGCCGGGCACGTCCTCGAAGACACCGGTGTGCACCGGCTGGCCCGAGAGGGCCTCCCACGTCGCAGCGCCGACGAACTGCAACGCCGACTCGGTGGGGACGACGCGCACGTCGTGACCGCCCTCGGTGAAGAGTCGCAGCAGCAGTGCCGCCTTGTAGGCGGCGACTCCGCCACTGACCCCGAGGACGATCCGGCTCACTGTGCCTCGGCCGACTCCGAGGGCAGGTCCTCGACCGTCAGCAGGTCGGCGTTGATCTCGCGCAGGGCGATCGACAGCGGCTTCTCCTGGACCTCGGTCTCGAGCAGGGGGCCGACGTACTCGAGCAGGCCCTCGCCCAGCTGGGAGTAGTAGGCGTTGATCTGGCGGGCGCGCTTGGCGCTGTAGAGAACCAGCTTGTACTTGGAGTCGGCCTTCTCGAGCAGGTCGTCGATGGGCGGGTTGGTGATGCCTTCGGCAACGGAACGTGTCGTGGACACTCGAAATCTCCAGAAAGTTGGTGGGTCAACCGGCGTCAGGTGACAGGCCGGATCGGAACAAGTCTACCAACTCGCGCCCGGCTTCCTCGACTTCGGTGTTGGTGATCACGACGTCGAACTCCGAGACGGCCGCCAATTCGCGGCGTGCCGTGTCGAGACGCCGCTCGCGCTCGTCCTCGGTCTCGGTCCCGCGGCCGACGAGCCGATTGACGAGTTCGTCCCAACTGGGCGGCTCGAGGAACACCATGAGCGCGTCGGGTGCATGGTGCTTGACCTGTCGGGCGCCCTGCAGATCGATCTCCAGCAGGACCGAACGGCCGGCTGAGAGGTGCTCCTCGACGGCCGCGCGCGGCGTCCCGTACCGATTGACGCCGTGGACCGTGGCCCACTCGAGCAGCCCGTCGGTCTCGATCAGGCGGTCGAACTCCTCGGCCGAGACGAAGTGGTAGTGGAGTCCGTCGACCTCACCGGGACGGGGTGCCCGCGTCGTCGCCGACACCGACATCGCGATCTCGGGATGGTGTTCGCGCACCCATGCAGCGACGGTGCCCTTGCCGACCGCGGTGGGTCCGGCCAGGACGACGAGACGGCCGCGACCGTCGTCGGACTCAGCCACGGCGTGCGATCTCGGCCACGAGGTTCTTGGCCTGGGTCGCGCCGAGACCGCGCAGACGACGACTCTCGGCGATGTTCAGGTCGGCCATGATCTGCTGGGCGGTCAACTTGCCGATGCCGGGGATGCTCTGCAGCAGGTCGAGCACCTTGATCCTGGCGATCGCCTCGCTGCGCTTGGCCTCGGCCAGCACGTCGGCGACCGACGCACCCGAATGGCGCAGTCGGTTCTTGACCTCCGCGCGCACCTGGCGCGCCGCAGCCGCCTTGGCCAGCGCTTCTCGACGCTGTTCGTCGGTCAGTTGGGGAAGTGCCACGATCACTCCTGGGGTCTGGTCAGGTCTACTTCTCGGACAGGTCGATGCCGCACTCGTCACTCACGTTCCGGACCACGTCCTCGCGCTGCTCGACCGTGTCGTTGAAGGCCTCGAACGCCGCGTTGATGCGGTCGATGTCGGCCTGGGACAGCGCGTTGAGGCGCTCCTCGTCATCGAGCTCCTCCATCGCGATTCCGGACTTCTTCTGCGCGTTCACGACACGCTTGGTCACTTTCGCGATCTTGTTCCACTGCTGTTGCACGTCCTCGGGCGCGACCTCCGCGATCGCCGCGACGGCGGCGGCGTTGTCGGCGAAGTTCGCCTGCGTCTTGGCACTGAACCCGGTCAACTGGGCCTTCGCGTCGTCGACCGCATCACAGTACGGTCCCCCGCCCGAGCAGCCGGTCAGCGTGCCGAGACCGAGGACGAAGGAGAGAGCCAAGGCCGAACGTCGCACCACGACAGGTTAACTGCCGCGACCTCCTCTCCCGCGCTTCTGCGACCGCGTGTATCAGCGCGCCCCTTTCCGCCTCGTGGCGGATGTGAGCACAATGAACTCCGTGGCCACCGAGAAGTCACAGACACCGTCACCAGAACCCGACGAAACCCCGTGGGTTCGCTCCGCCGACGCCTTCACGAGATGGCGCGACGGCGACCACGGGGCGATCGACGACCTCGTCCGGGTGATGACGCCCGTGCTGTGGCACGTGGGCCGCGCCTACCGACTCGACGAGGACGTCTGCGAGGACGTCATCCAGTTCACCTGGCTGACCCTGGTCCGCAAGCAGGAGTCGGTGGAGAACCCGCGCGCGGTCTCGTCGTGGCTGATCATCACGGCCCGCCGCCAGGCGTGGCGGGTGGCGTCGCGCAATCGCCGCGAGGACGCCGCGGACGACGAGTCCCTCGCACCGATGCTGCCGTCCACCCGGGCCGCCGAGGCCGAGGCCGTCGAGGCCGACGAGAACCACCGACTCTGGGACGCGGTCGCCCAACTCAACGAACGCTGTCAGCGCCTCCTGCGCGTCATCGCGTTCGACGACCGACCTGACTACAAACACATCTCCGACGACCTGGGCATGCCCGTCGGCAGCATCGGCCCCACCCGCCGCCGCTGCCTCGAGAAGCTCAAGGACGTCATTTCCGGCGAGGGGGCCCTGTGATGACCAGTGCAGACATGAACGATCCGATCTTCGGCAACCTCAAGTCGATGTACGAGGTGCTCGACCCGCCGCCTCCGCACCTGGCCGACGCCATGATCGCGGCCATCGCCGCCGAGGACCTCGACACCGAGTACGCGCTGCTGAGCCTGCTCAGCCGCACGAACGAGTTGGTCGGCACCCGCGGTTCCGGGCCGCTCACGATCGAGTTCGCCTACGACGACGTCACCGTCCTCGTGCGGGTCTCCGACGGCCCCGCCGAAGGCACCCGCCGCATCGACGGCTGGATCACACCCGCCGCGGACGGTGGTGTGCGGGTCGCGCTCGAGGACGACGAGTTCAGCGCCGATCTGGCCGGCGGTCGATTCGAGCTCGCCGAGATCCCCGCGGGACTCATCCGCATCTGGTTCGGCGTCGAGGGCCGTGACGACCTCGCCACCCCGACCTTCGAGATCTGAGGAGCACGATGGCCACCGAGGACGATCCCCGCAAGCTGCCGTCGCTCGAGGCGCAGGACGAGTGGACCCGGCGTCAGTCGGTCGCCGAGCGCGAGGGGAAGGTGCTCGACCCGACGACGGCGATCGCGGCCCCCGATCCCGATGCGCGTTCGACGGCGTACCTGTCCACCCGGCTCCTCGTCTCGACGCTGATCGACACCGAAGCGGCGGTGGAGCTGTTGCGGCGCGCGGCCGACACCTTCCACTGGGACGTCGTGGTCGACGAGGCCTTCGGGCGCATCGAGATCACCGGCACGGCCGAGGAGCGCGACTCCCGCGTCCGCCGCTACCCGTGGGCCAGCGGCGACGTCGGCCTCATCCGCGTGCTGATCATCGCGCGCGACGACGCCCGGGCGCGGCCGCCGGACGCATGGTCGCTGCTCCAGACCGCCCGGGCGATGGGCCGGGGCAACGAGGTGCTCTTCGGCATCGGGCTGGACCACGTCCTGACAGTGTCCCCGGTCAGCCGGTCCAACCCGGTCAGCCGGTCGAACCCCGTGAGCCGGTCCAATCCCGTCAGCCGGTCGAACCCCGTGAGCCGGTCCAATCCGGTCAGCCGGTCGAACGGCTTCTTGGTCGACGCCTACGGCGAACTCGGCACCGGTGGACGTCAGCCCGTCGCGTTCGTGGGCCGCCGGCCGCACCGCAGCGACGAGCCCAGTGGCGCCCGGCGGGTCCAGGTTGGCGTGATCGACACCGGCTGCGGAGCCCACCCCTGGTTCACCTCGGACGTGGTCCACGACGGCACGAGCCGGGGCGCCCATGCACCGATCGGGCACGACGACCCGACCACCGACCCCGAGACCGTCGGCGACGTCGGCGGGCCGCTCGACGGGATGCTCGACGAAGCGTCCGGACACGGCACGTTCATCGTCGGGCTCATCCACCAGGGATGTCCCGACGCCGACATCTGGTGGTGGCGCGCCGTCGAGTCCGACGGCACCCTCACCGAGTCGGGTCTCATGACGGTCGTGGCCAAGGTCGCCGAACTCACCCGGCTGCCCGAGAAGGACCCGGACCGGCTCGAGTTGGACGTCCTGAATCTCTCGTTCGGCTACTACCACGAGACGCCCCAGGACGCGAAGTTCGATCCGACCTTCTACGAGATGCTCGCCGCGATCGGACGCACGGGCACCGTGGTCGTCTGTTCGGCCGGCAACGACGCGACGGCGCGCCCGATGTTCCCGGCGGCGTTCGCTCCGCACGCCGGCGTCGAGGACCTCATCAAGCTCGATCCCGGGGCCACCCCGATCGTCACCGTCGGCGCACTGAACACCAACGGGATCACCGACGCCATCTACTCGAACGCCGGGCCGTGGGTCACCGTCCATCGCCCCGGCACGTCCCTCGTGAGCACGGTGCCGCGATTCCAGGCCGGTCTCGAACCGCCCGCGCGACTCGAGGCCTTCGGCCGGCAGCGCGAGTCGATCGACCCGGACGACTTCCGCAGCGGCTTCGCCGTGTGGACCGGCACCTCGTTCGCGGCACCGGTCTTCGCGGCGCAACTGGCCGACGCGCTCGCCCCCGGCATCGCGGACGGCGAGACACGACAGACGTCGGTCGATCGGGCGCGTGAGGTCGTGGCGAAGCTCACGAAGGACGAGTGAGACGCTGACGTCATGGCCACGGCGAGCGTCCTCCACACGCGCGGGATCGAAGCCGTCAACCGCGGCCACTTCCGCCGGTCGCGGGCACTGCTGCTGAAGGCACTCGACGAGTCGGACGATCCTGATCGCTCGGCGCGGATCATCGCCACCCTCGCCTACGTCGAGGCCGAACTCGGCGACCGCGCCGCAGCGGTCGACCGGTGCATCGCAGCGTTGCGCCATCGCGGGCTGACGCCGCATTCGCGGGCGGTGATCCGCAGCCAGCAGGCCGTCCTGCTGAACCGCGGCGGTGACGTCGACGCCGCCCTCGCCCTGTTCGATTTGGCGATGCCCGCGTTCGCGTCGGGGTCGGCCGAGCGCGGCAACGTCCTGATCAACCGGGGTCTGGTGCACCTCGATCTCGGCGACCACGACGCGGCCGATCGCGACTTCCGTGATGCCGCGGCAGACTTCGAGGTGGTCGGGGACGTATTGGCCCACGCCGGCGCCGTCCACAACCGCGGCTACGTCGCGCTCAAACACGGTGATCTCGTGTCGGCCCTGACGTTCATGGACGAGGCCGCGGGGCAGATGGGGTCATCGAGCAATCAGCTCCGGGCCGTGAGCGAGCAGGACCGGGCCGAGGTGCTGATCGCGGCGGGCCAGACCAGCGAGGCGGTCACCGAGCTCTCCTCGGCACTCTCGCGCTTCACTGCGCTGCGGCTGCCGCGCATGCAGGCCGAGTGCGAGTTCGTGCTCGGGCGGGCCCTGCTGCTCAGTGAACCGAAACGAGCACGCGTGTTGGCCCGGGCGGCCGGACGGCGACTGCGCCGCCACGGCAACGACACCTGGGCGTTGCGGGCGGACACGCTCGAGTCCATCGCCGCCGCGATCGCAGGCCGGCGTACGCGATCGTGGTTGGCCGAGGCCGAGACGCTCGCAGCGGAGCTGCGCTCGCACTCGATGTCGCACGAGGCCCAACTGCTGGATCTGTACGCGGCACGGGTCGCGATCTGGATCGGTGAACTCGACGACGCGCAGACCCGGTTGCATCGCGCCCGGACGAACAGTCGCGACTCGCTGACCGAGCGGTTGCTCGAACGGCAGGCCAAGGGCGATCTCGCCGCCGCACGGGGACGCCGGCGGACGGCGCTCAACCACCTGCGCGCGGGTCTGGACCTGCTGCACGACTGGCAGTCGTCGTTCGGAAGCCTCGACCTGATGAGCTCCGTGGTCGGACACGGTCGTGGACTGGCGACGACGGGGATCCGGCTCGCGCTCACGAACGGCTCGCCCGAACTGGTCTTCGAGTGGTCCGAACGGGCGCGGGCCCTGACGACGCGCGTGGTGCCCGTGCGGCCCCCCAAGGACGAGCAGGCAGCAGCCGACCTGGTCGAGATCCGCGCCCTCACGGTCACCGAGCCCGAGGCCGGCAGCCGTGAGGCCCGGCGACTGCTCGACCTGCGCGAGCGGGTGCGACAGCGCGCGTGGCTCGGCGCCGGATCCGGTGAGGTGAACCGCATCGCAGAGCTGGACGAGATCGTCGCGGCACTCGGCAGCGACACCGCGCTGGTCAGCTATCTGTGGGACGGCCGCGCACGGGTCCACGCGCTCGTGGCCACGGATCTGGGGCGCGCGGTGGTCGACCTCGGGCCGTCCGCGCCCTTGGCGAAACTTCTGGGCGGTCTGAGGGCCGACCTCGACGTCGGCGCGAGTGAGCTCGGCGAGGCGATGGCCCGGGTCGTGCTGGCCGGGCGCGACCGACGCCTCTCGGAGGTCGCCGACGTGTTGGTCACTCCCCTGCTCCCGATGCTGGGCGATCGCCGGGTGGTGATCACGCAGGCCGGGATCCTCGCCGGCATCCCGTGGTCGATGCTGCCCGGGCTCGTCGGTCGTCCGATCACGGTCGCCTCCGCCGCGACGCGGTGGCTGGAGACCCGCGACCTGCCGACCCCCGTCGGCATGGGATTCGTCGCCGGTCCGGACGTCGCCCGTGCCGTGGAGGAGGTCAAGCAGTCGGCGTCACGCTGGCCGAGTTCGACCGTGCTGCTGGACGGCGACGCGACCGCCCCGGCCGTGCTCGAACTGGCCGGCAGGGTGGACGTGTTGCACGTCTCGGCGCACGGCAGGCACGCCGCCGAGAACCCGCTGTTCTCGGGCGTCCTGCTCGAGGGTGGGCCGCTGTTCGGGTACGACCTCGATCAGCTCGCCGAGGTGCCCGACGTGGTGATCCTCTCGGCGTGCGAACTCGGTCGCTCTACCCAGCGGTGGGCCGAGGAGTCGCTCGGGATGGTCAATGCCTGGCTGCACGCCGGCGCGCGCTGCGTCATCGCGTCGCCTGCCGCCGTGGCCGACGACGAGGCGTGCGAGGTCCTGCAGGACGTGCACCGACTGATGGCTGCCGGTGCCGCCCCCGGCATCGCCCTCGCCGAGGCCACGAGCGACCGGCCCACCTCGTTCGTGTGCTTCGGTGCCGGTTGGTGAGGTCAGCCCGTCACCGCGGACAGGATCCGGGCACCGGGACCGGCCGGGGTGCGCTCTCCGACCACGAGGACGGACGCGGCGCTCAACCCGTTGAACTCGCCAGCACCGAGAAGGCGCAGCCGTCCTCGGCGTCGATCGCCGAGATCACGGCAGGATGCGCGAGCGCCTTGAGCGCGTAGTGGAACCGCACGTACGGCAGCGCGTCCTGCAGGCGCCGGTACAGGTGGCGGACGGTCTGCGGGTCGAGCACGAGCAATGGCGTCCCCTGCTCGGCGAGCATCCGCAGGACCTCCGGGCGGGTGAGCAGGTCGCGGGCCTCCTGCTCGCGGCGGTACCGCAGTTCGCCCCACCAGGAGGGCGACCATCGGCGCGCGGGTCACCGTGTCGACGATCTCCGCAGGCCCGAACTCGGCGCACAGGAGCACGACGCCGAGCATCGTCAGGGTTCCGGCGATCTCGGCAGGCAGGTAGCGCCGCACGAGGTGCAGCAGGACGGCGAGGGGACGAATGCCTCCGAAGAGCCGCGAAATCAGGCTGCGATACGTATTTGTCGGTCCCGAGCCGTCTCATGGAGGCTGCGACGCCGGGTGGTATCTCCCACTACCCGGCGTCGTTCCACGTCCGAACCATGGCGAGGAGCGCAGCGACGAGGGGGCGGCCTGGCGGAGCTCTGCGGAGCCGGGATCGAGCGCGAAGCGAAGCGAGCGCGTCCGCCCCACTACCCGGCGTCGTTCCACGTCCGACGATCTAGCGGAGCATCGACAACGAGTCGTTGACCGCGGCCGCGGCGGCACGCAGCGATGCGACGTCCGGCCCCTTCGCCAGTACATCGCGCGAGGTCGACGGCACGATCGTGTCGAGCACTCCCGCGAACAACCGGCGCAGGTCGTCGACGGTGCCGCCCTGGGCACCGAAACCCGGGACGAGGATCGGTCCGTTGATCGCCAGGTCCTCGTCGATGTCGCCGAGGGTCGCGCCCACGACCGCACCGAACGCGCCGAACGGCGAGGCGCCCTCGTTCGCGGCACGCAACTGCGCCAGCACGTCGCCGGCCACGGTGCCGTGGGCGGTCCGGGCGCCCTGGAACTGCGGCGCCTCGGGATTCGACGTCAGCGCGAGCACGAAGACGCCCGCATCGTTCTGTTCCGCTGCGGCCAGGAACGGATGCAGCGAGCCGAAGCCCAGGTACGGGTTGACCGTGATCGCGTCTGCGGCCATCGGCGCATCGTCGTCGAGGTAGGCGTCCGCGTAGGCGGCGGCCGTGGAACCGATGTCGCCGCGCTTGACGTC
>CAYXFT010000054.1:0-15685 GCA_964464335.1 uncultured Aeromicrobium sp.
CGGGGTGCTCGTGCGGGACGGCCGTGGGGCACACGACGACCTGGGCACCGTAGGCCTTCAACGTGTTGCGCTTGTCCTCGCTGACCTTGTCCGGGCACACGAAGATGCACGAGTAGCCGCGCTGCTGGGCGACCAGTGCGAGCCCGACGCCGGTGTTGCCCGAGGTCGGCTCGACGATGGTGCCGCCGGGTTGCAACGCCCCCGAGGCCTCGGCCTCGTCGACCATGCGCACCGCGATGCGGTCCTTCGCGCTGCCGCCGGGATTGAAGTACTCCAGTTTCGCGACGACCGTGGCGCCACCGTCCGGAACGACCTTGTTCAGTCGGACCAGGGGAGTGTTGCCGATCAGGTCGACCACGTGGTTCGCGATGGACATGTGTCCATCATGGCTCACGAACGAAGAGGCCGTCCCGTGGCGTCGCGAGGGTCGGAGACCAAGGTGATGATTCCGTCCACGAACGGCCAGATCGCGCCGACGCCGCACGTGAACAGCGTGACGAGCAACTGGGCGACGCCCAGACCGGTGTGGCCGGTGTAGAACCGGCCGATTCCGATCGGGATCAGCACCTGCAGCAGGCCGGCGACGAGCTTGGACTTGTCGGAGAACGGCAGTCCCGTCTTCGGGTCGATCCCGTACGGAGCCTGGTACTGCGCTCCGTACGCCGGCCCGGGCGGGGCGTACCCCGGCTGGGCGTACCCGGGGCCCGGCGGGGGCGGCGGGTACTGCCCGGCCGGCGGAGGCTCGAGCGGTGCCGTCGGTTCGGTCCCGCCGACGTTGACGGTGGGCTCGTGGTCGCCGGCGCCGAGGTTGGGGTCCCGGTGCGGCTCCTCCGGAGGCGTGGTGGTCATGACCCCAACCTAACGGCCGAGGACGTCAGACCATCGCCCCGTCGTCGGGCAGGCCCCTGCCGTCGCCGATGTGCGCGTACGGGTCGGCCTTGCCCCGCGGATCGTTCTCGGTGTCGTACGGCCACCGCTCCTCCAGCAGCAGGCCCATCGTGGCGGCCGTGAAGACCGTCGACAGGTGACCGAACAGCAGGCCGAGCAGCACCGCGATGGCGAAGTCGCGCAGCGAGTCGCCACCCAGGATCGCCAGCACCGCGAGGATGAACGTGGCACCCATGGCCGTGTTCACGGTTCGCGGGATGGTCGACAGGATCGCCTCGTTGACCATCTCGCGCAAGGGGATGTCAGCCGTGCGCATGCGTTCTCGGATGCGGTCGAGGACGACGATCGAGTCGTTGACCGCCAGGCCGATGATGGACAGGATCGCCGCCAGGAACACGCCGTCGATCGGCTTGCCCCACCAGGCGAAGACGCCGACGACGGCCAGCACGACGGAGGCCATCGAGACGATCGCGGCGATGGCCCACGTCCAGCGGAAACGCCAGGCCAGGTAGATCATCTGGGCGCCCACCGCGATCAGGAACGCGAGGATCGCCTTGTTCCGCAACTCCTTGCCGAGCGTCGGGTCGATCGTGTTGTCGCTGACCTTCTCGCTCGCACCGCCGACGGACTCGATGGCCGACTGGACCTTCGCGACGTCGTCGTCGCCGACCTTCGGAAGGCGGACGGAGATGTTCTCCTGGCCGTCGCTGGATGACGTCTGGACGACGGCCTCGGGGAAGCCGGCATCGGACACCGCCGCGCGGGCCTCGTCCGGGGTGACCGTCGTGGTGGTCGAGAACTCGACCTGGCGACCGCCGGCGAACTCGACGCCGAGGTTGAGGCCGCGCACGAGGATGCCGCCGATCATGACGACCGCGATGCCCAGCGAGACGGCGATCCACATGCCGGCGCGCTTGACCAGGTAGGGGCCGTGTTCGTTCAGCCAACGGCGGACGCTGGAGATGCCGCCGATGCCCGAGGCCTGCGGGTGCTGGCGCACCCACTTGCGCTTGACGAGCCACTCGGTGAGGAACCGGGCCACGACCAGTGCCGAGAACATGGACGCGAGCACACCGATGGTCAGCGTGACGCCGAAGCCCTTGACCGGGCCCGACGCGAGCCAGAACAGCAGCATCGCGGCGATGATCGTGGTGACGTTGGAGTCGATGATGGCCGACCAGGCCTTCTGGAACCCGGTGGTCAGCGCGGCGAGCAGGCCGCCCTGCGGATGTTCGTGATACTCCTCGCGCGCTCGTTCGTAGACCAGCACGTTGGCGTCGATGGCCAGGCCGATCGCCAGCACGAAACCGGCCAGGCCGGGCAACGTCAGGGTGGCGCCGAGGAGCACGAGGACGGCGTAGGAGATGAGGGCGTAGACACACAGCGCGATCGTCGCCATCACGCCGGTGAGGCGGTAGATGAAGATGATGAACAGGCCGGTCAGGGCCAGTCCGATGATCGAGGCGAGGATCGACGCGTCGATCGCAGCCTCGCCCAGGGTCGGGCCGATCGTGCGCTGGTCGATGATCTTGACCGGGACCGGCAGCGCGCCGCCCTTGATCAGGACCGCGAGGTCGTTGGCCTCGGCCTGGCTGAAGCTGCCGGTGATGCTGGTCGACGTGCCGCCGCCGGTCTGGCACATGCTGCTCTGGATGGCCGGCGACGAGATGATCTTGTTGTCCAGGACGATCGCGATCCGGTTCTCGGCCGCGGTGTTCGCACACGCTGAGGTGACCAGGTCCTTCCACGGCTGGGTGCCCGTGCCGTTGAAATCGACGTTCACGACGTAGTCGCCCAGGCTGCCCTGCGGCATCTCGGCGGCCGCGTTCTTGATGCCGTTGCCGTCGAGAGTGACCGGGCCGAGCAACAGGCTCGTGCCGTTCTCGTCGGGCAGGACGACCTCGCCCTCGGCGGGCTTGGTGTCCTCGGTGGCCGCGGACTTGACCTCGCGGAACTCCAACGACGCGGTCTGGCCGATCACCTCGACGGCCTTCGACGGGTCCTGCACGTCGGGCAGTTCGATGATGATGCGCTTGTCGCCGGAACGGGCGATCGTGGGCTCGGAGACGCCGAGGGCGTCGACGCGGCCGCGCAGCACCTCGACGGCGCGATCGGTCGACTCGGCATCGGCGTCGACCCGGTCCGTCGACTGCGTCTCGAGCGTGATCTGGGTGCCGCCGCGCAGGTCCAGACCCAGGCTGGGGCTCATCGAGAAGGTCACGATCGCGGCGATCGCGATGACGACCAACGAGACCAGACCGCGGTAGAGGTTGGTGCGCGAGCCGGCCGGCACCTGCTTCTTCGGCTTGCGGGGCTTGGCGGCCTTCGGCTTCTTGGGCTTCTTCGCCTTCTCGGAGGCGGACTTCTTGAGGGGCATGGGTGTCTCTCGGGAGTGGACGGCCGCGGCCGTTCGGGATGTGCGTGGGGTGAGGCGATGCGTCAGGGACGCGGGGGCGCTCGCCCGATCCGCATCGTGGGAACCGTCGTGCGACGGCCCGCGACCCGGGCTGCGGCGACCGCGGTGACGAGCGCGGCCAGCAAGGGCAACACGTTCGCGGGGGTGACCGCGGTGAGATCGATCGTCACGTGGTGGTCGTCGACCTGCGCGGTGGTCAGTGTGGCGCGGTGGTGCGTCGAGGATCCCTCGGCATCGGCGACCGCGCTGTTCGTGCGCTGGGTGTCGATGCGCGTGATCGCCGCGGCCGAGACCAGACCCAGGACGCCGGCCAGCACGGCGGCAGCCAGGACGGCGACGAGGTGTCGCGCTCCGCGGGTGGTCGGGATCACCCGGTGAGTGTAACGGTCCTACGGTGGTGGGATGACCAGCACACAGCACGTTCTCGGAACCAGTGGCATCGAGGTCGGCGCGGTCGGCATCGGCTGCAACGCCTTCGGCACCCGGATCGACGCCGCACGGGTGTCCGCCGTGGTCGACGCCGCCCTCGACCACGGCGTCGTCCTGTTCGACACCGCCGACACCTATGGACTCGGCGAGAGCGAGTCGCTGCTCGGCGCGGCGCTGCAGGGCCGGCGCGACGACGTGGTGGTCGCGACGAAGTTCGGGATGGACATGCAGGGCCGCAACGGCGACGACGGCGGTCGACGGGGCAGCGCCGCGTACGTGCGCACCGCGGTCGAGGCCAGCCTGCGCCGTCTCGGCACCGACGTGATCGACCTCTACCAGCTGCACACCCCCGACCCGCGGACTCCGATCGAGGAGACCCTCGGCGCGATGACCGAACTGGTCGACGCGGGCCTGGTGCGCGCGATCGGCTGCTCCAACTTCTCCGGATGGCAGCTGGTCGACGCCGACTGGATCTCCCGCACCGCCGGCCTGGCGCACTTCGCGACGGCGCAGAACGAGTACTCGCTCTACAACGCGACGGCCGAGACGGAGTTGGTCCCGGCCTGCCTGGACCTGGGCGTCGGAATCCTGCCGTACTTCCCGCTCGCGTACGGCCTGCTGACCGGGAAGTACTCCCGGGACGCGGCCCCGGCCGAGGGAACCCGGCTCGCGGCGCAGTCGCAGCGGACGCGCCTCGACGCGGCGGACTGGACGCGGATCGAGGCGTTGCAGGCGTTCGCCGACGAGCGGGGGATCGGCCTGCTGGAGCTCGCGATGGGCGGTCTGGCATCACGCCCGGCCGTCGCGTCGGTCATCGCGGGGGTGTCCGGTCCGGAGCAGGTGGGCGCCAACGTGGCCGCGAGCCGGTGGACGCTGAGCGCGGAGGACACGGTCGCCCTCGATGCCTTGCTGGCGCCGGCGCACTCGTACACGACGTTCGCGCCGCGCTGAGCGGGATCTGTGGGGAGTTGATGCGCCGGGTCGGGAAGCGCCTCACGGCGCGTGGCCGCTCGTAGCGGCTTGATTTGGGACCCGGGGCTACCACGACCCGGCGCGGCCACCAGCGTAGACGACCGCTCCTGATTTCGGTCGCATTCCGTGCGGTGCCGTCGCGATTCAGTGCAGTTCGCCGCGGCGTTCGGACTCGGCGGCCGCATGCAGCTGGCGTGCGGTGTCGACCAGCCGGGCCGCGCTCGCGGCGTCGGCGCCCTCGGTCTGGCTGCGACCGACGCCGACGATGTGCGCGAATGCGGCGGCGCGGTCGAGGACGACGTCGAAGTCCGGTGCGAGGATCCCGCGGATCAGGGTGTCGACGAGAGTGATGACCTCGTCGGGGCCCGGGGGATCGACGACGCCGGCGAGCACCTCCTGCACGGGTGCGTAGGCGCGGCCGGCGGTGAACTCCCGAGCGGCCTGGACCGGGTTGCGGTGCACCCAGGTGCGCAGGATGTACAGCCGCCACAGAGCCCCGGCCACGGTCTCGCCCGGCGCCCGAGACCACAACTCGGCGATGACGCCCAGTCCCTCGGTGTCGGCCAGGTGCAGGACCCGGTCGACCATGTCACGATCCTCGCGATCGTGCGCACCACGGACGAGAAGGTTCGCGATGCGATGGCCGGCCGCGGTCTGTTCGGCCGGGTCGGCGCCATCGGGCAGCGACTCGAAGAGGTCGGCTCCCGGCAGCGACGGGCGGGCGAAATCGGCCATGGCATCGAGGGTAGACCTGCGCTGGTCACCGGACCGGGACGCGCCCGGAACCGCGTCGGGCCGGCCGGGCAGGAACGTCAGGAGGGGTCGACCAGTGCGGCCGCGATGGGACCGGCGACGAGGCCGAGCTGCCACGGACGTGCACCGTTGTCGCTCAGGAAGGCCGAGACCGTCTCGGTGGTGCGCTCCTGCGGCGGTTGCCAAGCCAGCGCACGCACGGGTGTCGGCGCGATGAGGTTCTCGCTGGGGAGGTTGTTCGCCTCGGCGATCTCGGTGACCACGGCACGCACGCGGGTGAGCCGCGCGGCGGCCACGGGGTCCTTGTCGGCCCAGGCCCGCGGCGGCGGAGGTCCGTCGGAGCGCTGGCCGCTGGTGGGCAACTCGTCGTCGGGCAACGCGAGGGCCTCCTCGATCGCCGCGAACCACTCGTCGAGGAATCGGCGCGGACCGCGGCGGCGCATGGACGCGTCGGACCGCAGTGCCGCAAGGGTCTCGGGCGGGTGCGTGGCCAGCGCGACGATCGCCATGTCCGGCAGGATCCGGCCGGGAGTGACGTCGCGCTCGGCCGCGATCGCGTTCCGCTCGTGCCACAGCGCGCGCACGACGCCCAGGGACCGGCGGCTGCGGATCTTGTGGATGCCGGAGGTGCGTCGCCAGGGGTCCTGACGCTCCGGCGGCCCGGTGAAGGACAGCAGCGCGTCGAAGTCCTCACGCGCCCATGCCAGCTTGCCGGCGGCCTCGAGATCGGCGATCACGGCGGCTCGCAGTTCGACGAGCACCTCGACGTCGAGCGCCGCGTAGTCGAGCCACGGATCGGGCAGCGGTCGCGTGGACCAGTCGGCCGCGGAGTACTCCTTGGCCAGGCTCATGCCCAGGTAGTGCTCGACGAGCGCGGCCAGACCGACGCGGGGCAGGTTGAGCAGTCGGCCGGCCAGTTCGGTGTCGAACAGCGCCGGCGGATGCAGGCCGACCTCGGCCAGGCACGGCAGGTCCTGGGTGGCCGCGTGCAGGATCCACTCGGCGTCGCCGAAGGCGTGCCCCAGTTCGGTCAGGTCGGGGAACGCCGTGGGGTCGATGAGCCACGTGCCCGACCCGACACGACGCACCTGGACGAGGTAGGCCCGCTGGGAGTAGCGATAGCCGGAGGCGCGCTCGGCATCGAGGGCGATGGGCCCTTCGCCGAGCGAGATCTCGGCGCATGCGCGCGCGAGGGCGTCCTCGGTGTCGACGACGGGACGCAGCGGCTCACGCAGGCCGAGGCGGGGGAGTTCGGGCTCGGGTGCCTCGTCCGCGGGCTCGGACGTGGTCTGCTCGGGATCGGTCGTCAACGACCCGCACGCCTACGCGTCAGGGGCACGACACCGGGCGCCATCGGAGGCAGCCCGGCGAGCTTGCCGAGCAGTTCCATCCATGCGGTCGCATGCGACTCGAGATCGCCGTGGGGGGTCCACGAGGCGCGCACCTCGATCTGGGCGTCGCCGTCGTCGTCGGTCATCGCGCCGAAGCCCTCGGAGCGCACGACCGTGATGCTGCCGGCCGGGTTGCCGTGGTCGGCCCCGGCATCGCCGAGGGCGTCGGTGAGCCAGCTCCAGCCGACCTGCGTGATGAGCGGATCGATCGCCATCTCCTGCTCGATGTCGGCGCGGGCGAAGGTGACACAGCGGAACGTGCCGTCCCACGCGTCGTTGCCGGCGGGGTCGTGCAACAGGATGAATCGGCCGGTGCCGAGGTCGGCGCCGCCGACGACGACATCCGCTGTCATGGCGTGGGCCCACGGGGCGATGCGCTGCGGCGGAGGCATCTCGCCGATCTCGAGTTCCGGCCGAGCGACGGCGCGCTTGACCTCCTCGACGGCACGGGTGAATGGTGCCGGGATGCCTTCGACCTTCGTACGGGCGCCCACAGGCCGATCTTGGCACGCCGAACGGGGGCGCGCGGCCCGACACGCAGGGCGTGACAGACTCGAAGGGTGACCACCGACGCTCACGCCCCCTCCGCCCCGCTCGCCACCGCCAGTCCGTTCCTGCGAGCCTGCCGAGGCCTCGAGCCGTCGCACACGCCGGTGTGGTTCATGCGCCAGGCCGGTCGATCGCTGCCCGAGTACCTGGCGGTCCGCGAGAGCGTTCCCATGCTCGAATCGTGCTTTCGCACCGACCTCGTCGTCGAGATCACGATGCAGCCGGTCCGCCGGCACGGCGTCGACGCGGCGATCTTCTTCTCCGACATCGTCGTGCCGCTCAAGGCGATCGGTGTCGATCTGGACATCGTCGCGGGCACCGGTCCGGTGGTCGCCGAGCCGATCCGATCGGCAGCCCAGTTGTCCTCGCTGCGCGATCTCGAACCCGACGACGTCACGGCGATCACCGACGCGGTCCGGGCGCTGGTCGGGGAGTTGGGCGGGACTCCGCTGATCGGTTTCGCCGGGGCCCCGTTCACGCTGGCGTCCTATCTCGTCGAGGGCGGGCCGTCGCGCGATCACCGTCGGACCAAGGAACTCATGTACGGCGACCCCGACCTGTGGCACGCGCTGCTGGGTCGGATCGCGGTCATCGCGGGGCAGTTCCTGCGGCTGCAGGTCGAGGCTGGCGCGTCGGCGGTGCAGTTGTTCGACTCGTGGGCGGGCGCGCTGTCGCCGGCCGACTACGACACGTACGTGCGGCCGCATTCGACCGCCGTGCTCGACTCCGTCGCCGATCTCGACGTGCCGCGGATCCATTTCGGCGTCGGCACCGGCGAGCTGCTCTCGCGGATGGGCGAGGCCGGGGCGGACGTCGTCGGCGTCGACTGGCGCGTGCCGCTGACCGACGCGATCGGCCGGGTCGGCGAGCGAGCCGTCCAGGGCAACCTCGATCCCACCCTGCTGTTCGCGCCCACCGACGTGGTCCACGCCCGGGCCGCCGAGATCATCGAGGCCGGCCGGGCGGCCCGCGGACACGTCTTCAACCTCGGTCACGGAGTGTTGCCCGCGACCGACCCCGATGCGCTGACCCGGTTGGTCGAGTTCGTCCACTCCTACGAGCCGCAGGCCTGACGTGCGCGTTGCGGTCGTCGGGGGCGGCATCGCCGGTCTGTCCGCCGCCTTCCACCTCGCGCGGCTCGGTGCCGAGGCGGTCGTGTTCGAGGGCTCCGACACGGTCGGTGGCAAGGTGCGGCTCGCGCGCGTGGGGGACCTCACGGTGGACGTGGGCGCCGAGGCGATGCTCGCCCGCCGCCCCGAGGCACTCGAACTGGTCTCCGCGGCCGGACTCGACGCGGACGTCGTCGCACCCGAACCGTTGCCGTCGATGGTCTGGAGTCGTGGCGCGCTGCGTCCGCTGCCGCCGACCGTGATGGGCGTGCCGGCCGACCTCGACGCCCTTGCGGCCTCCGGGATTCTGGGAGGGCCTGTCGATTCGCTCATGATCGATGCGCCCGACGGGGACGTGTCCGTGGCGTCGTTCGTCGGTGATCGCCTCGGTGCCGAGGTCGTCGACCGGCTCGTCGAGCCGCTGCTCGGCGGGATCTACGCCGGTCACGCCGACCGGCTCTCACTCGACGCGGCCGCACCGATGATCGCGGCCCTGGGTCCGGACCTGCTGGCCGGTGCGGCCGCGGCCAGGGCCGCCGCCCCGGTCGATGCGGGTCCGCGACTCGTCGGCCTGCGCGGTGGCGTCGGGCGGCTGCCTGAGGCGTTGGTCGCGACCGGTGGCTTCGAGGTCCGCACGAAGGCCACGGTCCGCTCGGTGCGCCGTGACGGCCAGGGCTGGGAACTGATCGTCGGGCCCACCATCGCCCCCGTGCGCGAGCGCTTCGACAAGGTCGTCATGGCTGCTCCCGCCCCGGCCGCCGCGCGACTGCTCGCCGAGGTCGCCCCGCGGGCGGCGTTCGCGCTCGCCGGCGTGGACTACGCCTCGATGGTCGTCGTCACCCTCGTGCTGGACGGCGCGGATCTGCCCGCCGGGACCGGCTTCCTGGTCCCTCCGGTCGAGGACGTGGCGATCAAGGCGTCGACCTTCTCGTCGCGCAAGTGGGCGTGGCTGGCCGAGACCGCCGGCAGTGCGACGGTGCTGCGCGCGTCGATCGGGCGGGCGGGCGAGACGTCGGTACTGCAGCGCGACGACGCGACCTTGGTCGACCTCGCCGTCTCCGATCTGACGTCGATCGTCAGCACCGCGGGGACGCTCGGCACGCTGGTCGCCTCGGACGTCCAGCGCTGGGGCGGGGGACTGCCGCAGTACGAGGTCGGTCACCTCGGGCTCGTGGGCACCGTCGTCGAGGACGTGGCATCGGTACCGGGACTGGAGGTGTGCGGAGCGGCGTACGAGGGTGTCGGGATCGCCGCCGTCGCCGGGACCGCGAGGGCCGCGGCCGAGCGAATCGTCGCCGGGTGAGAATGGACCCATGAGTTCCCACGACGTCGACGCCGAGAAGATCAACGCCACCATCCGCTACGCCATGTACTCGGTGTTCCGGGTCGAGCGGCCGCTGGCCGACGCCGATCGTGCGTCCATGGCCGCCGAGGTCGACGCGTTGATCGCGGACCTGCGCGGCGAGGACGTGATCGTGCGGGGAACCTACGACGTGAGCGGCATGCGCGCCGACGCCGACCTCATGGTGTGGTGGCACGCGCCGACCGCCGATGCGTTGCAGGACGCCTACAACGCGCTGAGGCGTACCGACTTGGGCTCGCACCTCGCCCCGGTCTGGTCGAACGTGGGTCTGCACCGTCCGGCCGAGTTCAATCGCTCGCACGTCCCGGCATTCCTGGCCGACGAGTCCGCGGGCCGCTACCTGTGTGTGTACCCGTTCGTGCGTTCGTACGAGTGGTACCTGCTGCCCGAGGCCGAGCGTCGTCAGATGCTGCGCGAGCACGGCGAGGCTGCCCGCGACTATGCGGACGTCCGTGCGAACACGATCGCCTCGTTCGCGCTGGGGGACTACGAGTGGCTGCTGGCCTTCGAGGCCGACGAACTCCATCGCATCGTCGACCTCATGCGCGAGCTGCGCGCCGTCGACGCCCGCCGTCACGTCCGCGAGGAACTCCCCTTCTACACCGGCCGTGCACTGTCCCTGACCGAACTCACCGCCCTGTGGCCCTGAGCCCTGCGGGGGACGGATCTTGAGGTGTTCGGGTCGGCTGGTTGACCCATAGTCCTCAAGATTGGTTCGTTCAGCGGGTGAGGACGGGTCGGGCTTCGCGGATGCGCAGCGCTGTGGGTGGACCGGCGGCGGTGATGGTGGTGTCCAATTCCTGCCAGTCACTGTCGTCGATGCGGTAGGTGACGGAGTAGGTGACGTCGACGCTGGCGTGGATGCGTCCTAGTTCGCGGTACTGGTGGGTGACGTCGGTGGCGGGGTAGGGCCGTCCCGGGGTGGTCTTCGTCTGACTGGTCCCGTCGCCGTGGTGCCACGTGTAGGTCGCGGGGGTGGCCCGCAGCACCACGGTCGAGTCGAGGATCTGCACGGTGCGCTCGAACGGGTCGGCGGTGGTGTGGAAGATCGTGTCGAGGTTGACCAGGGTGGTTCCGGGTGGCTGGATCTGGGCCTTCAGCCGCGGCAGCCCGACACGTTTCACGGCGCGCTCGACATCGCCGGGCGTGACCTCAGGCTCAGCCGTGGGTTCCGGGTCCGTCGGCATCACGCACTCGATCTCTTCGGCGTAGCGGTCATTCCGGCAGAAGAGGAATGGAGACCTGTCGACAGGCACAGGATCGGTGGCAGGCGAACCAGGTTGACTGATGGGAGCGGGCTTAGCGCGCGGCTCCTGCCATTCTCGTCCCCTGGTGACCATGCCCGGACTGTCCGGCATGGGCTCGACGTCGATGACGGTGGGACCAAACCAGGCAAGAAGGAGCCCAGCGACGAATCTCATTGAGGATCACCAGATACGAGTTGTGTGATGCTCCACGCACCGTCGAAGCGGATCCCGAAGGTTACGTCTTCGGTCGTTTCGGCCGCATCATGCACCGGATCACTGGCGGAAAGTCTGTATGTGCCGGGCGAAATTGTCACGGCAGTCGTCGCGCGTGATTCCTGTCCGGTTTCGTCAGCGAACGTCAGTTCGGTCTCGGATTTTGTCCAGCTGCGGTCCTTGAACCAGCCGCCTTCGGCGTAGGTCGTCTCGTAGAAGTCGATGTAGTCGTTACACCCACCGCACTCCGGATCTGAATAGTTCCGCAGCGGCTGAACGTCGCCAGTCCTGGAGGCGTAGTCGAGGACCGAGACGTAGTACGCGACGAAGTTGGCCGCGCCTTTGGGCGAGAACTCGCCGGCCACCTCCGGCATGGGCGGGAGGGTGGCGTCGGGATTGGCCGGGGTGGTGGCGGTGGTCGGTTCGTCGGGCGGCGGCTCCTCGCCGCTGCACGAACCCATGGACAGTGCGATCGCACATGCACACACGGCAGAGGCCAATGCCCGCATCGTTCCCCCTGAATCGACGATGTGAACCCGAGTTGCACCGAGCCTAGCGGCGGGCGGGGCGGGGTGTCAGCACCGTGTCCGCGGGCTGTGGATACAGGGTGGTGCGACGCACGTTGAGGCCTTTGGGTCAGCCAGTTGACCCAAAGACCTCAAGATCCGTCCCCCGGGTCGCGGTCAGTCCGCGTCGAGGGACAGGGCGATGCCGTTGATGCAGTAGCGCAGGTCGGTGGGGGTGTCGAAGCCCTCGCCCTTGAAGACGTGGCCGAGGTGGGAGCCGCAGTTCGCGCAGCGGACCTCGGTGCGGGCCATGCCGAGGGAGGAGTCGTCGATGTACTCGACGCTGTCCCCGGCGAGGGGCGTGTAGAAGGCGGGCCAGCCGCAGTGGGCGTCGAACTTCGTCTCGCTGCGGAACAGTTCGGCGTTGCACGCGCGACAGCGGTAGACGCCGACCGTCGGGTCGGTCTCATATTCGCTGCTGAAGGGCCGTTCGGTGCCGGCCTCGCGCAGCACGTGGTACTCCGACGCGCTCAGATCCTCACGCCACTGCTCGTCGGTCTTGTCGATGCCGTAGGTCTTGTCGCTCACAGTTCCGCCTGCCCGTCGAAGGTGTAATGCTCCAACAGGTGCAACGTCGGAACGTCCAGTTTTCTTCTCGCCCGCGACGTCCAGTCCAATTTGAGGAACTCCCGGACCACGTGTGGCTCGGTGAGGATGATGACTTCGTCGCACGAGAACTCGTTCACCACGTCGACCAGTCCGTCGATCGGGTCGTACTCGACCAACTTCGTCGTCACGGCCTGGCCGCGCTCGGCGAGCAGGGCGGCGGAGGCGGCGAGTTCCTGCTGGCCGTCGAGCCGCAGTTCGTTCTCGAGCCGCGTGTACTCGGCCGGCTCCTCCAGCGGCACGAACTGGGCGCCGCCGAAGGCGGTCATGGAGGCACTCAGGGCTGCCGGGGACGAGTCCACCGGAAGCAGCATGTGATAACTGACGTCGTCGTCGACTCCCTCGTGCAGCGCGAGGATCTGGTCGGCGTCGAGGTCGATGAGCTGGCGCTCGACCAGCAGGGCCACGTTGTACATGGGTCCAGCCTAGGCCCGTTGGGCCTCGCGGGATCGGTCGCGTACCCATCGAGTCAGCAGGACGTCGTCGTCCTGGACGGCGTGACCCAGGCGCATGCGGCGCAACTCGGCCGGCGCGCCGTCGACGATGCGCTTCGAGGCGCCTCCGACGAGATGTGGCGACAGGGTCAGGCAGACCTCCTCGACCAGGTCCAGGCCGATGAGGGTGCCGTGCAGGGACGGGCCGCCCTCGCACAGGATGCGGGTCAGTCCACGGACCAGGAAACCGTCCAGCACGGCGGCCCAGTCGATCTCCGACCCCCCGGCGACGAGCACGTCGACCGTCTCGGCCAGCCGGCTGCGCACGTCCGGCGGCGAGCTCGCGCACGTGATCACCACGACGCCCGGTACGAGGAGCCGCTCGGGAATGTCCAGCCGCCGGCTCACGACGGCGAGTGTCGGCAGGGGTGCCAAGCCTTCGCGCAGTTCGGGATGCAGCGAATCCGCGGTGATCGGTCGATAGCCCTCGACCCGCACCGTGCCCGCCCCGACCAGCACGACGTCACACAGACTGCGCAGGACCTTGAAGGCGTCATGGTCGGGTTGGCCGCCCATGTCGCCGGAGACACCGTCGGGATCCTGGGCCGCACCGTCGACCGAGGCGACGAAGTTGGTGCGCAGCCACGGCAGGTCCGTGTCGGGGTAGGCGTACAGAGCGGCGAGTTCGGCGACGTCCGGCATGGGGCTCACCCTAGGACCGACTGCGGCATACTGCCGGTCATGAGCGATCTGCGTTCGGTCCTGGCGACCCATGGCCCGATCACCCTTGCCGACCGACCGTCCGACGAGACTCCGGGCCTGAAGCACGACCGCGAGCACGCCGAGAAGTCGATGACGGCCATCGGTGAGCGGCTGATGGAGCACCAGGAGCGGCTGTTCGCGAACGGCCGCGCCGGGACGACCGACCGCAAGGTGCTGCTGCTCCTGCAGGGCATGGACACCTCCGGCAAGGGCGGAACGCTGCGTCACGTCGCCGGTCTCGTCGACCCGCAGGGCCTGCAGATCACCGCCTTCAAGGCACCGACGGACGAGGAACGGTCACACGACTTCCTCTGGCGGATCGGCCGGGAACTGCCCGCGCCGGGCATGATCGGCGTGTTCGACCGATCGCAGTACGAGGACGTGCTGATCGGGCGGGTGCGAGAACTCGCGCCGCCCGAGGAGATCGATCGCCGCTACGACGCGATCAACGCCTTCGAGCAGGAGTTCACGGACGGCGGGGGAGTGCTGCTCAAGTGCTTCCTGCACATCAGCCCCGACGACCAGGCCGAGCGACTGGCCGAACGGCTCGAGGATCCGTCCAAGTTCTGGAAGTACAACCCGGGCGACATCAAGGAGCGAGCGTTGTGGCCGCAGTACCAGCAGGCGTACGAGATCGCGCTCGAGCGATGCTCGACCGAGGCGGCGCCGTGGTACGTGGTTCCCGCCGGCCGCAAGTGGTATCGCAACTGGGCGATCGCGACGCTCCTGGACGAATCCCTCGCTGCGATGGGCCTGGACTGGCCGCCGGCCGACTTCGACGTCGAGGCCGAGAAACAGCGGCTCTCGGCCTCGACGATCGAGTAGTCGTCAGGCGTCGGCGAACAGGGCGTCCATCGGGACCAGGTCGACCGCGCCCACGGCGTAGCGGGCGAGGATGACCTCGGCGACCTCGTCAGCCGCACCGAGCGGCTCGGCGACGGCGACGGCCCCGGCCTCGTAGGCCAGTTCCCTGACCCGGTCGGGCAGGACGCCCGGAGCCAGGAACAGCGTTCCGACGGCGATGTGACGGCGGCCGTCCGCGCGGTGGGCGCGCACGGCCTCGCTGGCTGCCGGCGGGACGCTGGACGCGAACGCCGCGATCGTCGGCAGCTTGTGGTGCGATCCCCACGCCCGGGCGGCCCGCGAGATCACGGCGTTGGACAGGGCGTCGGACGAACCGGCACCGGCGAGCACGAGCGCGTCGAGTTCGCGCACCCGGTTCTCGCGCAGCGCCTCACGCAGGCGACGGTCGAGCACGTTGAAGAACGCGCCCTCGATGCCGAGCACCTTCGTGACCTGGATCTTGACGTCGTGCTTGGCCGAGGCGGCCGCCGCAGCGCGCGGCACGTCCACCTTCGCGTGATAGGCGTCGGTCAGCAGCAGCGGGACGACGACGATCTCGCCGAATCCCTCGGCGGCGAGCCGCGCGACGACCTCGTCGAAACCGGGGCCGCACAGGTCGAGGAATGCCTCCTCGATCCTCAGGTCGGGGCGCATGCAGCGCGCCACCTCCGTGAGGGCGTTGATGGTCTCGGCCGAGCGCGCGTCGCGGCTTCCGTGAGCCAGGGCGATCAGAGCGGGTGCGGTCATCGTGCATTCCTCCCTTCCGGGGTCGGTGTCGTGCTGGTGGCCAGGTGGCCGATGAAATTCAGGCGGAACGCGCGCAGACAGCTGCGGCACTCCCATTCGCCGTGGGTCTCGCCGTGCGGACGCAGGTCCTCGTCGGCGCAGTACGGGCAGTGGTACGGGACCAGACGCTCGCTCATCGCAGCACCTCGTCGTCGGCGCGGGAGACCCAGTGGGCGAAGGACTCGTGGGACTCGCGGTTGGCCAGGTAGGTGCGCGAGAGCTTCTCCACGTAGTGCGGCAGTTCCTCGCCGGTGACCTTGTGGGCCCGCAGCTTGCGACCGAACCCGGCGTCGAGTCCGAGCGCGCCACCGAGGTGGACCTGGAAGCCCTCGACCTGGTTGCCGTCCTCGTCCAGCAC
>CAYXFT010000055.1:0-523 GCA_964464335.1 uncultured Aeromicrobium sp.
CTTGAGCCAGCGGGTCACGGTGCCCTCGGTGACGCTCTCGCCGAGCGCGGGCAGGGTGACTTCGGTTGCCATGGTTTCCGTGCTCCGATCTCAGGCGTGCGAATGCAGCGGCTTGCCGGCGAGGGCCAGTGCGGCCTCGCCGAGGGACTCGTTCTGGGTGGGGTGCGCGTGGATGAACTGGGCGACGTCCTCGGGATAGGCCTCCCAGTTGACCCACAGCATCGCCTCGCCGACCTGCTCGCCCATCCGGGCACCGAGCATGTGGACGCCCACGATCGGGCCGTCCTTCTCGCGCACGACCTTGACGACCCCGGCCGTCTGCAGGATCTGGCTCTTGCCGTTGCCGCCGAGGTTGTACTCGAGGGCCTCGACCTCGCCGTGCTTCTCCTTGGCCTGCGCCTCGGTGAGGCCGACCGAGGCCAGTTCGGGCTCGCAGTAGGTCACCCGGGGGATCCCCGAGTCGACGATGGGCAGCGGGTCCAGGCCCGCAATCTCTTCGGCGACGAAGATGCCGTGGGCGAAG
>CAYXFT010000055.1:533-15378 GCA_964464335.1 uncultured Aeromicrobium sp.
GCCGGGCACGAGATCGCCGACGGCGAAGACGCCCGGAACGTTGGTGCGCAGGCGCTCGTCGGTGGGGACCCAGCCGCGATCGACGGTGACGCCCGCCTCCTCGAAGCCCATGCCCGCCGAACGCGGGCCGCGACCGACGGCCACCAGGACCACGTCGGTCTCGATCGTGTCGCCGTTCTCGAGCGTCACGGTGGCGCCGTTCTCGTTCTGCTCGACTCCGGTGAACTTCACGCCGGTCTTGAACGCGATCTTGCGCTTGCGGAAGGCTCGCTCCAGACCCTTAGAGAGGACAGGGTCCTCCAGCGGGACGAGCGTCGGCAGCGCCTCGATGATCGTGACCTCGGCACCGAAGGAGTTCCAGACCGAGGCGAACTCGACGCCGATCACCGAGCCGCCGATGATGACGGCGCGCTTCGGCACCTCCTCGAGCGCGAGGGCCTGATCGCTGGTCATGACGCGACCGCCGATCTCGATGCCGAGCGTGCGCGGCTCCGAGCCGGTGGCGAGCACGACGTTGGTGCCGGAGTAGCGGGTGCCGTCGACCTCGACGGTGGTCGCGTCGACGAGCTTGCCCTCGCCTTCGACGACGGTGATGCCGCCGGACTTCACGAGGCCCTGCAAGCCCTTGTAGAGCCGGTCGATGACGCCCTGCTTGTAGGCGTTGACCTTGGGCATGTCGACGCCCTCGAACGTGGTGTGGACGCCGATCGCGTCGCCCTCGCGGGCGGTGTCGGCGACCTCAGCCGCGTGCAGCAGGGCCTTGGTGGGGATGCAGCCGTTGTGGAGGCATGTGCCACCCACCTTGGCCTTCTCGATCATGGCGACGGACTTGCCGAGCTGGACGGCGCGCAGTGCGCACGCATAGCCCCCGCTTCCGGCTCCGAGAATCACGATGTCGAACGAATGGGGTGCGTCGTCGGGCACGATGTCCTCCGGGTAGGTGGTCTGTCGTTCATCTTGTCACCCCGCCGAGGAAAGGTGCCACCGGGGCGGTACCCGCGCGCTCGTGACTTCGCAGTAGGTTTCGGCAGGTCCCGCCCGCGATGTGGGGCCGGTCCGGCAGACTTGTCGCGTGGGTTTGTTCAAACGTCGCCAGCGCACCGAGTCCGGTGCGGTCGTCTCCGACCGCGAGGCCAACCGCGCGGACCTCGCCGCGCTGCGTGAATTCGCCACGAGCCGCAAGGGTGTCGAGGCGTTCGTCGAGCCGAAGACGGCGGTGAGCCAGATGTCGGTCCTGCTGGTCGCGGCCGACGGCGAGTGGACGCGGCGTCGGATCGCCTCGCCCAAGGCGGCCTCCGACCTCGCCCGCAGTCTGAAGATCCCGATCTACGACGCGAACAAGGTCGGTTACCCCCAGCGGATGCGCGAGTTCAACACCCGGATCGCCGCGAAGCGCACCACGGTCGAGGCCGAGCGAGGTTCGTACACCGCCGCGCAGTTCGCCGCGATCATGACGCTCGAGACGGTCGCCGGCGTCGAGCCACTGCCGCGCAACCCGTCGAAGGCCGACCTCGAGAGGGTGCACCGGTCCGCCCGGGCGAAGGCCCACCCCGACCGCACCGGTGGCGACCGGTCCCAGTGGGACAAGGTCGAACAGGCCGCCCGCACCCTCGGTCTCTGATCGCGCAGATTCCCCGGTTGAGTGGGTTCTCTGGCACTTCCTGAGGGTTATTACCCGTGTTCAGTGACAGGAAACCCACTTAACCGGGGAATCCGTCAGCGCCAGTCGGCAGGGCCGCCGGGGTGGTCGACGGCGGGGTCGTAGGGCGTGCGCGACAGGATGAAGGTCGCCAGATCGAGGGCGCCGTCGGGACGTACGGCGAGCCGTTCGCCGGCGAAGTAGGCATCCAGGCCGCGCCAGCCGTCGCCGTCGCGCACGAATCGCGAGCGTCGGTGGCCGTGGACGTCGCCGAGCACGAAACCGTCGCCGTCGGGTTCCAGCCGGTACGGCATCGGACCCCAGAACCAGTCGCCTGCGATCGCGGTCACCTCGGCCGAAGCCTGGACGACGGGTGGCTGCTCCAGATGCGGCCACGTCTCGTGGGCGATCGACAGGAGGTCGTCGGCGAGTCCGCCGAGCCGCGTGGTGTCGTTGGCCAGCACCACCACTCCCAGCCCGGTCCGGGGCTCGGCGAACAGCGTGGCGAGGAAGCCGGGCATCGAGCCGCCGTGCCCGATGCGTCGACCGGACCCGTCTCCCATCCAGACCCGCCACCCCAGGCCCTGTGCCGTGGCCCAGGCCTGACCCGGCCTGTCGTCGACCGCCAGCGGGACGGTCATCTCCGACCACGTCGACCGGGCCAGGACGTCGGCCGTGTCGCCGCCGGCGAAGCGGGCCCAGCGGGCGAGGTCGACGACCGTCGACCAGAGCTGGCCCGCCGGCGCCATCGACCGGGCGTCGTGCTCGGGCTCGACGGTCTGCAGGGGCTCGCTCGGGTGACGCGAGAGGCCGACGGCGTGCTCGCCGGTGGGGTGGAACGACGTCCGTCCCATACCCAACGGCTCGAGGATCTCCTCGCGGATCACGTCGAACCACGGCGCGCCACGCGTCACCGCGATGAGTCGACCGAGCACGCCGAAGCCGACGTTGGAGTAATGGAACCGCGTGCCGGGCGCGTGCACGAGCGCCGGCGCCCCGGCCATCAACTCATCCCACGTGAGCCCTTCGGCGCGCTCCCACCACGGTCCGTTCGTCTCGGCCTGCAGGCCCGACGTGTGGGTGAGCAGCTGGGCGATCGTGACGTGACCGAACGGGACGTCGGGCAGATGCGTGCCGATCGGGTCGGCCAGGTCGAGCCGGCCCTCGTCGCGCAGCCGCATGACCTCGACCGCCGTCAGGGTCTTGCTGATCGAGCCGATGCGGTACTGCGTGTCCGTGGTCGCGAGCGCGCCGTCACGGCCGTCGACCGTGCCGGAGGCAGCGGTCCAGGCGATGGCGCCGTCGCGGACGACGGCCGCGGCCACCGAGGCCATGGCGCTCTCGGCGCGTTCGGCCTCGAGCCGCTCGTCGAAGCGATCCACCGGGGTCAGGACGCCAGGTCGCGCGCGAGCCGGACGAGGGTGCGCACGCCCGCTCCGGTACCGCCGACGGGGGTGTAGTCGTACACGCCGGCGTCGTTGAACGCCGGTCCGGCGATGTCCAGGTGCGCCCAGGAGGAGGCGCCGACGAACTCGCGCAGGAACGCCGCGGCGTACAGCGACCCGCCGTAGGGCTTGGGGTTGTGCTGGCGCAGGTCGGCGATCGTCGAGGAGGTGACGGCCTTGCCGATCTCCTCGGTGATCGGCAGTCGCCACATGGACTCGCCGGCCTCGACGGCGGCCGCCAGCACCTGCTCCTCGAGGGCCTCGTCGTTGCCCAGCACGGCCGAGGTCCGGGTGCCGAGGGCAACCATCGCAGCGCCGGTCAGCGTGGCCGCGTCGACGATGTGGTCGGCCTTGGCCTCGACCGCGAGGGCCAGACCGTCGGCGAGGACCAGTCGACCCTCGGCGTCGGTGTTGTGCACCTCCACCGTGGCGCCAGAGCGCATGTGCAGGACGTCACCGGGGCGCGTCGCGCTGCCGCTGGGCAGGTTCTCGGCGATGCACGCGAAGGCCGTGACCCGGATCGGCAGGCCCAGCCGGGCGATCGCACCGATCGCGGCGACGATCGCGGCGGCGCCGCCCATGTCGCACTTCATCGTCATCATCGAGCCGCCGGGCTTCAGCGACAGTCCGCCGGAGTCGAACGTGATGCCCTTGCCCACGAGGGCCAGGTGGGTCTTCGCGCCGTCCGGGGTGTAGGTCAGCTTCACGAGTCGCGGCGGGGCCTCCGAGCCGCGACCGACGCCCAGGATGCCGCCGCAGCGCTCCTTCTCGAGCTTCTTCTCGTCCCACACCGCGACGCGCACCCCGGTCGGGGCGGTGGCCTTGATCGCGTCGGCGAACGCAGGGGGTCGCAGGTCGGCCGGCGGCGTGTTGACCCAGTCACGGGCCAGGCAGGTCGCCTCGGCGACGACGACGGCCTCCTCGACGGCACGCTTGGCCGCGGCCTTGCGGGCATCGGGGGACAAGATCGTGACGGTCTGCACGACCGTGGCCTTCTTCCGGGCGTCCGCGCCCTTGTACGCGAGGTAGGCGTAGGCCGTCAGCACGGCGGACTCCGCGATGGCGCCGAGGTCGGGCGCGGGCAGGGCGCTGGGGTCGATCCCGACCTTGCTGGCCTTCGGCAGGGCGCGCAGGCCCTGGGCCACGGCGCGGCGCTGCTGCTCGGCGGTGGGTTCGGCGGTGGGTTCGGCGGCCGTGGAGACCCACGCCGTCAGGGCCGAGCCTGATGCGCTGCTGGGCACGACCGCGACCTGGCCGGCATCGCCGGTGAAGCCGAGGGCGGCCCAGGGGACACTCCCGGGCAGGTCGGAACCGGCGGGAAGGAGCACGACGACGGCGTCGGCGGACGGCAGGGAGGCGCGGAGCTGGACCGTGGGCATGGGGCCACCATAGTCAGCGGTAGTTTGAGGCGCATGGACCTGCTCCAGTCACCGTTGCACCAGCGTCATGAGGCCCTCGGGGCCAAGTTCTCGGAGTTCGGCGGGTGGTCGATGCCGCTGGAGTACGCCGGCGGCGGCGTCCTCGCCGAGCACAAGGCCGTCCGCGAGGCCGTGGGCCTGTTCGACGTCAGCCACCTCGGCAAGGCGCTCGTGCGGGGCACGGGCGCGGCGGCCTTCGTGAACGCCTGCCTGACCAATGATCTCGGCCGGATCGCACCGGGCAGGGCCCAGTACACGCTGTGCTGCGACGAGGACGGCGGCACGGTCGACGACCTGATCGCCTACCTGCGCAGCGAGTTCGAGGTGTTCCTGATCCCGAACGCGGCGAACACGGCCGAGGTCGTCCGCCGACTGGCCGCCGCGGCGCCGGAGGGCATCGAGGTCGAGGACCAGCACCGCGCCTACGCCGTGCTGGCGGTGCAGGGGCCGCTCAGCGACGAGGTCCTCACCGCGGTCGGGTTGCCGGTCGACCACGAGTACATGTCCTTCGCCACCGGCACCGTCGACGGCGTCGAGCTCACCGTGTGCCGGACGGGGTACACCGGCGAACGCGGTTACGAGCTGGTCGTCGCCGCCGAGAACGCGCTCGTCGTGTGGGACGCCGTCATGGCCGCGGGCGAGCAGTACGGCATCCGCGCCTGCGGGCTCGGTGCCCGTGACACGCTGCGCACCGAGATGGGTTATCCGCTGCACGGGCACGAACTGTCCGCCGAGATCTCCCCGGTGATGGCACGCGCGGGCTGGGCCGTCGGCTGGTCCAAGCCGGCCTTCTGGGGCAAGGCCGAGCTGGAGCGGCAGAAGAGCGAGAAGCAGGTGCGCACCTTGCGCGGTCTGCTCGCGCAGGGTCGCGGCATCCCGCGCCCGGGCATGACGGTGCACGGCGACGGCGGAGCCGAGTTGGGTGAGGTCACGTCGGGCACCTTCTCGCCGACGCTGCGGCAGGGCATCGGACTGGCGCTGCTCGATCCGGGTGTCGCCGAGGGCGACACCGTCACCGTCGACGTGCGCGGCCGTCAGGAGGCCTTCACGGTCACCCGGCCGCCGTTCGTCGATCCGTCCACGAAGGAGAACTGACATGGCTTTCACCTGGCAATACGAGAACGCGGCCCAGGAGTCCGTCGGCGAGTCCGACGAATTCGAGCACCGCGGCGACGCCGAGTCGTGGATCGGCACCGCCTTCGAGGACCTGCTGCTGGACGGGGTCGAGCAGGTGCGGTTGTTCGAGGACGGCAGCGAGGTCTACGGACCGATGTCGCTGCGCCCGGAGTAGCCAGTACCGCTGAGGCCAGTACCGCTGAGGCTAGTACCGCTCGGGGAGCGACTGACCGATCGCGATCGTCGGCTTCGGCAGTCGCATGCGCCGCAACTGGGTGCTGCGCAGGACCGCGTAGAGCACGGCGCCACGGCCCTCGGCCTTGGTGAACCGCTTCTTCAACTCGCGGCGGAGCTGGAACACCAGCAGGAACTCGTCGACGATCGTCGCGAAGATCGCGACGGTCCACAGCGAGAACACCAGCGTCGCGGCGCGTGGCACGAAACTGAGCACGAGGATGACCACGAGGATCGGCAACATGAACTCGGCAACCGTGCGACGGCGGTCGACGACGTCGCGGGCCAGCGCCCGCACGGCGCCCCGGTCGCGCGGGGGCAGGTTGTCGGTGGACCCGTTGCCCATGAGTGCGTCGCGCTGCTTGTCGCGCGTGGAATTGCGGCGCTTGCGCTCGCGCTCGGCCTGTTCCTTGCGGGTCAGCGGGCGCTTCATCTGTTGCTTGCGGGCGGCTTCGGCGTCCTTGCGGCTGCGAGTCGGCCCGCCTTTGCCCTGACCGGTCTCGTCGGCTGCATCGTTCACGCCAGCGACCTTACAAGGCGGCCACCAATGGGGACCGCATGGCTAGGGTGGGGCCATGGACGACGGAGGCATCCTGGGGCGCGTCAAGGGCCTGTTCAGGGCACGCTCCACGCAGGCGGACGCCCACGACGTCGACCGTCTTCGCGACCGTCTCGACGAGGCCTATCGCTCCCAGTCGCAGTTGCTCGCGCAGGTGCGTCGCGGCGTGGCGGACGTGTCCACGAGCCGTAAGCGGGTCGAGATCCAGCTGGCCTCGCTGCGCCGGGAGATCGCGTCGGCCGGCACCGACGCCACGGCCGCGGTCGAGCGCGGCGACGACACCGCCGCACGCTCGGCACTGCAGCGGCAGGTGACGCTCGAACGGGCTGCGGGGGAGTTGCTCGACCGGCACACCCAGTTGCGTACCGAGGAGGACAAGCTGAACGGCTCGGCCGCCGACATCGAGCGCCAGGTCGAGGAGTTCCGGCTGCGCAAGGACACCTTGTCGGCGCGCTACACCGCCGCGCAGGCCCGCACCGAGATCCAGAGCGCGACCGCCGGCATCGGCGCCACCGCCGGCGAGGTCGGCCGCGCGATGCAGGAAGCCGAGCAGCACACCCGCGAACTCGAGGCCACCGCCGACGCGGTCGACGAACTCATGAACGACGGCATCATCGCGCGTCCCGGCGAGAGCCAGGATGAGGCATTGATGCGCCGATTCGACGAGGCGCTCGGTGCGGTGGGTGCGCCCGCCGAGACCGTCGAGGGCGAGTGGGAGGGAGAGGGTCATGGCCCGCAGCAGATTTCGCAGTGATCGAGGGCTGAGCCTGCGCATGGGCGGGGTGGGCCTCGGGCTGGTCCTGCTCTACGTCGCGTTCGGTGCGATGCTCATCTCGCTCTCGTCCAGTTGGCTGATGGCCCTGGTCATCACGCTCGGCATGGCGTGGGGCCAGTGGTTCTTCTCGGACTCGCTCGCGCTGAAGTCGATGGGCGCCCATGTCGTGGCGCCGGAGCAGGCGCCCGAACTGCACGCCATGATCGACCGGCTCGTCGCGCTGGCCGACATGCCCAAGCCGCGCGTCGCCGTGGCGGTCACCGACATGCCGAACGCCTTCGCGACCGGGCGATCGCCGAAGCACTCGGCCGTGTGTGTCACGACCGGCATCATGCAGCGGCTGGACGCCGAGGAACTCGAGGGTGTCCTCGCGCACGAGCTGGCGCACGTCGCCAACCGCGACGTCTCGGTGATGACCGTCGCGTCGTCGCTCGGCCTGTTGGCCGGCTTCCTGACCCGGTGGGGCATGCTCTTCGGCGGCAACCGTCGCGACGGGAACGGCCCCGGCATGCTCGTCGTCGTCCTCGTCAGCGTCGTGGTCACGTTCGTCAGCTTCCTGCTCACCCGCGCGCTGTCGCGCTACCGCGAACTGAGCGCCGACCGGTCCGGCGCCTATCTCACTGGCCGCCCGTCCAAGTTGGCATCGGCGCTCGTGAAGATCTCCGGCGAGATGGCCAGGATCCCGACCTCCGACCTGCGTGAGGCGCAGTCGATGAACGCCTTCTTCATCGCGCCGGCCGTCAACGGCGCGTCGGTGCAGGAGCTCATGTCGACGCATCCGCCGTTGCAGGCCCGGCTCGACCAGCTCGCCAAGATCGGCGCCGACCTGTCCGAGCGGCGCTGACGGTGGGCCTCCTCGACTCCATCCTGGGCCGCAGCAAGCCCCCGAAGGCCAACCTCGACGTGCTCTTCCAGGTGCCTCAGGCCGCGCTGTCGCTGCAGGCCGAGGGGTTCGAGTTCAGCGGTCACGGTGCCGTGTGCTTCCGCGACGGCGAAGGCCGTGCCGACGACGAGGTCATCGCCTCGGCGCAGGAGATGATCGCGACCGATCCGTCGGCCACGACCGCGCTGCACCGCGACGAGTTCGGCTTCACGTGGCTGGAGGTGGTTCGCCCCACCGGCGACGTGTCGGGACTGGTCACCGACCTGC
Organism: uncultured Aeromicrobium sp.; assembly: GCA_964464335.1. Taxonomy (GTDB): domain Bacteria; phylum Actinomycetota; class Actinomycetes; order Propionibacteriales; family Nocardioidaceae; genus Aeromicrobium. The sequence goes on from CAYXFT010000055.1 coordinate 8,870, forward strand.
ATGCCGTGAACTCCACGATGGCCGACAACGGGTTCGACACCGCACTACTGTGTTCGACCGTCGTCTTCGAGCACGAGGGCACCCGGCTCGCGCTGGTCTACCTGTTCAAGCAGGGCACGTTCTACCCGTTCGTGCCCGACCCGGCCCGCCCGCGCCGGCGCGACAACCTCGCCGAGCTGCGGATCCGGGCTCTCGCCGAGAACGACGTGCCGATGGAGCCGAGGTTGGAGCGCTGGCTCGCGATCTGGGGCGCCCCCGGCCTCTGACAGCGCCGGCCGTCGAGCCCCTCTGGACTCGGCGCCCATGGGGGAGTACGGGCGGCTGCTGCGCGATGCGGCGACCGTCGTGTGACGCGGGTTCGTGCTCGCGGCGGCCCCCTGGCCCGTCCTGGCCGCGATCTTCCTGGTCGGCGCAGCGGGTCGGGACGGCTTCCTGTGGCTCGCCGTCGAGGTCAGTGAGCAGCACTCGACGCTGGCCGGGCTCATCCTGCCGCTGGCGCCGCTGTCCACGCTCGTCGCGTTCATCCTCATGCTGCTGGTGGTCTCCCGGTCGTTGTCGAATCTCGTGGTGGACGTGTCCGCACCGCAAGACGGGAGCGCGCCGCGCACGGACGGCTGGCTCGGCGTGCTGGCGGGTGCCCTCGTGCCCTTCCTCACCGTCTACGCGGCCCAGGACTACCTCAAGGACGACGTGCGCGCCTCCGTCAACGCCGCCACGTACGACGAGATCTTCGGCAACTCCGACCTGGGTTCGCGTTCGACCGGTTCAACCTGCCCGCGCGCAGCCGACCCGCGGCCTTCGCGGCGGCCTACGTCGAGACGCTCTGGATTGTCACGCTCGGCGTCGCGTTCGCCAGCTGCCAGGGGCGCGCCTGGGACTGGATCACCGACCGCACGTTCGTGCACTGGGTGCAGGACCAGTGGGCCGCGCTGCTCGACGTGCTCGGACCGATCGGTGCGCCGCTGGCCGCCGTGGCCGACTGGATCGGCCGGGTGATCGACGGCGCCGGGGCGGTCGTGCTCGTGCCACTCGCCTGGTTGACCGTCGTCGCGGTCGTGTTCGGCCGCAGCATCGTCGGCCTCGACGACCGCGAGGCACTGCGTCGGCCGACCGACCAGCCTGGCCGGACACGACACCACGCTGCGCACCGAGGACGTGAAGAACGGCAGCACCCGGCCGAGGTTGTCGCGCAGTGCGGCATAGGTGATCGCCGACGACTCGTCGCGGGGCGTGAAGGTGAAGTCGACCACCACGAACAGTCCCGGCGACATCATCGGGTCGCCGTGGCCGCGTGCCGGCAGCACCGACGTGGCTCCGTCGACCGAGACGACGTCGAGGTCTCCCGAGCGGATGACCGCCGTGTCGGACGCGGTGACCGCCACCTCGAACGGTCGCGCGGAGTCCTGTGGCTCGGGCAGGTGCTCGTGCAGCCACTGGCCCAGGGCGAGCGCCATCACGACCAGGACGCGGGCGGTGGCCTTCGGCGCGGTCGGCGTGGGGAACCTCATGACTCGGCCCCCTCGCGGACCTCGAACGTGCCGACGTGGGTGGGCGTCGCGTCGAACCAGTACTCCTGCTCGTCGATCCGGCTCGTGCGCCAGGTCTGGGCATTGATGACGACATCGACCTCGGTGGGCGGGTCGACGGCCGTGGACTGGTCCCACAGCAGGACGACCTCGAACGCCAGGCCGGGTGCGACGGGGGACAGGCTCGTGCCCGTCGGAGAGCAGCAGCACCTGGGGATCGGCGTCCTCACCGGGTCCGGTCGTGTCCTCGAACGAGGTCGTGTAGATGCCCTCGACGCCCTTCAGTCGGACGGCGTCGGAGAGCGTACCCACGTGGACGGGGCGGTCGGAGGTGTTCTCGACCGTCGCGACCAGGGTCACGTATCGGCCACGGGGCGTCGCGACGTCCTCGCCGAGGTCGCTGACCCAGCGGGCGCGCTCGATCGTCAGGTCGAAGGGTGCCGCGGAGACCTGCTCACCGGCCGTCAGCTCCGCCGGTCCGTCGGGCGCGGCCGCCGAACAGCCCTGAGGCCAGCACCACGACCGCCGCGGCGCCGAGCAGCACCTGACGCAGCGTCAGCGTGTGCAACGCGCTCATGCCCCATCGACGCCAACGGACCCGAGATTCCCCCGCCGTGGACCCGATCGTAGGGGCGTGACTCCGTGCGTCGCCCGTAGGCCGGTGCGCGGTACGTTGAGGGTGTGACTTTCGATGCCCTCACCCGCGACCAGATCGAAGCCCTCCTGGCCCAGCAGCAGCAGGCATACGCCGCGTTGCAGGAGGCCGGCCTCAAGCTCGACATCACCCGCGGCAAGCCCTCGGCCGCCCAGCTCGACCTGTCCGACGCGCTGTTGACGACGCCGTTGGACGACCACTTCGCCGGCGGCGTCGACGTGCGGAACTACGGCGGGCTCACGGGGATCACCGAGCTGCGGGAGATCTTCTCCGACCTGCTCGGGGTGCCGGTAGACCAGTTGCTCGCCGCGGACAACGCGAGCCTCTCGCTGATGCACGACTCGATCGCCTTCGCCCTGCAACACGGCGTGCCGGGCTCCACGCAGCCCTGGGGCGCCGGACCGGTCAAGTTCCTGTGCCCGTCGCCGGGCTACGACCGCCACTTCGCGATCTGCGAGCACCTGGGCATCGAGATGATCACGATCGAGATGCGCGAGGACGGCCCGGACATGGCGGCCGTGCGCGAGCACGTCACCGATCCGGCGGTCAAGGGCATCTGGCTGGTGCCGACGTACGCCAACCCGACCGGCGCCGTCGTCAGCGAGGAGGTGGCCGCCGAGCTCGCGGCGCTGCAGACCGCCGCGGCCGACTTCCGGATCTTCTGGGACAACGCCTATGCGGTCCACGACCTCACCGACCAACACGCGAAGACCGCGGACATCCTCGGACTGTGCGCCGCCAGCGGCCACCCCGACCGGCCGTTGCTGTTCGCCTCGACCTCCAAGATCACCCACGCCGGTGCCGGCGTCAGCTTCCTGGGCGGCTCGCCCGAGAACGTCGCCTGGTACCTCTCGCACGCACAGTTCCGGTCGATCGGTCCGGACAAGGTCAACCAGCTGCGCCACGCCCGGTTCCTGGGCGATGCGCAGGGGGTCCTCGACCTGATGGCCGGTCACCGCGAGATCCTCGCGCCGAAGTTCGACACCGTGCTGCGGATCCTCACCGACCGCCTCGGCGCCCACGGCGTCGCGTCGTGGACCGAGCCGAAGGGCGGCTACTTCGTCAGCCTCGACGTCGTCGACGGCACCGCGACGCGGATCGTCCAGCTCGCCAAGGCGGCCGGCATCGCGCTGACTCCCGCGGGGGCGTCGTTCCCGTACGGCAAGGATCCTCGCGACCGCAACATCCGCATCGCGCCGTCGTTCCCGCCGCTGGACGAGCTGACGCAGGCGATGGAGGGCCTGGCCACGTGCGTGCTACTCGCCGCGGCCGAGAAGGCTCTCGCGGCCTGACGTGCGCATCGTCGTCGCTCCCGACAAGTTCGCGGGCACCCTGACCGCTCCCGAGGCGGCCGAGGCGATCGCGGCCGGCTGGCGGCGCACGTCGCCGGCCGACGAGCTCGTGCTCGCGCCGATGGCCGACGGCGGTCCGGGCTTCCTCGACGCGTTGCAGACCGCGCACCCCGACGGCCGGCTCGAGGTCGTCACGGTGCCCGGGCCGCTGGGCGAGCCGACGCCCGTGGGGCTGCTGTTCGTCGGCGACACCGTGTACTTGGAGTCGGCCCAGGCGTGCGGCCTGCACCTCGTGACCGAGAAGCGCCCGCTCGAGGCCACCACGGTCGGTGTCGGTCACGCGATCGCCGCCGCGGCCGACGCCGGCGTGCGACGGATCGTCGTCGGGCTCGGCGGCAGTGCCACGAACGACGGGGGAGCGGGGCTGCTCGCCGCGCTCGGTGCCCGGGCGGACGTGTCCCTCGATCGCGGGCCCCTCGGCCTCGACGGGGTCACCGAGGTCGACCTCGCCGCGGCACGCGCTCGTGTCGACGGGATCGACCTGGTCATCGCCGCGGACGTGGACGTGCCGTTGCTGGGCATGTTCGGGGCGACGCGCACCTTCGGCCCGCAGAAGGGGCTGTCGGACGAGCAGGTGCTGACGGTCGACCTGCGCCTCGACCGCTTCGTCGAGGCGGTCTGCGGCTCCACGCCCGCGGAGCGCCGGATCGCCGACGCGAAGGGCGCGGGCGCGGCCGGCGGGCTCGGCTTCGCCCTGCTCGTGCTGGGCGCCGAGGTGACCTCCGGAATCGGTCTGGTCGCCACGGCCGCGGGACTGCCCGCTCTCGCCGCGGACGCCGATCTGGTGCTGACCGGCGAGGGTGCCTTCGACTACTCGTCGCGGGCCGGGAAGGTCGTCCACGGTGTCGCGCAGGTAGCGATGGCCGCCGCACGGCCGTGCGTCGTGCTGGCGGGCCGCGTGGACGTCGGTGGTCGCGAGATGCGCGCCCTGGGCGTCGAGTCCGCCTACGGCGTCGTCGACCGGGTGGGCGAGGCCGCCGCGATGGCAGACCCCGCCCGGCACCTGAGCGATCTGGCCGAGCGCGTCGCCCGCACCTGGTCCAGTTGACTTCCGTGCCGTGCCGCCGATCGTCGGGGCGGGCACGTACGATGGAATGGAATCGGATCGGCGCACGTTGCAAGCGTGAGAACGTCCCGACCACTCGTCGCCCAAGGAGACTCGATGACCGCCACGGACCAGACCAGCACCGAGACCACGCCCGCCGACGGCATTTCGCTGAGCGACGGCGCCGCGCTCAAGGTCAAGACCTTGCTCGACCAGGAGGGCCGCGACGACCTCGCACTGCGCATCGCGGTGCAGCCCGGCGGTTGTTCGGGCCTGCGCTACCAGTTGTTCTTCGACGAGCGCACGCTCGACGGTGACGAGACGCGCGAGTTCGACGGCGTCAGCGTCGTCGTCGACCGGATGAGCCTGCCGTACCTGCACGGCGCCACGATCGACTTCGTCGACACGATCGAGAAGCAGGGCTTCACCATCGACAACCCGATGGCGACCGGCTCCTGCGCCTGCGGCGACTCGTTCCACTGAGGTCACAGCGTCACCACGCACCCGATCGGGGCGCGCCCACCATTCGGTGGACGCGCCCCGATCGCTTATCCTGACGGGCGTGCATCTCGCAATCGCAGGCTCGGTGGCCACTGACCATCTGCAGACCTTTGCCGGCAAGTTCTCCGACTCCCTCGTACCCGACCAGCTGGACAAGCTGGCGGTGTCGTTCCTGGTCGAGGACCTGGACATCCGCCGTGGCGGCTGCGCCGCGAACATCACGTTCGGTCTGGCCAGTCTCGGCGTCCGGCCCACGCTCGTCGCGGCCGTCGGGCGCGACTTCGTCGACCAGGGCTACAAGGCATGGCTCGAGAACGTGGGAGTCGACTGCTCCCGCGTGCTCGTCTCGCCGACGCTGCACACGGCGCTGTGCACCATCACGACCGACGAGGCGCATGCCCAGATCGTGACGTTCTACCCCGGTGCCATGTCCCAGGCCCGCCAGATCGACGTCGCCGAACTGCATTCGCGCGAGCCGATCGGCCTGCTGCTGATCGGGCCGGACGACCCGGAGGGCATGCTGCGCCACACGCGTGCGGCCCGCGAGCTGGGCATCGACTTCGCCGCCGACCCGTCCCAGCAGCTCGCGTGGGCCGACGGTGAGCTGATCCGCAACCTCGTCGACGGGGCCGCCTACCTGTTCAGCAACGACTACGAGGCCGCCCTGATCGCCAAGAAGACGGGCTGGACCGACGCCGACATCGCCGAGCGGGTCGGGGTCCGGATCGTCACGCACGGCAAGAAGGGCGCCGTCGTCCACGCCGCCGACGGGACGATCATCGACGTTCCTGCGATCCCCGGCGTCGACGCCGTCGATCCCACGGGCGTCGGGGACAGCTTCCGAGGTGGATTCCTGGCCGGCATCGCCGCCGGACTCGACCTCGAGCGTGCGACGCAGGTCGGCTGCACCATCGCGGCCAGCGTGGTCGAGACCATCGGCACGCAGGAGTACCAGCTGGAACGCTCCGCCTTCCTCGATCGGGTCGGATCGGCATACGGCCCGCAGGCGCAGGCCGACATCGCTGCGGCGCTCTCGATCGGTCATGAAACGACGTCCAAGTCAGGCTGACCTAACCCGCCGGGTGGACGCCCGGCTGCGTTACTGTTCTGCAAAACGACCATGTGGGTGTGCGGATTGCCCCATGTGGTCGAGATCTTCTGAGAAAGGCGCTCCGTGGGTCGGATGAAACTGGCGGTGATGACCGCCCTGGCGGCCGTCGTGCTCGGCGGCTGCTCGCCCTTGGACGACTCCGATCTCTCGCGACTGGCGCTGCCCGTCGCGGGATCGGACCGGTCGGAATATGTCTGGTACCTGTGGCTGGGCACCTGGATCGCCGTGCTCGTCGTGTTCGTGCTGGTCTTCGGCATGATCCTGTACGCGCCGATCCGCTACCGCCGCAAGAACGTCGACGATCCGGCGCCCAGCCAGG
>CAYXFT010000056.1:0-546 GCA_964464335.1 uncultured Aeromicrobium sp.
GTCGTCACGTTGCAGGAGGTCCGTGCGCCCAACGAGATCGTGCACGAGATCCTCGAAGGTTCGGGCTATCACGTCGTCCACACCGCGGCGGCGGCGAAGGGCCGGGCGGGGGTCGCGGTGATCAGCCGGCTCGAACCCGTGGCACACCGGGTGGGCAACGGTGACGCGCACTTCGACGACTCCGGCCGCTGGATCGAGTCGGACCTCGCGTTGCCCGACGGATCGCTGTTGACCGCCGTCAGCGTCTACGTGCACTCCGGCGAGGCCGGCACGCCGCGCCAGGAGGAGAAGTATCGCTTCCTGGACCAGATGTCGAAGCGGATGGCCGAGCTGAGCGCCATGTCCGGGCACGCGCTGGTCACCGGCGACCTCAACGTCGGCCACACCGAGCTCGACATCCGCAACTGGAAGGGCAACCTCAAGAACGCGGGCTTCCTCCCGGAGGAGCGCGCCTACCTCGATGCGTGGTTCGGAGCCGGCTGGGTGGACGTGCACCGCTCGCTCGCGGGCGACGTCGACGGGCCGTACACCTGGTGGTCGCAGCGA
>CAYXFT010000056.1:556-15185 GCA_964464335.1 uncultured Aeromicrobium sp.
GGCGACCTCAACGGCGGCCAGACCGCGCTCGACATCCGCAACTGGAAGGGCAACGTCAAGAAGGCCGGCTTCCTGCCCGAGGAGCGCGCCTACTTCGACCGGTTCTTGGGCGAGCTGGGCTGGGTCGACGTGCACCGCGCACTCGCCGGCGAGGTCGAGGGCCCGTACACGTGGTGGTCGATGCGCGGCCAGGCCTTCGACAACGACACCGGCTGGCGGATCGACTACCAGCTCGCGACCGCCGACCTGGCCGCCGCGGCCCGCACTGCCACCGTCGATCGCGCCGCCGGCTGGGGTGAGCGCTGGTCCGATCACGCCCCGCTCACGATCGACTACGACCTCTGACCTGAGCGGGCCAGTACCTCATTGCATAACCCCGTGATATAACGGGGTGATGCAATCACCGAGTCTCGACGCGGCGACGACGCTGCGCGAGTTCACGAACGCCGTCATCCGGCAGATGCCCCGGCTGGCCACCAGCCGCGCCGCCACCGGCACCCTCAGCGTCCTGTACCGCGAGGGCCCGCAGCGGATCACCGCTTTGGCCGAGTTCGAGGCGGTGTCGCAGCCCGCCATGACCAATCTGGTCCAGCGCCTCGAGGCCCAGGGCCTCGTCGCTCGGGACGTCGATCCCCACGACGCGCGCGCCACGGCGATCTCGATCACTCCTGCCGGGGTCGAGGTACTGCTCGAGCGCCATCGCGTCCAGGAGACCGCGGTCCGCGACACCCTCGACCTGCTGTCCCCCGCCGATCGCGCTGCGATCGTCGCCGCTCTCCCCGCACTCACCCATTTCACGGAGATCCATGAGTCACGCTGACACCGCCCACCAGGCGAACCTGTTCCACCAGCCCAAGGCCGTCTACGCAGTCGCCTTCGCCTGCGTCATCTCCTTCATGGGGATCGGCCTGGTCGACCCGATCCTGCCCGCGCTCAGCGAGCAGCTCGACGCCACGCCCAGCCAGGTCACCCTCCTGTTCACCAGCTACCTCGTCGTCACGGCCGTGATGATGCTGGTCACCAACTGGGTGTCCAGCCGCATCGGCGCCAAGCGCACGCTGATCATCGGCCTGGCCATCATCGTGATCTTCGCGGCCCTGGCCGGGTCCGCGTCGAGCATCGGCGGCATCGTCGCCTTCCGCGCCGGCTGGGGACTGGGCAACGCCTTGTTCATCGCGACGAGCCTCGCCGCGATCGTCTCCAGCGCACGCGGCGGTTTCGCCGGCGCGATCATCCTCTACGAGGCCGCGCTCGGACTGGGCATCGCGGCCGGTCCGCTCCTGGGCGGATTCCTCGGTGAGATCAGTTGGCGTGGACCGTTCTACGGCGTCGCAGTCCTGATGGCCATCGCCTTGGTCGCCACGGCGATCCTCCTGCCGGACACCCCCAAGCCCGACCACCCGACCTCGCTCGGCGCGCCGCTGAAGTCGCTGCGCCACCGCGGACTGATGCTGATGAGCATCGCCGCACTGCTCTACAACTGGTCGTTCTTCACGATGCTCGGCTACGCCCCCTTCCCGATGGGCCTGGAGGCCATGCAGCTGGGCTGGGTCTTCTTCGGCTGGGGCGTGCTGGTCGCGATCTTCTCGGTGCTCGGTGCACCCCGCCTGCAGGCGCGCTACGGCACCGCACCGTCGCTCTACGGGGCGCTGTTCGGATTCGCGGTCGTGCTCGCGTTCATCGCGGCCTTCCCGACGCATCGCACCGTGCTCGTGGTGGCCGTGATCGTCTCGGGCATCTTCATCGGCATCAACAACACGCTCACGACGCAGGCCGTCATGATCATCTCGCCCGTCGAGCGCCCGGTCGCCTCGGCCGCCTACGGGTTCGTCCGGTTCATCGGCGGCGGACTGGCCCCGTTCGCGGCAGGCAAGCTCGTCGAGCACTACAACCTGCACGTGCCGTTCGCGATCGCGTCCCTGACGGCGCTCGCGGCCATCGGCGTGCTCGCGATGAACCACCGCGCGCTGGCGCTGGCCGACGCGGGGATGGACGAGGACGGGCACGACGTCGTCGACGAGGGCGACGTGGACGGGCAGATCGCCGACGAGTTCGGCGGCGCGCCGGGCGCCCTGGACGAGGCCCGGGTGGCCGGGGCCCGGGACTGAGCGACGCTGCGTGCGGGCACGGAAACGGGGGACGCGCCGTCCCCCCGGATGCACGCCCCCCGCTCCGTCGACCGGCAGAACCAGCCGACGTCCACTTCACACGAGAGTGGTTCTTCCTGACTATAGCGACGTAGTCCTCCCCGTGTGCGCGGGACACGAGGGGCGTTCACCAGATGTTTACGACGGGCCGGTGTCAGGGGTTCCCACGGCCCCTGTTCTGTGTCGTAGGGTGGATCCAGTTGCACGACGTTGGACAGCAAAAGGGCAGTTCCCATCGGGGCGTGGTTCCTCTCGCGGTTGGATGTGCGTCGCGACCGCCGGACGTGAAAGTCTCGTCCGGCTCTCGCCAGAAGGATCAAGAGGAGTAAGCATGGCCACCGGAACCGTCAAGTGGTTCAACGCCGACAAGGGCTTCGGCTTCATCGCGCCCGACGACGGCAGCGAAGACGTCTTCGCGCACTACACCGCGATCCAGTCCTCGGGCTACCGCTCGCTGAACGAGAACCAGAAGGTCGAGTTCGACGTCGAGCAGGGCCAGAAGGGCCTCCAGGCCGCGAACATCCGCCCCATCTGAGGCTGATCAGTCGCACGGAACGCCAAGAACCCCACCACCGCGAGGTGGTGGGGTTCTTGCTGTCAGTGCCGGGAGGGAGCCGGACTCACAGAGGCGGATGAACCGCCGGCACGCCCTTCCGAAGCGGATGAGGACGTGTCCCGGGAGATGACAACCTCCGACGACGCGGGCGAACCCGATGAGGCGCTGCATTCCTCGTGACATCGCGGATCTGATCGATCCCCCGCCACAGACGATAGCCGAACATGGCCCGAATGGACCAGAGATTTCTCAGTCGGAAATGGCTATCCGCAGCAAGCGGTCGTCCTTGGCGGCCGGATTCCCGCGGCCGTCGGTGTTCGACGTACCGAGCCACAGCGACCCGTCCGGAGCGACAGCCACCGCGCGCAGACGACCGAACTCGCCGACCAGGAAGTCCCGTGGCTCGCCCGCGGACGTGCCGTTCAGGGGCACCTGCCACAGCCGCTCGCCACGCAGCGCCGCCAGGAAGGCCCGGTCGCCGCTGATGGCCAGGCCGGCGGGCGAGGCCTCGTCGGTGGACCACGTCGACTTCGGCCCGACGAGTCCGTCCCGGTCCGAGCGCCCCTCGGCCAGCGGCCAGCCGTAGTTCCCGCCACGCCGGATCAGGTTGAGCTCGTCGAAGGCCTTGTCGCCGAACTCGCTGGCCCACAGCCGTCCGGACCCGTCCCACGCCAGACCTTCGACGTTGCGATGGCCGTACGACCAGATCTCGCTGTCGAACGGATTGCCGGCGGCCGGCTTCCCGTCGGTGTCGATCCGCAGGATCTTGCCGTTCAATGACGAGCGGTCCTGGGCCAGGTCGCGTTGGGCCGCGTCGCCGACCGCGACGAACAGGCGGCCACGTTCGTCGAACGTCAGCGCGCCACCCTGGTGGTTGTAGGCCTTCGCCAGTCCGGTCAGGATCGGCTCGGCGCGCCCCAGCCGCTCTCCGTCGAACGCGATGCGGACGACCCGGTTGTCATCGGGGCCCGTCAGGTAGACGAACACGGCGGACTCGTCGGGCGCCACGGCCAGCCCCTGCAATCCGCCTTCTCCGCCGGGCGCGACACCGGGCACGACCCCGACCGGCGTGACCCCGCCGTCGGGCGAGACCCGGACGATCGAGGCATCGTCACGCTGGGTGACCAACGCCGTGCCGTCGGCGAGGAAGACGATCGCCCACGGCACGTTGAGCCCGGTGGCGATCGTGCCGGTGACCTCCGGATCGATGGCGCGCGGCGCGGCCGTGGTGGCCGAACTCGACGGCGACGGGGACGGCGAGGTCGTCGCCGACGGCGTCGGGTCGGCATCGGTCCGGTCGGCACGGCACCCGGCCAGCCAGGCGGCGCCCAGCGCCGTCCCGCCCACGATCAGCCCCCTGCGGTCCATGCCCTCGATGATGCCCCAAGGGCAGGAATGGCACAGTGGTGACGGACGTTGACACGTACGTACCTGCCGCAACCGAAGGGCCGACATGACCACGATCAACCTGACCGCCGACACGTTCCAGGACACCGTCACCTCCGACGGCATCACACTGGTGGACTGGTGGGCCGGCTGGTGCGGTCCCTGCATGCAGTTCGCCCCGGTCTTCGAGGCGGCCAGCGACAAGCACGAGGACATCACGTTCGCCAAGATCGACACCGAGGCCGAGCAGGCGCTCTCCGCCGCCGTCCAGATCACCTCGATCCCGACCCTGATGGCCTTCCGTGACGGCGTCCTGGTCTACGCCCAGCCCGGCGCCCTGCCGGCCGCCGCGCTCGACCAGATCATCGAGGGCGTCAAGAGCCTGGACATGGACGAGGTGCGCCAGCAGATCGCGGCGCAGGAGGGCCAGGAGCCCGAGGTGCCCGAGGAGCTGCGCGACTGAGCGGTCGCCGCACGTGACGGTGAGCCCCTGATCGGCAAGGATCGACTCCATGACACGTGTGTGCCCGGAGTTGTCCGATCGCCTCATGACCGCCGAGGACGCCGCCGAGTACATCCGGCCCGGCGACAACGTCGGCATGAGCGGATTCACGGGAGCCGGCTATCCGAAGGCCCTGCCCGCCGCGCTGGCGAGCCGTGTCCGCGCGGCCCACGCCGCCGGCGACGACTTCCGGATCGGTCTGTGGACCGGCGCCTCCACGGCCCCGCAGGCCGACGGCGTCCTCGCCGAGGCGCACGCGATCTCGACCCGGCTGCCCTACAACTCCGACCCCACGCTGCGTCAGGAGATCAACTCCGGCGAGGTCGACTACATCGACGCTCACCTCAGCCACTCGGCGCAGCAGATGTGGTTCGGGTTCTACGGGCCACTCGACGTCGCGGTGGTCGAGGTGACCGCGGCCCTGCCCGACGGGCTGCTGGTGCCCGGCAGTTCGGTCGGGAACAACAAGACGTGGCTGGACCAGGCCGACAAGGTGATCCTCGAGGTCAACCACTGGCAGCCGCGCGAGTTGGAGGGCTTCCACGACATCTACCACGGCACGGCGCTGCCGCCGCGCCGTCGCCCGCTGGACCTGACCGACGCGATGCAGCGCATCGGCGAGCCGTACCTGCGGGTGGACCCGGCGAAGGTCGTCGCGGTCGTCGAGACGCGCGAGCCGGACGCCGGGGCCGCATTCTCGGCTCCGGACGCGGTGTCGACGGCGATCGCCGTCCACGTCCTGGACTTCCTGCGCGGCGAGGTCGGCGCGGGCCGGATGCCCCCGGAGTTGTTGCCGCTGCAGTCCGGCGTGGGCAATGTCGCCAACGCCGTGATGCAAGGTCTGGACGGCAGCGACTTCACGGGTCTCGTGGCGTACACCGAGGTGCTGCAGGACGGCATGCTCGACCTGCTCGACTCGGGTACCCTGCGGGCCGCGTCCACCGCGTCGTTCGGACTGTCCGGGGCGGGCATGGCCCGGTTCCACGAGGGCATCAACGGCTACAAGGGACGGATCCTTCTGCGCAGCGAGGAGATCTCCAATCATCCTGAGGTGATCCGCCGGCTCGGCGTGATCGCGATGAACGGGATGATCGAGGCCGACCTCTACGGCAACGTCAACTCGACGCACGTGATGGGCAGTTCGATCATGAACGGGATCGGCGGCAGTGGTGACTTCGCCCGCAACGCCTTCCTGAACTTCTTTCTCACGCCGTCCACGGCCAAGGGCGGGGCGATCTCGACGATCGTGCCGATGGTCAGCCACGTCGACCACACCGAGCACGACGTGCACGTGATCGTCACCGAGCACGGCTTGGCCGATCTGCGCGGCCTGTCCCCCACGGCACGGGCACAGCGGATCATCGCGAACTGCGCCCACCCGGACTTCCGGTACCCCCTGCTGGACTACGTCGCGCGCGCGAAGGCCGCCCGGCCGACCGCGCGACACACCCCGCACCTGCTCGACGAGGCGCTCTCGTGGCACCAGCGTTTCTTGGACACCGGCCACATGTGAGCGCCGGGCTCCTCGGGGTCAGGCGGCGGTGATGAAGGATCGCATGCCGACCGAGCCCATGTCGATCTCGGTGTTGAAGAAGCCGATCGGCTCGTCGGGTTCGAGCAGGCTCAGCGCGGCGACCATCGGGCGGTAGTGGTCGTCGGTCGGCACCGCGATGCGGGCGGCCGACCACGAGCCGTAGGGGTCCACCAGGCGCGCGACGTCCCCCGCGGCGAGGGCGTCGGCGGTCTGGGCGTCGAACTCGACCGCCCAGTCCCAGGCCGGGCCGCCGCCCCAACGGACACGCCCGAGGGCGTGCACGATGTTGCCGCTGCCGATGAAGACGACGCCGCGCCGGCGCAGGTCGCGCAGGCGCGCGAACAGTTCGTAGAGCCTCGGCAACGGCATCGAGTAGTCGATGCTGATCTGCAGGACGGGCACCTGCGGCGCGGGCGCGAGATGGGTGAGCACGCTCCACGTGCCGTGGTCCAGGCCCCACTGCTGGTCCAGGCGCGCCTCGTAGTCGACGAGGTGCTCGGCCAGGATCCGGGCGACCTGCTCGTCGCCGCGCGTCTCGTAGCTCACCTGGTAGAGCTCGTCGGGGAAGCCGCCGAAGTCGTAGATGATGGGGTTGCGAGGAGCGTCGGTGATGTGGGTGCCGCCCGGAGTCAGCCAGTGCGCACTGATCACGACGATCGCCTGCGCGTCCGGTAGACCCGCTCCGACACGCTCCCACTCGCGCGTGAACACGTTGTCGCTGATCGCGTTCATGGGATTGCCGTGGCCCACGAAGAGCACGGGCATCCGCGGGCTCGGGGTGAGCCGGTTCGCCAGATCGGACAGCGAGTGCGTGGGCACCGAGGCGGGACGGAGGTTCATCACTGCTCCTGATAGTTGATGATTCAACTATACCACGCGGACGGCCACTTGAGGGGGTGCGCGACAATGGAGGGATGGTGTCCCCGACCGAGTTGCAGATCGCGCTGCGACACCCGGTCCGGTTCGTCGTCGACGCTGACGACGCGAGTCGATCGCGCTTCATCTTCGACACCCCGAACGGCCCGTTGGAGGCGACCGCCAACGAGGCGATCGGTCCGCTCAGCGGCGGGATCCGCGCCCTCTCGGCCGATCCGTCGGCGCGCGCCTGGGCCAGCCCGGCCATCCTCGCACTGCGGCTCATGGCCACCGGCGCACTCGCGTCACCGGACTCCGCCGACCTCCAGCAACTGCTCGATGCGGGCCGCGCGATCGGCCCGACCGCGGCAGAAGGACAGGCGGCCGTGCGAGCGTTCCTCACGGCCCTGGTCGTGGACGCTCCCCCGGTCGCCACCACGCCCCAACGCCGGCGCCAGCCCGAACAGCCCCGGCCGACGATCGAACGGCCGACGAGCTTCGCGTACCGCCTCGACGTCACACTCACCGACGATCCCGACCAGGTCGCCGAACTCGAATTGTTCGTCCGACCCCAGGCGCTGAACCGTGCGCCGGTCTCGGCCGCCACCGTGTTGACGCGCGACGACCACCACCTCGGGCCGGCGGCGCGCCCCGCGATGACCTCGATGCTCGAACGACTGGCCGTCGGCTGGCCCGCGGCCACCCGCCTCGCCGTCGACGGCCGGACGCGGGTCGACGCCGCCGAACTCGGTGCCTTGGGTCAAGGCCGGCCGCTCGTCTCGGCCCTGGCCAACCGCGTCGAGATCGTGTGGCCCGAGGGCCTGCGTCACGACGTGCGCGCCACCGGCATCGTGAGCCGGGTCGACCGCGCGCGCGACCACGACGAGTTCGACGAACGGCGGCAGCACGACCGGCCGCGCGCCTTCTCCCCCGACCAGCTGTTCCGCTTCGACTGGAGCGTCTCGATCGATGGCGAACGACTGACCCGCGCCGAGGTGGACTCGCTCGCGTCCTCGCAGTCCGGGATGCTGCTGCTGCGCGACCGATGGGTGATGGTCGACCGCCAGCAGGTCGACCGCGTCCTGGACGGCCACGGGCGCACCCTCGGCGCGGCCGACGCGTTGCGTGCCGCCGTCACCGGCAGCCTCGAGATCGACGGCGTCGAGACCGAGGTCGACACCGTGGGCTGGCTCGAGGACGTCCGCCGGCGGCTGGCCGAACAGGACGTCGACATCGCCCCCGCGATCCAGCCCGAGGCCCTCGACGGGCAGCTGCGCGAGTACCAGCTGCGCGGCCTGCGCTGGATGAGCCAGCTCGTCGATCTGGGGCTCGGCGGGATCCTCGCCGACGACATGGGTCTGGGCAAGACGCTCATGCTGATCTCGCTGCACCTGCACCTCGATCCCAACGAGGCGACCCTCGTGGTCTGCCCAGCCTCCGTCCTCGCGACGTGGGAGCGCGAGATCGCCCGCTTCGCGCCCGGCGTGCCGGTGCACCGCTTCCACGGGCCGCGGCGGACGCTGGCGAACGCCAAGACCGGCTTCGTGGTCACCACCTACGCCACGATGCGATCCAGCGTCGAGGAACTGCGTCGGCACCACTGGGGTCTCGTGGTCGCGGACGAGGCCCAGCACGTCAAGAACCCCGGCAGCGGAGCCGCGCAGGCGCTGCGACGGATCGAGTCCGACGCCCGGATGGCCCTGACCGGCACCCCGGTGGAGAACCACCTCGGCGAACTGTGGGCGCTGCTGGACTGGACCACCCCCGGCCTGCTCGGCACCCGCGACCAGTTCCGGCGCGAGTGGTCACGCCAGATCGAACGCGACCACGACGCCGACCGCGCCGCCGAGCTGTCCCAGTTGATCCGGCCGTTCGTGCTGCGCCGACGCAAGTCCGATCCGGGCATCGCACCGGAGTTGCCGCCCAAGATCGAGACCGACCACCGCGTCCCGCTGACGCGCGAGCAGGTCGGGCTCTACGAAGCGGTCGTCCAGCGGACCATGGCTGAGATCGAGGACTCCTCCGGGATCCGCCGGCGCGGCCTCGTCGTCAAGCTGCTCACCCAGCTCAAGCAGATCTGCAACCATCCGGCGCAGTTCCTGCACGAACCGGAGGCCCGCCTGACCGGCCGCTCGGGCAAGCTCGAGGCGTTCGACGCACTGATCGAGGAGATCGTCGACGAGGGCGGCGCCGCCCTCGTGTTCACGCAGTACGCCCAGATGGGCCGGCTGCTGGCGCGGCGGCTCGAGGAGCGCCGGGTCCGCCACGACTTCCTGCACGGCGGCACGCCGGTCTCGCGGCGCGAACAGATGGTGACCGCGTTCCAAGGCGGTGAGGCGGACGTGTTCGTGCTGTCGCTCAAGGCCGCGGGCACGGGCCTGAACCTCACCCGCGCCGACCATGTCATCCACTACGACCGATGGTGGAACCCGGCCGTCGAGGACCAGGCCACCGACCGGGCGCACCGAATCGGCCAGACCAAGCACGTGCAGGTTCATCGGCTCGTCGCCGAGGGCACGATCGAGGAGTCGATCGCCGAGTTGATCAGCGCCAAGCGGGCCTTGGCCGACGCGGTCGTCAACGCCGGCGAGCAGGCGCTGACCGAACTGACGGACGCCGAACTGTCGTCGTTGGTGCGACTGCGCCGGTGATCCGAGGGCATGAGGGCGCTCCGCGCCCGATCGCCCGAGGAGGTTGAGGTGCGAGGGCGCTCAGCGCCCGAAGCCTCGAAACCCGGTCAGGTAGGCGCGTGCGCCGACCGTGGTCTCGATACGCCGCTCGCTGCGCTCCCGAACTACTCGACCACCGAGACGAACACGCCCACCGACCGTGGTCTCGATACGCCGCTCGCTGCGCTCCCGAACTACTCGACCACCGGTGAGCGGGCGCTCCCGAGCTACTCGCCCCGGCCGGTGATCGAGTAGCGGGCGAGGAACGAGCCCGCGTATCGAGATCCCGCCGAGATCAGGCGATGCCGCCGAGGCGGCGCGAGCCGACCGGGCGACGGTGCGCGATCGTCAGGACCGCCCCGAGGTCGAGCTCGAACTCCTTGACGACGCGGGCCATGCCACCCATCTCGCCCAGGCCAGAGGGGTCGACGGTGAGCGCGTGCAGCATGGACGGGCCACCCGGCTCGCGCACCCGCCACTGTGTGCCCGGGCGCAGGCCCAGGCTCGCCGGGAAGACGAGCGCGATGTCGGACGCGCCGAGTTCACGGCCCGACGCGACCAGCGGTCCGGTCAGCTCGTCGACGAGGTCCTCGGAGAAGTCCCGCGCCGTGACGTTGACGGCCACCATCTCGGCGGCGGACTCGATGATCGTGTCGACCGCCGGACCCGAGCCGGCGCGCGACACCTCGCCGAGCCGCCGCGTGGCACCTCCCCGGTACGCGGTGAACCCGGCCTCCCGGGCCGCGCGTTCGGCGATCAGCTGGACGAAGTCGCTGAACAGGGCGTCGCTGTTCCACAGGAACGCCCGTCCCGGTGCGCCGGGACGGCTGCTCGAGCCGTTCTGGGGGCCGAGCGCGAGGAGGCGTGCCACATCGAGCGCGTCGTGCAGGAAGCCGAACTGGGGCGTCAACTGCAGCCCGTCGAGAATCATCTGCGGCGGCAGTTCGGACGCGGCCTCGGGGAAGAGCTCGGTGTAGTGGCGCAACTCCGACTCCAGCCACGTCTGCTGGACGGCACCGGCGAGCTCGCCGCACGCCCACTTCAGGGCGCTGGTGATCGGGCCGTTGGAGACGAACTCGGAGAACCGGCAGTCGACGGTGTGCGGGTCGACGACGCGCTTCCACATCTTCTGGGCGTCGAGCTGCCCGCGGATCGACGGCAGCACCGCAGAGCGTTCGACGTAGTTGCGCGGCACGCCCTCGGAGCTGGCCCGCGACATCGCTCCGGCGAGGATCATGCCGAGCAGGTCGGGCAGCCCGGCGTGACGCGAGCCGCGGTCGACGACGGGCACCCACTCGAGGCGGTGGATGGTCGTCAGCATCGTCAGCATCGAGACGCGCCAGCCCGGATCGTGGCGCAGGTAGTGCGGCATGATCTCGATCGTCGAATCGCCCAGGGCGATGAACCCGGTGACGTGCTGGACCTGGATCGTGCCGTTCGCCTCGTCGATGATGAACGGTTCCTCGTCCAGACCGAGACGGCTGGCCAGTTCGGTCGAGCGCAGGCGCAACTCGGCCAGATCGGCTGCGGAGCCCGTGAACGGCTGGGCGGGGCCGCCCTCGAGGAGGGTCGAGTCGGCGATCATCCGCGCACCAGGAAGTCGAGCGCTATCGCGGTGTCCTCGTGGGACCGGCCCATCAGCGGGTCGACCACGAGGGCACGACCCGTGAGGGTGCGCGTGCGGAAGGGGTAGGTCTCGGGGGCATTGCGCGAGTTCACGCGCAGCAAGTCGGCCAATTGATCCGGACGCGCCCCGAAGCGGTCGCGGATCTGGGGCCAGATGTCATGATCCCACACGCGCTGAATGTCCTCCCAGGTAGAGATTTTCCAGAGGTACAGGTGGCCCAGCTCGTAGTCCTGACCGAGCCGTTCGGTGATCTGGTCGTTGAGATAGGCCAGCAGCGCGACGGCCGCGGCCTGCGGCGTCCATTGCTCCGCATCGACCTCCGGCGCGAGTGCGACGTCCAGGTCGACGCCGAGATGGTCGGCCAGGAAGCCCAGATCGGCGTAGGCGTCGATGCGCTCGAAGCGGCGACCGATGGCCGAGTCGAGCGGCGCGACCGCCCGATCGACGGAGTTCATCGTGGCGAGGATGAACACGTCGTGCGGGAAGTACCACGGCGCCGGCAGCATGTGCGAGTCGCCCGACAGCATCCAGATCGGCTCGGTGAGCGGGTCTCCGGTGGGACTGCGCTGGACCTTCGGCAGGTTGACCGGGATCGCCGAGCGGTCGTCGCCGTCGGCGCCACGTCGGTACGACGTGTCCATGTAGGTCATGAAGTCGCCGAGGATCTTGGGCACGTTGCCGCGGTTGATCTCGTCGATCACGAGCAGTCCCGAGCCCTTGCCCTGACGGTCGACGCGGATCGCCAGGTCGAGCAGGCGGCCGGCGAACGGCGCGAGCCGGATGCCCTCGCCGGTGGGACGCAGGCCGACGATGAAGTCCTCGTAGCCGTAGTCCTGGTGGAACGTGACCCAGTCGGTGATGACCGGCGCCGGGATCGGCGAGGACGCGAAGCCCGACATGAACGGACGATCGGGGCGGTAGGGATCGAGTTCGATCGACTCGCCTCCGCTCCAGTCCTGGTCGAGGACCTGCCGCACCTGCGCCACGGCGTGGGTCTTGCCGGTCGCCGGCGGTCCGTAGACCAGGACGCTCTTGCGGTCGCGGTACGCCTCGAGGATCTTGCGCGCGAGCGGGGTCAGCACCTGGATCGAGCCGCTGCCGACCGTGACGACGCCGGACTCGGACCCCTCGAACAGCGGGTCGCACGACTGCGGCCAGCCCTCGGGCCGGGTCGATCCGGTCGTGAAGCCCGCGTAGTACTGGCCCGAATCGGTGCGGGCGACGTACACGTGCAGGCCACCGATCTCGGACAGCACCTGCTTGGCGTCGTCGATCGAGGTCGGGATGCGCAGGTCGGGCCAGCCGTACTTCGGCATCCACGCGGGATGGCGTTCGTGGCGCTCGTCGTTGCGGTTCTGGGCGGTCATCTCGTAGACGCCGTGGCGCCGGTGGGCCTTGAAGACGATCGGGGCCGAGACCTCCGGGTCGCCGATGGTGCGGGCGACGATCCGGATGTCCTGCCAGTCGCCGGCGGTGCGGGAGATCCCGAAGAACTCGTGCAGTTCCGGCACGTGACGGATCTCCAGCGGGGTGCGGCCCCGCGATCCACGCACGGACTTCTCCATCGTGTAGAAGTCCTCGGCACCGATCTCGTGCCACCAGATGCGATCGATCTTCACCATCGTGTGCTCCCTCCAGCTGCCGCGCGCCTCGTGCGGGGCGTCCCCAAGGTTTCCATGGGTCGCTTCGGATGCGGAAGTGACAGATGGGACCAATGTCTCTCGTCCCAGTGTCGCCTCCATGCCCGCTCCTTCGCTCAGCTTCTGAAGATCCCGAGTACTTCGACTCGTGTCCCTGAGACGAGATCACTGTCGTCACGTGACGCAACTTTTCTCACATTTATTTCACGAACCCCATGGGCCCCTGAAATCACAGGCAAGATCCGCCCCTGATATGCCGGTCCGATTTCAGGGCCGGGTCCGGGGCTCGCGCCGCGTACGATGCGGCGATGGGCTGGAACCGCGTGCGCCGCTCCCCCGCCGTGATCTCGCTCGCGGCGCCCCGCCTGGACGGCTCGACGTGGCCGGCCCTGGCGCCGGGAGCCCGATCGGGGTTCGGCGCCTCGACCATCCATCGGCTCGGTCTGGAGGAGGCCTTCACGCCCCGCGCGCGCGAGATCGCCGACGTCGTGACCTCCCGACTCGTGCCGCTGCTGCCGTACGAGACCCGCGCCGAGGACCTGCCGCACCTGGTCGACCTGCTGCGCAGCGCCGCCCGCGTCGGCGCGGGGATCGGGCTGGTCGAGCTCCGCGACTCGACCCTGCCCGCGGATGTCGTGGGCCGCGACGCCGCCGGCGCCCTCGGCGAGGCCGAACGCGACCTGCCACCCCTGCCCGCACCGCTCGGCGGCCTCACGCGCTACGTCATGCACGCCGGCCACCACCTCGCCCGGCGCGGGACCGACGCGGTGGACCTGCTCGCCGCAGACCTCGCCGACGGCCACTGACGGAGTGCCGCCGGGCCCGCCCCGCGGGCACGTCCGCGACCGTTCGTCGCAGGATCGGTGCGTTCGTCGCAGGCAGCGCGCGGCCGGCCTGCGCCCGTCCCCCGGCGGCCCTAGCGTCCGACGTGACCTCGATCACGTCGAGTGTCGTGTCCTCGTCCCACCGACCGGAGGTTGCCGTGAGCAAACCACACCACACCGACTCAGCCCTTCCGCCGCCGACCGAACGCGAAGCCGCGTACCTGTCGGTGCTGGCGTCGCCGGAGTTCCAGGAACTGCGCAGCAAGCACCGCGGCTGGGTCATCCCCGCCACCGCCGCGGGCCTGACCTTCTACTTCCTCTACGTGTTCATGTCGATCTTCGCGGTCGACTTCATGAGCGAGAAGGTCTTCGGCAACATCAACGTCGGCCTGATCTTCGGGCTGCTGCAGTTCGTCGCCACCTTCGCCGTGACCATGGCGTACGTCCGCTTCGCGGACCGTGAACTGGATCCGCGCTCCGCCAAGATCCGTGAAGAGATGGAAGCCGAGGGCCTCGCATGACCGCCACCACCCTGGCTGCGGCCACCACCGAGCAGATCGGCAACACCGGCCTCAACATCGCGATCTTCGCCGCCTTCGTCGCCCTGACGCTGGTCTTCGTGATCCGCGCCAGCCGCACGAACAAGACCACCGCCGACATGTACACCGGCGGCGCGGCGTTCTCCGGACGCCAGAACGGGTTCGCGATCTCCGGCGACTACCTGTCGGCAGCGTCGTTCCTGGGTATCGCCGGCGCCATCGCGGTGACCGGCTACGACGGATTCCTCTACAGCGTCGGCTTCCTCGTCGCGTGGGTCGTCGCACTGCTGCTGGTCGCTGAACTGCTTCGCAACACGGGCCGGTTCACGATGGCCGACGTGCTGAGCTTC
>CAYXFT010000057.1:0-291 GCA_964464335.1 uncultured Aeromicrobium sp.
TCGTCACGATGCTGCACGACGACGAGCACCGCGACCTGGAGAACCCGCACCGGCTGGTGTCCGCCGGCAAGCCGATCCCCGGCGTCGAGGCGCGTGTCGTCGACCCCGCGACCCTGCAGGACGTCGCGGTCTCCGAGCCGGGCGAGCTGTGGTTCCGCACCGAGCAGGCCACTCCCGGCTACCACGGCAAGCCGGACGCGACCGCCGAGATCCAGGCCGACGACGGCTGGGTCCGCACCGGCGACATCGGCCGGATCGACGAGGACGGCTACGTCTACGTCGAGGACCGGA
>CAYXFT010000057.1:301-14657 GCA_964464335.1 uncultured Aeromicrobium sp.
CATGATCATCACCGGCGGCGAGAACGTGTACTCCCCCGAGGTCGAGCGCGTCCTGTCGATGCACCCCGCGCTCCTCGAGGTCGCGGTGATCGGCGTCCCGGACGACATGTGGGGCGAGTCGGTCAAGGCCGTCGTGGCGCTCAAGCCCGGCGCCGAGGCGACCGAGGCCGAGATCATCGCGTGGGCTCGCGAACAGCTGGCGCACTACAAGGTGCCGCGGACGATCGACGTCATCGAGACGCTGCCGCGCAACCCCTCCGGCAAGATCCTCAAGCGCGACCTGCGCAAGCCGTACTGGTCCGACGCGACCCGTCAGGTCTGAGCCGGCCGGCGCGCTCGGGGGGACGCCGAGCGGCGTAAAACGCACGCCACTGGCGTCGAGTGGCGTGCGTTTTACGCCGCTCGCGGTCGGTTCTGCGCCAGTCGGGGGGGTCAGGACACCGACTCGACGACGACGTCCTCGGCGGGGGCCACGCCGTCGGGGCCGTTGCCGTCGGCCTCGATCGCGCGCGCGACGTCGAGCCCGGCGCTGTCGACCGTGCCGAAGACCGTGTAGTCGGGCGGCAGCTCGGAGTCCTCGAGGACGATGAAGAACTGTGAGCCGTTCGTGTCGGGGCCGGAGTTCGCCATCGCGAGTGTGCCGGCCGGGTAGGTCTCGTCGCCGCTCAGCTCGTCCGCGAAGGAGTAGCCCGGGCCGCCCGTGCCCGTGGCCGACGGGTCACCGCACTGCAGCACGAAACCGGGAACCAGCCGGTGGCACTTGGTGTCGTCGAAGTAGCCCTGCTCCGCGAGTGAGACGAACGAGTTGACCGTGCACGGCGCCGTGTCGGGCAGGAGCGTCAGGCCGATGTCGCCGCGGTTGGTCGCTACGGTCATCGACGTCTCGGCCACCGGCTCGGACGGCGGCAGTTCAGCATCCTTCGCCGCCGATCCGCTCGCCGTGTACTCACACGTGCCCTGCTCCGAGGCAGCGGAATCGTTGCTGGGCTCGTCGCCGCCACAGGCAGCGAGGACCGGCAGGACGAGGGCGAGAACGAGGAGAAGACGAGCACGCATGCGCCCGACCCTAGACGAGCGGCAGCAGCGGCGAGAGATCGGATCGCTCACCGCTCGCGCGGACCGTCGCGTCAGGCCAGGCCAGGACTCCGCGTCCGAGGGCGATCCACGTCTCGGCGTCCGTCTCGACGACCGCCGGCGGGGTGCCGCGCGTGTGACTGGCGCCGGCGATGCACTGGATCGCGGCGAACGGCGGGATCCTCACCTCGACGCTGTGGCCCGGCGCCTTGCGCTGCAACAGGGCGAGCAGGTGATTGGTCGCGGCCTTGAGATCGGCACGCTCCGCCTCGCCGGCGTCGATCCGCGCGCAGATCGCGGCGAACTCGGCGGGGTCGAGGGGGGTCAGGGTGCGGGCCACCGGTTGAGCGTACAGATTCCCCGGTTAACCGGGGAAGCTGTCACTTGCTGAGGGTTACGAACCTCAGGAAGTGCCAGAGAACCCACTCAACCGGGGAATCTGTCAGTCCGGCAGACGCAGGGCCGAGTGGCGAGGCCGGGGGGAGGTGAGTTTGCCGGCGGTGTACTCCTGCGTGCTGACGCCGGTGACGTCGGCCGGGTCGCGGCCCTCCTCGGCGAAGGCGCGGCGGGCGATGTCGGCCCACGACTCGACCGGCCCGCGGCCCGTGACGTGATGGACGCCGTACGGCGCGCCGGAGCGCAGCAGGTCGACGATGCCCTCGGCCAGCACCGACGCGGGGGTCAGCCGGCCGAACTGGTCGTCGACGACCTTGGGCGAGATGCCGTCGCGGGCCAGACGGCGCATCGTGTCGACGAAGTTCGCCCCGTCGCCGACGACCCAACTGGTGCGCACCAGATAGTTCTTGGGCACGACCGACGTGACCGCCTCGGTGGCGGCCTTCGTCTGGCCGTAGACACCCAACGGCGAGACCGGCTCGTCGACCTCGTGGACCTCGGCCGTGCCGTCGAACACGTAGTCGCTCGAGACGTTCACGAAGGTCAGGTTCCGCTCGATCGCGATCTGCGCCAACCGGGCCACGCCGGTGACGTTGATCGCCCAGCACAGGGTCCGCCCCTCGGGCGTCTCGGCGCCGTCGACGTTCGTGTACGCGGCGGCGTTGACGATCGTGCCGACACCATTCCAGTCGACGGAGTCCAGCGTCTCGGGACGGCTGAGATCGACCTCGGGGAGATCGACGTAGTCCGCATCGGGCAGGACCTGCTGGAGCGCCCGGCCCAACTGACCGCCCGCGCCGATCACGACGGTGCGGCGCGGCGCCATCGGCGTCACGTCGGCCAGCATCGGATGACCCTCGTCCTTCGCGGACATCTCGGCGACCTCGAGCGGCCACGGAATGGCCAGGGTCGGATCGAGCAGGTTGACGTTCGTGTAGACCGCGTCGGGACGGTAGTGGTCGTTGACGAGGTACGAGTACGCGGTGGCGTCCTCCAGCACCTGGAACGAGTTCGCGACACCGCGCGGCACGAAGACGGCCGTCGCGGGATCGAGCTCGACCCAGAAGGACGCGCCGAACGAATCGCCCGCGCGCAGGTCGACCCACGCACCGAAGGCCCGGCCGGCCGCGACCGAGACGTACTTGTCCCACGGCTCGGCGTGGATGCCGCGGATCGTGCCGGCGGTCCCGTTGAACGAGATGTTCTGCTGCACCGGACCGAAGTCGGGCAGCCCAGCGGCCACCATCTTCTCGCGTTGCCAGTTCTCCTTGAACCAGCCGCGGTTGTCGCCGTGGACGCACGACGAGCAAGCCCGGGATCGGCGTGCTCTCGACCTGCATCGTCACTGGATCCCTCTCACTGGCCCTGCGCCGCGTACTTGGCCTCGGTGGCGGCCTTGACCGGTCGCCACCAGTCCTCGTGGTCGCGGTACCACTGGACGGTGGCCTCGAGACCGCTGGAGAAGTCGGAGTACCGGGGCGTCCACCCCAGTTCGGTACGCAACTTCGTCGAGTCGATCGCGTACCTCAGGTCGTGGCCCGCCCGGTCGGTGACGTGGTCGAAGTCGTCGACCTCGCGACCGAACAGCGCCAGCAGCGACTCGACGACCTCACGGTTGGACTTCTCGCCGTCCGCGCCGATCAGGTAGGTCTCGCCGAGCAGGCCCGACTCGAGGATCGTCAGGACGGCGGAGTTGTGGTCGTCGACGTGGATCCAGTCGCGCACGTTGAGGCCCTCGCCGTACAGCCGCGGCCGGATCCCGTCGATGAGGCCGGTGATCTGACGCGGGATGAACTTCTCGACATGCTGCCACGGACCGTAGTTGTTCGAGCAGTTCGAGATCGTCGCGCGGACGCCGAACGAGCGCACCCACGCGCGGACCAGCAGGTCGGAACCGGCCTTCGTCGACGAGTACGGGCTGGACGGGTTGTACGGGGTGGACTCGGTGAACCGCTGGGGGTCGTCCAGTTCGAGGTCGCCGTACACCTCATCGGTCGAGATGTGGTGGTAGCGCACGTCGTGGGTGCGCACGGCCTCCAGCAGCGTGAAGGTGCCGACGATGTTGGTGTCCAGGAACGGCCGCGGTCCGACGAGCGAGTTGTCGTTGTGCGACTCCGCGGCGAAATGGACCACGGCGTCGTGCTCGGGAACGAGCGCGCCGACGAGTTCGGCATCGGCGACGTCTCCCACGACGAGCGACACGCGGTCCTCGGGGAGCCCGGCGATCGCCTCGCGGCTGCCGGCGTACGTGAGCTTGTCGAGGACCGTGACGTGGTCACCGGTGTGCGCCACGACGTGGTGGACGAAGTTGGAGCCGATGAACCCGGCGCCCCCGGTCACGAGCAGTCGACGCATGCGCCGAGCGTACCGGTGCATCGTGGCGGGCCCGACCAGCGCCGCCGGACAGTATGGTGCCTCACATGCGCGGCATCATCCTGGCCGGTGGGACCGGCTCGCGACTGCATCCGATCACCTTGGGCGTCAGCAAGCAGCTCGTCCCCGTCTACGACAAGCCGATGATCTACTACCCGTTGTCCACGCTGATGGCGACGGGCATCCGCGACATCCTCGTCATCACGACGCCCCACGACGCGGAACCGTTCCGCCGACTCCTCGGCGACGGCTCGCGGTTCGGCATCAACCTGACGTACGCGCAACAGCCCTCCCCCGACGGCCTCGCGCAGGCGTTCGTCATCGGCGCCGACCACGTCGGGACGGAGGGCGCGGCGCTCGTGCTGGGTGACAACATCTTCTACGGCGCGGGGCTGGGCACCGGCCTGCACCGGTTCGACGACACGGTCGGCGCGGCGGTGTTCGGCTACCAGGTGGCCGATCCGACGGCGTACGGCGTCGTCGAGTTCGACGCCGAGGGCCGGGCGATCTCGCTGGAGGAGAAGCCCGCGCACCCGAAGAGCAACTACGCCGTACCGGGCCTCTACTTCTACGACAACTCGGTCGTCGAACGTGCCGCGGCGCTGACTCCGTCGCCCCGGGGCGAGTTGGAGATCACCGACCTCAACCGGACGTACCTCGACGAGGGCACGCTGCAGGTGGAGGTCCTCCCCCGCGGCACGGCGTGGCTCGACACCGGCACGTTCGACGACCTCGCCGACGCCGGGGCGTTCGTCCGCACGATCGAGAAGCGGCAGGGCCTCAAGGTCTCGTGCCCCGAGGAGATCGCATGGCGCCAGGGCTGGTTGTCGGACTCCGAACTGGAGGCACTGGCCCACCCGCTCGTGAAGAGCGGCTACGGCGACTACCTGCTGCGCCTGCTCGCCCGCTGACCGCCGGGGGCGGTGTGACAGCCACCACCCGAGCGGCGTCGATGGTGGCTAACTCACCGCCCCGGCGGTGCCGTGGTCGCGCTGCCACCAGACGGTGAGCTGTTCGCGGGGGACGTCGGGGAGGCGATGCCAGACGAGGCGGCCGTCGTCGAGGCCGAGCCACCCGCGGTCGAGGTCGATCGGGAGGCGCCCGGCGAGTGCGGACGACACCTGGGCCGCCACCACATGCTCGCCCGCGGCCGCCGGCAAGGGGATTCGGACGCCGTCGACCAGAACGCCCCCGTCGGTGACCTCGGTGGCGGTCGGTCCGGGGCCGTCAGGCTCGGGGGGCAGCTCCGGCGGCGCCAGCACGGTCGAGCCCTCCCGGCGGCCGTGGCGCACCTCGATCCGGAGCAGTCCCCCGCGAGGCGGCAGCGGACCGCGGATACGCCATGTCGCCTGTTCGTTGCCGGCGCGGGTGGTGCGCAGACGATGTCCGACGAACTCCGGCGACGCCTCGACGGTCAGCTCCTCGTCCTCGAACCCGTCCTCGACCCACCAGGCTCGCGCCGACTCCGGCGGGCCGTCGACGTGGCGCAGGTAGGCCAGCACCGAGAGCTCGACGCCGTCGTCCGTCGCGGCGGCGCGGGTCACGCGCACGTCGAGCGGCGTCTGGCGCTCCGAGAGGATGCGCGCCTCGTCGGGCACCTCACCGGCGAACGGGAAGACCAGCGCCGGCTGGCCGTCGACCTCGTCGGACCGCAGGGAAGCCAGATCGAGGCCGCCCTGCGCGACGAAGACGGGCACGTCCCCGTCGCGGCCGGCCCGCAGCAGCGCGTAGACGACGCGGGCCTCGGCGGGGGCCTCCGACAGGTCGAGATCCGGTTCCTTCAGCAGGGTCGTGGCGCCGGCGAGAAGTCTGTCCCGGTACCCCTCGTCGTCGACCTTCGTCAACGCCCGCAGGTAGCGCGGCACGTCGTTCGACAGCACCTGCGAGGCACGCGCCGCGCGCGCACCGGGCACCTCGGACAGCGCCACGAGGGCGAGACCGACGGCGTCGAAGAACGCGCCGATGGAGCGGGCCGACGCCTCGCGCGTGATCGAGCCTGCGCGCACTCGCCAGAAGTAGGTGTGGACGGGAACCAGGTCGACCCGGCCGGCGGCGGCGAATGCGCGGGCGGTGACCTCCTGGTCCTCGTAGAGCACGCCCTCGCGAAACGTCAGCCTCGCGTCGTCCCAGAACGAGCGTCGGTAGACCTTCGACCACGCGGTCGCCTGCGCCAACAACTCCGGGTGCTCGTGCGCGGTGACCGTCGTGATCTCGGAAGGGTAGATCCGGGCGACCCACGGCGGCACGTCGTCGACGTCGCCCTGCGCACGGAACTGCTGGTAGGGCAGCAGGGCGTAGTCCGCGTCGCTGCGCTCGAGCGACTCGACCGCAGATCTGAGGCCCCCCGCGTTCACCCGGTCGTCGGAGTCGACGAACGTCAAGTAGGGCGCAGTGGCGTGCTCGACGCCGGTGTTGCGTGCGGCGCTGAGGCCACCGTTCTCGCGCACCACGACCGCGACTCGCCGGTCGCGCCGGGCGAACTTCCGGGCGACGGCCGCGCTGCCGTCCGGTGACCCGTCGTCGACGACGACCACCTGCAACGCCAGATCGGCGTCGGCGAGCAGCGACTCGAGGCACTCCGCCACGTACTGCTGGACGTTGAACACCGGCACGACGACGCTGAGCAGCGGCTCGGGAGGTGTGGGCCGGCGTCGGAACACGTTCACGCGTTCCACCCGAGCAGGGCGTCGACGACGCGCTCGGCGGCGTGGCCGTCGTGGAAGCGGTTGAAGCGCTCGTTGAACGCGACGTAGGCGTCGGCGTGGTCGGCGGCCCACGACGTGTCCCGCAGCAGGGCCGGCAGGTCGCGTGCGTCGTCCACGAGCGGGCCGGGCGCCGATTCGGCGAAGTCGAACAGGAACCCGCGCACCTCGCCGGCGTACCGGTCGAGGTCGGGCACGAAGAACACCATCGGCTTGCCCGTGATCGCGTAGTCGAACCGCAGCGACGAGTAGTCGAGGACGGCCAGGTCGGAGGCCAGCACGAGGTCGTTGATCTCCGGGTGGTCGGTGACGTCGATGACTCCGCCACCGCTGCCGTGACGCTGCTCGGACCGGGCGACCGAGTGGTGGCTGCGCTGGAGCACGACGAACCGGTCCCCGAGGCTGCGGGCCAGGGCGCGGACGTCCAGCAATCCCGGGTCCTGCGACGTGTTGCCGCCCTGCGAGAGATCGTCGCGCCACGTGGTCGCGTGCAGGATCGCGACCTGGTCGTCGCGGATCCCCAGCAACCGACGCGTCGCCGCACGCACGTCCGCCGCGTCGGCGGCGAGCAGGCCGTCGGTGCGCGGCAGGCCGTGGTCGAACGCAGGGCCCTGCCAGCCGTACGCCTCGCGGTAGAACTCCGCCGCCTCGGGGTACGGCAGGCTGATCACGTCCCAGAACGCCGACCGGCGCTCCGTGGCCTCGTACTCGGCCTTCCAGGGCGCCATCGTGCGCGCGAAGTCGGCGCGGCCCATCTGCTTGAACGGCTGGCCGTGGAACGTCTGCAGGTAGACCTGCCCGGGCCGCAGTTTCGTGTAGGCGCCGACCTCGGTGTTCTTCACGAGGTAGCGGACGCTGCCCAAGGCCGCGTACCACTCGCGCGAGCCCGCCACGACCGGCGTCGCCCCCTCCGGCAGCGGGACGGAATGGTCGAGCACGCCCCAGTAGAGCCGCAGATTCGAGCGACGGCGCAGTACGCGATGGATCGCGGCCTGGCTGTCCGTGGCGACCTCGGCCCAGTAGCACTGGAACAGCACGGCCTCCTGGTTGGCGACGCTCTGGGCGTCGACGTAGGCGGCGCGCAGGGCACGCTGACCCCACATCGTGTTCTCGTCGCGGCGGCGCGGCTTGATCAGCCGCAGACCGACGTCGGTCGTGTGGCCGACGAGCGGGCCGTCCTCGAGGTCCGTGGGCCAGCCGGCGAGGTCGGCCGCCATCGGCAACGGCTCGTCCGCCGCGACCACGACGTACTCGCCGAGCGGCAGGGGCAGCGGTCCGCGACCCCAGCGGTCGGCGGTCGTCGGGAACTCCGCTCGGAACCGCGAGCCGAGGTGGGTGAATTCCGTCGCCCTCAGGGACACCGCCGCCGACTCCAGGGTCGGGGCGGCGCTCAGGCCGCGCCCCTCGACGATGATCGCGCCGCGTTCGATCGCGATCCGGTCGACGGCCGGACCGTGGGGGTCCGGGGTGGCGACGAGTTCGACCCGGCCGACCGCGGTGCGCCCGGCGAGGCTGACCTCGAGCTCGAGCTCGAGCGCCTGCTCCGGCCCGAGCCGCGAGAGGGCGACGTCGATGGTCCACGTACTGCGGTCGTACGTCTCGCGCCACGTGGCGTCCCCACCACGGTGACCGGAGGTCTCGCCGGAGTACGTGGCGGTCACGCCGGCGGTGCGGACCGTGAGCTCGGGCCGCTCGTCGGTGTCGATGTGGGCGAAACCGGCCCGCAGGACGGCCTCGACCCGGTCGCCGACGACCCGTGCCCGGACGACCTCGCCGGCGAAGCGGGTCTCGGAGTCGGCCAGCACGAAGGTCTCGCGCGGGATCGCCGGATCGTCCCACCCGGGCAGGTGCGCGACCGGCTCGCCCGCCTCGACCGACGTGTCGTGCTGACGCACGTCGAGCAGCCCACGGTTGATCGCCGCGTGCAGGGCGTCGTGGTCGCCCGCCTCGAGGTGGTGGAGCGCGACCTTCGCCCACGACGGAATCCGCCGCGTGAGGGCGGCGCGGTCGACCCCGGCGAGCAGGCCCGGCAGGCGGGTCGCGAGGTCGGCCTCGATGCTGCCGTCACGGTCCTTCGGCAGGCGCCGGACGAGTTTCGGCAGGTCGCGGGCGAGGACGTCGAGGGGCTCGGCAGGACCCGTCGTCAGCCCCCGCACGCGCCGCGTCAACGACTGCCACTTGCCCATGCCACCCGCACCTTCTCCGTACGTCCCGGACGGCGTCGATGCTATACGCTCGCCGCGTGTCGGGAACCGCTGCTGCGCCGCGCGAGCCGGACCCCCGGTTCCCCGCGGGAGCCTGGTTCTCGGTCGTGGGCAACGTCCGGCTCGGCGCCGGCGGCCAGACCCGGATGGTGCTGCTGCGCCACCGGCTCTTCCTCGCGGCCGGCCTCGACTTCCCGATCCTGACCTACAACCCGGTGCCCTCGTACGAGCCGATCCGCGCGGGACTGCTCGCCGACGGACTGCTGCGGCCCGACAGTCGCCTGCTCAACCTGCACGAGGACCTGCGGGAGCGCGACCTCGCGGGACTGCCGACCCTCGGACCCGGCACCCCGCACGACGGCCGGGCGCACGAGGACGTCGAGGACGGGTACGCGTGGCGACGACGACTGCTCGACGCGTCCGGCACCGAGGTCGCATGGGAGTACCTGCGCCGCGACGGATCGGTCTACGCCGTCACCCCGGCGGACGAGATGGCCGGCCCGACCCGCGTGCTCGACCGCGACGGCCGGGTCGTCCTGGCCGGTGACGGTCTCGGCGACCTGTGGCGCTGGTGGACCCGGCAGGTCGTGCCCGCCGACGGCCCGGTGTTCCTCGTCAGCGACAGCCGCTTCGTCGCCGAGGAACTGGGCCTGCTGGACGACCCGCGGATCATGCTGATGCACCAGGTGCACAACCCGCACGTGCGCGGGACCCGCCGCTGGGACTCGCCGATCGAGCCCTCCTACGCGCCGTCGCTGGAGCACGTCGACCGACTCGACGCCCTCAACACGCTCACCGAGCGGCAGCGCAGCGACCTGCGGAGGCGGTTCGGCGACCTCGACCAGTTCCACGTCGTGACCAACCCCGCCGACCTCGTCGAGCCGCCCGCCGTGCGCCCCGAGCGGGTGCCGGGACGCATCGTCGTGATCGCCCGGCTGCACCCGCAGAAGCAACTCGACCTCGCGATCGAGGCCTTCGCCCTGGTCGCCCCGGAGAACGCGACGGCGACCCTGGAGATCTACGGCGACGGCGAC
Organism: uncultured Aeromicrobium sp.; assembly: GCA_964464335.1. Lineage (GTDB taxonomy): Bacteria > Actinomycetota > Actinomycetes > Propionibacteriales > Nocardioidaceae > Aeromicrobium. The sequence goes on from CAYXFT010000057.1 coordinate 10,085, forward strand.
GAGGAAGCCGCGCTGAAGGACCTGGCCGCCGCTCGGGGCGTCGCCGATCGGGTCGTGTTCCACGGTCATGACCCGCACGCCGCCGACCAGTTGTGGAGCGCCGACCTGGCGTGGCTGACGAGCCGGTTCGAGGGTTTCGGCCTGTTCGTCATCGAGGCCCGGATGCGCGAATGCCCCGTGCTGGCGTTCGACGTCCCCTACGGCCCCGCCGAACAGATCGACTCCGGTGTCGACGGCGTGCTGGTCCCGGCCGGCGACGCTGGAGCACTGGCACGAGCCACGCTCGACCTGTTGGCCGACCGGCCGCGGTTGGAGGCGATGCGCGCTCCCGCCCGCGCCGGAGCGGTGGCACACGGCGACGACTCGTTCCTTGCCGCGTGGGCGCAGGTCGGTGCCGACGCCCTCGCCCGGAAGGCGTCGCGCGTCCACCTCGCCGACGTCGCGGCCCGGATCTCCGGACGGGTGGCGCGGGTGCGCGTCACCGGCGACGGCGACCTCGACGACGTGGTCGTGCGATGGCAGGGCTGGCACGACGGCGACGACGCGCCGACCGACCTGACGGACTCGGTCACGCGGGACGGCGCGGAGTGGACCGTGCGCGCACGGGCATACCCCCGCGGCGGGCGGGAACGGTTGCTGCTGACGTGGCACAACGCGACGTGGCAGCAGGAGTTGCCCTCGCGTCGGTGGTTCCCGCGGCGCTGACCGGCTCGTCCCCGGTCAGGCCGGGGACGGATCGGCGTCGGCCGAGGTCTTCTCCTCGTCCTCACCGTCGGACGGCAGCTTGCAGGCCCACTCCAGCACGAGCCCGGCGACCAGCAACGCGACGGCGGCGGCCGACGCCGCCGCCGAGCGCCAGAAGCGATCATGGCCCAGATCGCTGCTGGCACCGAGGTACGCCAACGCGTAGCCGGCGTAGCCGCCCGCGAACACGCCGCCGACGGTGATCGAGGCCTTGGCCAGGGCCAGCAGCCGGATCGCGTGATCGGTCGCGATCACGCGATGGCGCCGGTGGATGTTCTGCCACGTGGCCCACGCGACGGCACCGACGGCGACCGCGCCGCACACCAGGACGACCGCGGCACCCCAGCCGGGGACGGGTGGCGTGGCGCTGTCCAACCGGACCGTGAGGGGCGGCAGCAGCCGCCCCACGACCAGCCCCGTCGCCACGATGACCGCGACGAAGAACGGTGACGTGCGACGGGCGGGCCTCATCTCACGATCACAGGATGATCTCGATGTCCTCGCGCTTGGTCACTCCGGACGTGTCCACGCCGGAGATCAGGTCCGCGACGAAACCGTGCCCGGGGATCTCGCCCTCGGGATCGATCTCGAGCCACGGGACCAGCACGAAGCCGCGCTCATGGGCACGCGGGTGCGGCAGGATCAGGGTCTCGTCAGCGGCGATGCGGTCGCCCACGACGATCACGTCGACGTCGAGGGTGCGCGGCGCACCGGGCACGCTGCGCTCACGCTCGAACGCATCCTCGATCGCCATGGCCCGGTCGAGCAGCGTGTGCACCGTCAGGGTCGTGTCGATGAGGATGACCGCGTTCAGGAACTGGTCGGAGCCTGCGGGCGTCTCGAGCGGCTCGGTCTCGTAGACCGATGAGACAGCGACCACCGTGACCTCGGGGGTGTCCTCGAGGGCCGACACGGCTCCCTGCAGCCGCCCGGCACGATCACCGAGGTTCGACCCGATCGACAGCACTGCCTGTCGAATCGGTCGCATCCCCCCGGTCATCGTGTCCGCGTCGAGCTCGTAGGGCGTGGGTGATTCGGTCACTGCTTCCTCCGCTCCATCGTCACGGCGACGTCCGCAAACGCCACTTCGATCGGCGCCTCGGGCTTGTGCACCGTCACGCTGACCCAGCGGACGGGCTCATGACCCAGACACACGTTCACTATACGGAGGGCCAAGGTCTCGATGAGATCCACCGGGTCCCCCGTGATGGCGGCGTGGACCTGTTCGGCCAGTTCGCCGTAGTGAACGGTACGGGTCAGGTCGTCCGAGGTCGCAGCCGGCTCGAGGTCGACCGAGAGCACGATGTCGACGACGAACGTCTGGCCCTCGCGTCGTTCGTGCTCGAAAACGCCGTGGTACCCGACCGCGGACAGGCCCTTCAGCTCGATCCGGTCGCCGTCGTGCGTGCTCATCAGGCCTCCACCTCGATGATCGGGGACGCGTGTCGCGCCCAGAACCGCCAGCCACCGCCGTGCCGGACCAGGATGCTCGTGCACACCGCCGTGCCGCCGCTGAAGGACTCGACCGAGCCGGCGTCGGACAGGATGTTCTCGGCGCAGACGACGATCGCGGTCTGCGGATCGTCCGCCGGCAGCAGTGTCACCTCGACGTCGGTGAGGAAGAACTGGATGTAGCCGACCCCGGCCATCAGCACGGTCCACGAGCGCAGGATCGGGCCCGTGCCCGTCAAGGGCTTGGCACCGGGGTGCACGCACGTGGTGGCCACGTCGTCGACCCACAGCGACGCCATCAGGTCGGCGTCGCCGCTCTCGACCGCGTCGTAGAAGGCCCGGTGGGTGGCGAGGACGTCAGCCATCGGCGGTCTCCTGTTCCAGCCGTGAGACGACGCGGATCGCGTCGGCGCTGGCCTTCGGGTCGTGCACGCGGACGCCCCAGGCGCCCGCAGCGGCCGCGAGCGCCGTGAGCGCCGTCGTGGCGGCCTCGCGGTCGTCGACGGGGCGCGGACCGACCTCGTCGGCCAGGACGGCTCCCAGGAAGCCCTTGCGGCTCGCGGCGACCAGCAGCGGATGGCCGAGCTCGACGAAGCGGTCGAGGTGCGCCAGCAGCGTCCAGTTCTGGTCGCCGGTCTTACTGAAGCCCAGCCCCGGGTCGAGGACGACCCGGGCCGGATCGAGCCCCGCCGCGAGCACGGCATCGCGCTGGGTGACCAGTTCGGCGATCACGTCCTCGACGACGTCCGCGTAGTCGGTGTGCTGGTCCATCTGCGCGGAGTGGGCGCGCCAGTGCATCACGACGAACGGGACGTCGGCCTGCGCCACGAGCGGCACCATGGCCGCGTCGGCACGCCCGCCGGAGACGTCGTTGACGATCGCCGCGCCGGCCTCGAGCGCCTGCTCGGCCGTGCGCGCCCACATCGTGTCGACCGAGACGAGGACGCCCGCGTCGGCGAGCCTGCGCACGACCGGGACGACCCGGCGCAGTTCCTCGTCACGGTCGACCGGCATGGCGCCGGGCCGGGTGGACTCGCCACCGACGTCGACGAGGTCGGCACCGCGCCGCACGAGCTCGAGGCCGTGCTCGGCGGCCTGACCGGGATCGAACCACCGGCCGCCGTCGGAGAACGAGTCGGGCGTGACGTTGACGACCCCCATGACCACGCACCGGTCCTGCGGCAGGCCGGGTGTCGGGAGCGGCACCATACGGGTCAGCCGGTGATGAGGTTCATGGCCTCGGCGCGCGTCGTCGGGTCGAGCAACTGGCCGCGGACCGCGCTGGTGATCGTGCGTGCGCCGGCCTTCTGGACCCCCCGCATCGTCATGCACAGGTGCTCGGCCTCGATCACCACGATGGCGCCCTGCGGCTCGAGCACCTCGACGAGCGACTCGGCGATCTGGGTGGTCAGGCGCTCCTGGACCTGCAGGCGGCGCGCGTAGACGTCGACGAGTCGCGCCAGCTTGGACAGGCCCGTCACGTGGCCCTGCTCAGCGGGGATGTAGCCGATGTGGGCGACGCCGAAGAACGGCACCATGTGGTGCTCGCACAGGCTCCACACCTCGATGTCCTTGACCAGGACCAGTTCGCGGTGGCCGACCTCGAACACGGCCGAGAGCACCTCGCGGGCGTCCTGGTCGTAGCCACCGAGCAGCTCGGCGTACGCGCGGGCAACCCGAGCGGGGGTCGCCTGCAGGCCGTCACGCTCGGGGTCCTCGCCGATCGCGGCGAGGAGTTCCCGGACGGCGGCCTCGGCACGCGGTTGGTCGACCGTCATGACTCGCCGGGCTGGGGCTGGTCGATCGGCGGGGCGTCGGGACCGGAGTCGGGACCGACCACGATGCCCTCCTCGGGACCCGACACGTCGGCGCTGGCGCCGTTGCGGTGCGGGACCTCCACGGGCGGCAGCGCGGACGGAGTGCGGCTGTCCGAGCCGGTCCAGGCCGGGCGGATCTCGCGACGCCGCAGGGGCTCGAAGATCCGGGCGACCTGCGCCTTGTCGAGCGTCTCCTTCTCCATCAGTTCGACGACGAGCGAGTCGAGGACGTCGCGGTTGTCGACCAGGATGTCGAACGCCTCCTGGTGGGCCTTCGCGATGAGTGTCGAGATCTCCTCGTCGATCGTCCCGGCGACCTCCTCGGAGTAGTTGCGCGAGTGGCCGATGTCACGGCCCAGGAACGGCTGACCGTTGTCCTCGCCGAACCGGACGGCGCCGATCTTCTCGCTCATGCCGTACTGCGTGACCATCGCGCGAGCCAGGCTCGTGGCCTTCTCGATGTCGTTGCCGGCACCCGTGGTGGGGTCGTGGAAGACCAGTTCCTCGGCCGCACGGCCACCGAGCATGTAGGCGAGTTTGTCGAGCAGTTCGGCCCGGGT
>CAYXFT010000057.1:14667-15154 GCA_964464335.1 uncultured Aeromicrobium sp.
CCGCGGCCACCAAGGCGTGGCCGCCCTCGTGGTAGGCGGTGACGAGGCGCTCGTGCTGGTTCATCAGTCGCGAACGCTTCTGCGGGCCGGAGATCACGCGGTCGATGGCCTCGTCCAGGGCCGCGTTGTCGATCGTCGTGGCGGCACCACGCGCGGTGAGCAGCGCGGCCTCGTTCAGGACGTTGGCCAGGTCGGCGCCGCTGAACCCGGGGGTGCGACGCGCGACGGCCTCGAGGTCGACGCCGGGCGCAATGGGCTTGCCGCGGGCGTGCACCTTGAGGATCTGGGTGCGGCCGGCCAGGTCGGGGGCCTCCACCGCGATCTGGCGGTCGAAACGGCCCGGGCGCAGCAGCGCGGGGTCGAGCACGTCGGGGCGGTTCGTCGCGGCGATCAGGATGACTCCGCCGCGCACGTCGAAGCCGTCCATCTCGACGAGCAACTGGTTGAGCGTCTGCTCGCGCTCGTCGTGGCCGCCGCCCATGCCGGT
>CAYXFT010000058.1:0-14913 GCA_964464335.1 uncultured Aeromicrobium sp.
GTCCATCTGCTGGGGGTTGCGCGTCGGCTCGACCGAGATGGTCGGGACCTCCTCGGAGACCGCACCGTACGTACGCAGGCGACCCGCGAGGGACTCGGACTGCTCCTTGGTGCGGGGCACGAGCACGCGCCAGCCGTACAGGGGCTTGGTCTCGAACCACGACAGCGTGTCGCGCATCGCGACGACGTCGCCGACCACGACGATCGCCGGGGGCGTCATCTGAGCCGCGGCGGCATCGTCGGCGATGTCGGCCAGTGTGGAGACGACCGTCTCCTGGCGGGTGGTGGTGCCGAGCCGGGTCATCGCGACCGGCGTCTTCGCGTCACGGCCGGCCGCGACGAGACCGTCGGCGACCTCGGCGATGCGGTTGACGGCCGAGAGCAGGACGAGCGTGTCGTGACGCGCGGCCTCGGACCAGTCGATCGTGGCGGTTCCGACACTGAGGACCTTGAACTCGCGGTGCTGCTTGTCAGTCAGCGGGACGCCGGCGTAGGCCGGGACCGCGGAGACCGACGAGATGCCGGGCACGACCTCGAACGCGATACCGGCCTTGACGCAGGCCTGCGCCTCCTCGGGACCGGTGGCGTAGGTGAACGGATCGCCGACCATGAGACGGACGACGTGCGCACCGCCCTTGGCGTGCTTGACCACGAGCTTGCCGCGCGCAGCGTGCGTGAGCAGCTCGCCGTCGGCGGTGGTGCCGCCCTCGACGATCTCGGCTCCGTTGGTGACCAGTGCGGCCTGCTCGGGGGACTCCAGGATCACGATGTCGGCCTCGGCGAGCAGCTCGGCGGCACGCACCGTCAGCAGACTGGCGTCACCGGGACCGGCACCGACGAAACTGACTCGACCCGCAGAGGCGCGAGCGGCAGACGCGGTGGTGGACGTGGGCATGACGGAAGTGGTGGACACTCTCTTGCCTGTTCCCTTCTGGGCGGACGTCACGAGGCGACTCCCTCGGACGACATGATGTGGTCGGCACCGTCCTCGAGCATCTCCCGTGCGAGCCGCACCCCGAGGGCGGCGGCTTCGGCAGGAGAACCGGAGGCGGAACGACGAATGGCAGGTGCGCCGGAGAGGTCTCCGACGACGGCGCGCAACCAGAGTTCGTCTCCGTCGTCCCCCCAGACGACGTCGGCGAGCGCTCCGACGGGTGCGCTGCATCCAGCCTCGAGGGTGGCGAGGAGGGTGCGTTCTGCCGTGACGGCGACCCGGGTGTCGGAGTCGTCGAGCACGGACAGGAGGCGAGCGGTCGCGACGTCGTCGGCGCGGCACTCGCAGGCGAGGGCTCCCTGACCGGGAGCGGGAAGCATCTGGATCGGGTCGATGACCTCGGTGGCCTCGTCGGCGCGACCGAGGCGCAGCAGGCCGGCCCGGGCGAGGATCACGGCGTCGACCTCACCGGCGGCGACCTTGGCGATCCGGGTGTCGACATTGCCGCGGATGGCGACGGCCTCGACACCGAGCCCGAGGGCGTTGAGCTGACTGATCCTGCGCGGGCTGCCGGTACCGATCCGGGCGGCGCGCGGCAGCTCGCCCAGGGTGAGTCCGTCACGGGCGACCAGGACGTCGCGCGGGTCCTCGCGCTGCGGGATCGCGGCGAGCAGCAGGCGCGCGTCGGGTGCGGTCGGCAGGTCCTTGAGCGAATGGACGGCCACGTCGACCCTGCCGGCGGCGAGCGCGTCGCGCACGGCCGCCACGAACACGCCCGTGCCACCGAACTCGGTGAGCGGAGCCGACGAGCGATCGCCCTCGGTCGAGATCTCGACGAGTTCGACCTCGATGCCGTGCACCTCGCGCAGACGGTCGGCGACGTGACCCGACTGGGTCGTGGCCAGCGCGCTGGCGCGCGTTCCGATCTTGAGCACCATCAGGCGTCGCCTCCCCGGTCGGGCTGGGTGACGGCACTGACGGCGGACGGATCGAGCTGGAACAGGTGCGCGAGCGCATCGGCGTACGTGAGGTTCTCGGGTCCCTCGACCAGTTCCTTGACCCGCACGGTCGGCTGGTGGATCAGCTTCTCGGCGACGCGGTGCAGGGCTCGGCGGACCTCTTCGAACTGGGCCTCGTCGAGTCCGCTCAGTCGCGACTCGAGGCGGCCGACCTCGCCGGCGACGACCTCGGTGGCCATGCTGCGCAGGGCCCGGACGGTGGGCGTGACCTTGGCCTGCATGCGACCGGACAGGAACGCGTTCACCTCGGACTCGACGATCCCGCGGACCTGCTCGACGTCCTCGGCCACCGAATCGCCGGAGGCGCGGTCGGCGAGCACCTCGAGGTCGATCACGGTCACGCCCGGGACGTCGCGCACCTCGGCGGCCACGTCGCGTGGCAGCGCGAGGTCGATGACGGTCATCGTCCGGCCGTCGGCGGTGGCGCGGGCGATCCGGTCGCGGTTGAAGACCACGCCGGCGGCACCCGTGCAGGTGATGAGCACGTCCGCGGCCATGAGCTCGACGTCGAGGGACTCCCACCGCACCGCGCTGACGCCGTAGCCCGCGACGAGCTCGAACGCCCGCTGGAAGGTGCGGTTCGCGACCCAGATGCGGGTGGGCTCGACGCCCTGCTCGATCAGGGTGCGCACGGCGAGCAGGCTCATCGTGCCCGCGCCGGCGACCAGGAACCGGGCCTGCGGGTCGATCGCGGCACCGGCGGCGTCGAACGCGGCGGTGACGATCGACGGAGCGAGCTGGTCGATGTCGGTCTCGGCGTGGCCCCGCTTGCCGATCCGCAGCGCCTGCTGGAACAGGGCGTTGAGGCTGGTGCCGACGGTCGACTCGGCCTGCGCGCGATGCAGCGCCTCGCGCACCTGGCCGAGGATCTGGCTCTCGCCCAGGATCATCGAGTCGAGTCCCGCGGCGACCCGGAACAGGTGGGCGACGGCGGCCTCGTCGTAGTGCACGTACACGTGCGGCAGCAGCAGGTCGCGGGACAGCCCGGCGTGGTCGGCGAGCAGCTGCGCAACCTCCTCGACCGAGCCGTGGAAGCGCTCGGCCTCGACGTACACCTCGACGCGGTTGCACGTGGAGATGACGGCCGACTCGCTGACGGCGGCCACGTCGAGCGCCTGGTGCGACAGCTTGACGGCCGCATCGGTGTCGAGCGAGACCTGCTCCAGCAGGTCGACGGGTGCCGAACGGTGCGACAGCCCCAGAACCAAAACGCTCATGCCGTCACCTCCTCGTCGGAGGCACCGGCACGGCGGTGGGCGTGGTAGCCGAGGATCTGCAGTTCGGCGGCGACGTCGACCTGGCGCAGGTCGACACCGTCGGGGACCTTGAGCGCGGTCGGCGCGAAGTTCAGGATGCTCTCGATCCCGGCGGCGACGAGCGCATCGGCGACGCCCTGCGCGGCGGCCGGCGGGGTGGCGATGATCGCGAGCGACACCGCGTGCTCGTGCACCACGGCGGCGAGGTCGGCGATCGCGCGGACCTCGTTGCCACCGACCTCGGTGCCGATCAGGTCGGGATCGGCGTCGACGACCGCGGCGACCATGACCCCGCGCGCGGCGAAGCCCTGGTAGGCGGCGAGCGCGGAACCCAGATGGCCGGCGCCGACGATGACCACGGGCCACGGGCGGGTCTGGCCGACGACCTGCGCGATGCGCTCGGCCAGGAAGGTGACCTCGTAGCCGACACCGCGGGTGCCGTACGAACCGAGGTGCGACAGGTCCTTGCGGACGATGGCGGAGTTGACTCCGGCGGCGGTGGCGAGGTGTTCGGAGGAGCACACGCCGGTTCCCTGATCGGCGAGCTCGTCGAGCGCCCGCAGATACAGCGGAAGCCGGGCGACGGTGGCGTCGGGGATCCCGGCCGGGCTGCGAAGTATGGTCACGATGCTCCTACGCCGCATGATTTCAGGCCTGAACAGCCCGACGGCGCGCCGACAGTCTAAGAGTTTGGGAACGCTTTCACAAAATCGAGAGACCCGCTCCCCTGCCCGCGATACCGCACCGTCGCGGCGATCACCGACCGAACCGGGACCTGAGCTCCCTCCTCAGACGCCGCGCAATCCGCCGGGCGAGGGTCGGCCGCGGCGCTGGCGGAGCGGCGGGCTTCGGGGCCGGCTTCGTGACGACGCCGGACTGGTCCTTGTATCCGGCACGCGCCCAGTTGTGGCGGAATTCCGGGTTCGGGATCCGCCAGTCGGGCCCGTACTGCGAGGCGAGGTAGGTCTCGGGTGACGCCGGCAGGGGAACGTCGATGCCGAACACCGATCCCGTCGACGTCGGGAACACGTCGGCCCGCTTCAGCGCCTGGCGTGGACCGGGATACCACGACACCTCGTCGCCGTCGAAGAGTCCGACGAACACGTCGATCTTCTTGCCGCCGCTCGGCGCACGCACGTGGCGATGGGCGAAGAACTCACCGACCACGGTGTAGCCGAGCGACGTCAGGTGCTCGGCGAGCAGGGCGAGGGCCGCGGGTAGGTCCGCGGCCTCGCTCCTCTCGAAGGAGACGATCAGGTCGAGGTCGTCGTCGTGCGGGATCAGGTCGTTCTCCCGCACGACGGCGAGCGTCGCACCGAAACCGAAACAGACGTTCGGCGTCAGCGTGGCGACGTCCCGCGCGACATCGGCCGCGTAGCGGACGTAGGACCGCTTCTCCTCCAGGGTCCAGAACCGGAAGGAGCGATGGATCCCGTGCACCGTCCACTCCCGACGACGTGCAGCGAGCAACTCCGCGTTCGCCGCACGGCGCAGGGCCCCGATGCGCTCGATGCCCACCTTCGGCCTGCGCTTGGAGATGCCCTGGCGGGCTTCCGGGTACTCACCGGCGACCGCGCCGAGCAGCAGATCGTCGAGGAACACCAGCTCCGGATCCTGCGGATGTCGGGACGTGAGCTCCTCGGCGCGGGACGCTCGCCACTGGGCGAACCGCTGACCGCTGTCGAGGACCTGCGTCCAGTCGCCGTCGGCGGTCCGGACCGAGACGCGGAGCCCCGCGGCCAACTGGCTGTCGCTGCCGACGTTGTTCGCCAGGACGACGCCCGACGCCAGCACGGGCTCGGTCCACGTCAACTCGATCCACGCGCCGTGGCCGGCCGGCGGTGTCGTGGTCACCGCGAGGGCGGCGTGGCCCGACGTCATCAGGTCGCCCGGATCCGGCATCTCGCCCCGGTACCAACCGTGCGCCGCGATCGACACCTGGTCGGGCGCCGGCTGCTCGCCGGCGACGCCCACGCGGGTGAGCAGGATCGGAAGTCGCGCGGGCTGGTCCAGCCGCACGCCCGTGATCGCGCCCGCTGCACCGTCGACGGGCACGACGTATTCGCCGCCCGATGTCAGGAGTGCGAGTTCCGGGAGCGCCGTGGCCACCAGCCTGAGGGTCTCCTCGAACACCGCGAGCGCATCGTCGTCGATCTGGGTCATCTGCGCGTCAGCAGGTCCCGGGCGACGAAAGCGTCATCGTCCTTGTATTTCGCGAATCCGAATCCCTGCACCTCGTAGTCGACGCCGAAACCGTGGGTCACCGCGTGGGCGTGGAAATCGGCGGGGCGGACGAATCGCCGGTAGTGGGCTCCGGTCACCTTCGTGCCGGACGCGTCGCGATCGGTGCGATATTCCAGCGCCAGTCGGTCGCCCGGACGGGTGACGGCCGCCGCGAGACGGAGCAGTGCCAACTCCTCCACGTCGGTGACGGCGTGCAGGAAGAAGCGGGCGTACACCACGGTGCGTCGGTCGCTGGTGCCGATCTGCTCGGGCAGGTCGAAGGCGTCGATCGGCGACGCGAGGAAGGTGGCGTCGAGCCCGCGTTCCTGCGCCAGGCCCGAGCACAGGGCGACGGCCTCGACCGACTGGTCGACGCCGATCACGCTGTGGCCGTACGTGGCGAAGAAGAGCGCGTCCCGGCCCGACCCCGACCCCAGTTCGACGACGCGGGCCGACTCGCCGATCTCGCCGGCCACGAACGTCGCGAATTGCGAGGGCAACTGCAACGTCGCCCCCACGCTGCCGTAGTAGGAGTTCCAGTACGAGGACCGGCCGTCCGTCGCCGTGGTCGCACTCGAGGGCTCGTCCATGTCGAGCAGGGTAGTGCGTGAACTCCCTGCTATTCGCGGTGCCACACCGCCTCGGAGATGCGGGCCCAGAGGAAGGGCGCGAGCGTGCGCGTGAACGTGGCCGTCAGGTGGTGCTGGTCGCGATGGACGTTCACTCCGCCGATCATCGCGGGACACACCTTGGGCAGGCAGTAGAAGTCGGTCATGTCGATCCCGACGGCGCCCGGCAGTTCCTGCGCCGCCTCGCCGAAGGGGTCGCCGTACGGGAAGGCGTCGGCGCGCGCGACCGAACACGTCGTCTCGTCCCACGTGTCATGGCGGTCGAGGCACTGCGCCGGTGGCGACGCGTTCACCGGTCCGTCCGAGATCGCCGCCACGGGGATCCCCAGATCCGTCGCCACGCGCCACGCCTCCGCCAAGGCCTGCGCCTGCTCCGCACTCGAGCCGGCGAGGTTGCGCGCGTAGCCCGTCGTGACGACCACGTCGACCTCGTCGTGGTGCTGCTCGAGCCAGGTGTCGACCCGATCCCGCCACGCCGGACAGGTCTGGAGCACCTCGGGGACGGCGGTGCGGGCGGGCAGGTCGGCCGACCAGGCGCATCCACCCTTGAGCTGCGTCGTCACGGACAGTTCGCCGATCTCGGCCAGCCTCAGGAACGCCGGCAGCATGGCCCGGGCGTGCGAATCGCCGAGCAGCACGACGTGCGGGATCGCCGGGTCGGTCACGTCACCGAACTCGCAGGGCTTCAACCGGTCCTCGAGATTGCCGACCCAGCATTCGGGATGGCCGCCGAAGTCACGGCCGACGTCCGGTCCGGCGGGAATGCGCATCGTGGCCAGTGCGGGGTTCTCGCACGGGCCGGCCGGAGGCATCGACGCCGCGCCGAAACAGTCCGGCAGGTCGGCATTGACGCGGGCCGTCAGGGCCTGGGCGCGCAGCTCCTCGGCCCGCCCGGTGTGCCAGCCGAAGACGGCGACCGCCACGACCACCGAGGCCGCGGCGAGCGAGAGCACCCCCGTCACGGCGGGCCGCCGGATGCCGCCGCGGGTGCCGAAGCGGATCGGGTTCTCGACCAGTCGCATCGTCAGCCACGCGAGCGCGAAGGTGCCGACGAGGATGCCCAGGCGAGGCCCCAGCCCCAGCTCGTGACCGAGGATCTCCGGCAGCAGGATCAGGGGCGGCCAGTGCCACAGGTACATCGAGTAGGACAGGTCGCCGGTCGCCTGCACCGGCCGCCAGGCCATGAGCGGGGTCGGCGAGAACCGCCCGACTGGGTCGCCCGCGGCGATCACGAGCAGCGCGGCGAGCACCGGCGCGACCGCGGCCGTGCCCGGGAACGGTGTGGCCTCGTCGTACCGGAACGCGCACACCGCGAAGATCGCGAACCCAGTCCACGAGGCGACGATCGCGACCCGCCGTGGCAACCGGAGTCGATCGGAGAGCCCGATCGCGAAGACCGCCCCCGCACCGAACTGCCATGCCCGCGTCATCGTGGCGAAGTACGCGACCTGCGGCCGGTGGCCGGTGAGCCACAGCGAGTAGACGAAGCTCGCGAGCGTCACGAGCGACAGGACGACGAGCAGGACACGCCGACGGTCCCGTCCCGACCGGCGGGCCACCACCAGTGCCCCGACGACGAGCAACGGCCAGACGAGGTAGAACTGCTCCTCCACCGACAGCGTCCAGTAGTGCTGGACCGTCGACGGGATCCCGTCGGCAGCCAGGTAGTCCACGGAGTCGGCCGCCAGGACCCAGTTCTCGACGTAGAGGGTCGCACCGACGATCTCGCGGAAGTTCTGCGTCCACTGCGCCGTCGGCAACCACAGCAGGACGCCGACGGCCGACACCAGCAGGACGAGGTACGCCGCGGGCAGCAACCGCCGTGCTCGGCGAGCCCAGAACCGCGCCAGTCGCACCCGGTCCTCGGACTCGGCCTCGCGCAGCAGATGGCCGGTGATCAGGAACCCGGAGATCACGAAGAACACGTCGACGCCGACGTAGCCCCCGCTGAGCCGACCGGGCCACAGGTGGAACCCGATCACCGCGAGGACCGCGGCGGCCCGCAGTGCCTGGATCTCGGGGCGAGTCCGCGTTGCGGTCAACGGCCGACCCTGATCCGACGCCGGGGTGCGACCTCGAGTTCGGCGAGTCGGGCATCCAGCCGTTCGGCGCGCTCCGTGGCACGAGCGAGGTCCTCGTGGACGACCCGCGCCGTGTTCCACAAGCGCAGTTCGACGATCTCGGGGGCGCTCGACCGGGGCCGGACGACCAGGTCCGGCCGACGATCGACCTCGGCGACGAGACGGTCGTACGGAGCCTCACCGGCCGGCAGGTCCAGCACGTGCTGCAGGCCGTGGTTCTCCAGGAAGCCCGCGAACCGCGCCACCCGCTCGGGATGACCGGCGATGAGGGCCGTGTAGTCGGACGCCTCGAAGATCCGCTCGGGCGTCATGTCCGCCGTGTGGTCCTGCACGAACGTGTGGGGGATGTCGAAGTACTCGCACAGTTCGAGCGTCCGGCTGTCGTGCACGATGACGTGCGCCGGGGTGCCGGCGAGCAGCGCGGCGATGTTGCCGTGGATCCGGTGCCCCAGCGTGAAGTCCCGGTCGGCCATCGAGTCGATCCAGGTCGGCGCGTGCTGGTGGATGACGGCCTTGTTCTCGGCGATCAGCCGGTGCCGCAACGACGACGGGTAGTCCGGCGAGGTCGCCTTGACCGCCGGTCCACCGAGCATCGCGTCGAGGTCGGCGATCTCCTGGGCGACGAACTCCGTCTTCGGATGCCGCTGGAGCACGTCGTCGACCCAGCCGTGGGGGATGGTGACTCGCGGGGTGAGGTTGAGGCTGACCCGGGTCGTGGCGTCGAAGGTCGGCGTCGTGCCACGGATCGCCAGGTCGGCCCCGCGCAGGAACATCGACGGACAGCCGATGACGTCGACCTCGCTGAAGCCGAGCCCGTTCAGGTAGGCCGCCGTGCGCTCGCCGCGCACTCCGAGCGACGGGCCGCGGGACAGGACGGCGCGCATGAATCGGCGGGCGGCCTGGTCGTTGCGTTCCGACGTGTGCAGGGCGCCGTCGATGCCGAACTGGCCACCGACACCCAGGATGGTCACCGGCACGGTCAGCTGTTCGATGGCCTCGGTGAGCAGGCCCAGGACACGCAGGAAACCCGTCCGGAAGGCGTTCGCCAGCGGCACCACGACGTGTCGTCCCTCGTCGTTGAGCCGGTCGACGTTCGACAGCAGCGTCGTGAGGTTGCCGGTCTCGACGTCGATCCCGTCGACCATCAGCGACCGCTGCGCCGACGAGGCGAAGATCAGGTTCCCGGAGTTCTGTCCGCAGCCCACACGGAACGCCGACAGCGAGGGTGGGGCGAGCGGGTCGACGTAACGCCGGACGAACACACGATCAGACATGTCCAGTATTTTAGTCGACTTTGTGACCTATCCTTCACGCGTCCATGACCCGGGCGATTCCGCCCGGAACTCAGCGCGCGAGGGCGCTGCGCAGGCGGTCGGGATCGACCCGCCAGAAGTCGTGCTGACGCCCGTCGACGAATGTCACGGGCACCTCGTCGGTGAACCGCGTGCGCAGCTCCTCCACGGCATCGATGTCGATCCGGGCCCAGTCGTCACCGGTCTCGGCCACGACGGCCGCCACGATCTCCTCGGCCGCGGCACACAGGTGGCACCCCGCCCGCGAGTAGACGACGACGCGCGCGTCGGTGGCGTGCGGGACGAGCGAGGTCACAGCAGTTCGGTCCGCGCGAGCGCGCGCAGACGGCCCTTGGCGACCTTGCCGGTCGGCGAGTGCGGCAGTGCCGCAACGACCAGGATCCTCGACGGCACCTTGAAACGGGCGAGCCGTTCGACGGCGAGGTCGCGGACGGCCGCCTCGACGACGTCGGAGTCCACCTCGGGATCGTGCGGGACGACGAACGCCACGACGGCCTCCCCCGTGCGCTCGTCCGGCACCCCGATCACCGCCACGCCGGCGACGCCGCTCGCCTCGGAGACGGCTTCCTCCACCTCGGACGGGTAGACGTTGAACCCCGAGACGTTGATCGTCTCGCGCAGGCGGTCGACGAGCATGAGGTTGCCCGCGTCGTCGAGCAGGCCGATGTCGCCGGTGGCCCACCAGCCCTCGGCGTCGGGCCCGTCGTCGCCATCGGGCCAGTAGCCGGAGAACAGGTTCTCGCCACGGACCCAGATCTGGGCGGGATCGCCGGTGGCCGGCGGCTGGCCCAGCAGGTCCCGCATCGCGATCTCGACGCCGGGCAGGGCACGTCCGACGGATCCCGCCGGCGGCAGTTCGCCGGGCTCGCGGCCGTCGCCGATCGTCGTGGCCAGCACGGGCGCGGTCTCGGTCAGGCCGTACCCCTGCTCGACGGGATGACCCGAGAGCGCATGGAACGCCTGCGCCACCTCGGGATCGAGCGCCGACGCGCCGGAGACGATGAGCCGGACCCCGGCGAGCGCCTCGTCCAGGCCGGACAGTCCCACCCACGCCGAGATGACGGGCGGCGCGACCGGCAGGTTCGTGATTCCCCGGGCGGCGACCTCGCCCAGCAGGGCGGTCGGGTCGAACTCCTCGACGAGCACGACCGAGGCCCCGACCCGCACCGCGAGCGAGAGCACGCAGTTGAGTCCGTAGACGTGGAACATCGGCAACAGCCCGAGCACGACGTCGTCGGGCGTGACGACGGGCGGCGAGTCCACCTGGACGAGCTGGTCGACGTCGGCGCTGAGCGCCCGGTGCGTCAGCATCGCGCCGCGCGGCAACCCGGTCGCGCCGGAGGTGAACAGGATGACCGCGAGCGCCTCGGCGTCTCGCGGAGCGACGGGCAGGGAGGCCGACGCCTGCTCCAGCAGTTCGGCGAACCGCAGTTCGCCCTCCCGCGGCGCGGCGCGCACGACGACGATCTTCGAATCGCCCGTCTCGGCCTGGCGGACCTGGGTGATCGACTGCGCATCGGCGACGACGAGCTTCGGCGCGCACGCCTCGACCATCCGGGAGAGTTCGCGAGTCGTGGCCCGCGGGTTGATCGGCACGGCGACCATGCCGCCGCGCAGGACTCCGTAGTACGCCACGGCGAGGTCGATGCCGTTGACCATCACGAGCGCGACCCGCTGCCCCGCGAGGATCCCGCGGCCCAGCAGTGTCTGCGCCACCCGGTCGGCCCACTGGTCGAATTCGGACCAGGTGACCTGTCGCTCGGTGCGCGGTTCGATCAGGGCGATCCCGTCGGGGTCGCGGCGCGCGGCAACCCGCAGATCGTCACTCACGTTGACGGCCATGTCGTCGAGTCAACCACACCGGGTCAGGCCGATTCGCCGTTACAGTGAAGCCCATGTCACCGGGGCACGCCGCAGATCTGCCACGCAACCTGAAGTCGCGCTCGATCCTCGCCGGTCAGGCCGCGGCGGCCGCTGCCGAGGTCGAGCAGGCGCTGGAGCAGCCGCCGGACCCGACGGCCGCCGCCTTCTTCGACGTCGACAACACGATCATGCAGGGCGCCTCGATCTTCCTGCTCGCGCGCGGTCTGCACCAGCGCAAGTTCTTCACGACCCGCGACATCGCCAAGGCGGCCTGGCAGCAGGCGTACTTCAAGTACGTCGGCGTCGAGGACCCGGCGCACATCGAGAGCGCCCGCAACTCCGCGCTGCAGTTCATCGCCGGCCACGAGGTCAGCGAGATCGAGGAGATCTCCGAGGAGGTCTTCGACGAGTACATGGCAGCCAAGATCTGGCCGGGCACCCGCGCGATGGCGCAATGGCACCTCGACCGCGGCCAGCGGGTGTGGCTCATGACGGCCGCGCCCGTGGAGATCGCGGCGGTGATCGCCCGCCGGCTCGGCCTGACCGGCGGTCTCGGCACCGTCGCCGAACGCGTCGACGGCGTCTACACCGGTCGCCTCGTGGGCGACATGCTGCACGGCGAGGGCAAGTCAGTGGCGGTCGCGGCCCTGGCCGAGTCCGAGGGACTCAACCTCGAGCGCTGCTACGCCTATTCCGACTCCTCCAACGACATCCCGATGCTCTCGATGGTCGGCCACCCGTGCGCCGTCAACCCCGACGGCACCCTGCGGGCCCATGCCAAGGCGAACGGCTGGCTGATCCGCGACTACCGGACGGGGCGCAAGGTCGCCTCCGTCGGCACGAAGGCCGCTGCGGCCGGTGCCGTCGGCGCGGCCGCCTGGTACGTCACCCGGCGCGTGCGGCGCGGTTGACGGCTCAGACCTGGGGGAACCGATGGTGCGGCGGCACGCCCATCCGGTCGTAGTCCTGCACCTCCAGCGGCGGCAGCGGTGACGCCCCGGTCTCGACCGCCGGCAGCAGCATCGCGAGGTAGCGGCGCCGGATCCGCTCGCTGGACAGCGGACCGGTCAGCCCCAGCACCAGCATCCGCAGCAGCCAGAACAGGTCCGCGGGTTCGAGATCGGGCCGCAGGACCCCGGCCTGCTGGCCGCGGCGCAGCAGGTCGACGAACGACTCGCCGACGTCCTCCATCGAGTCGTCGGCGGCCTGGTCGACCCCCATCGACTCGAACAGGGGCGCGTAGCGTCCGATCGCCTCGACGAAGTCGCCCGCAACCGTCAGCAGGTCGTCGTCGCCGCCCGATTCGATGATGGGTCCGATCTCCTCGGCGAAGATCCGTGAGAATGCCGCCGACTCCAGCGCCGCGCGGTTCGGGAAGTGGCGGTAGAGGGTGGCCACCCCGACGCCCGCGGTCTTCGCGACGCGTTCGAGCGACGGCGTGGCGTCCTGCGTCCACAGGTGACGCAGGGCCTCGACGATCCGCTCCGCGTTCGCCACCGAGTCTCGGCGTGACATACCTCTCCCGCTCCCTGCCTTGGTTCGTTCCCACGGACATCCTACGATGTGAGAGTTCACTATCACTTATTCGTGAGGTACTTCTGTGTCCACCCTGCTCCACCGCTTGGGCAAGTCCGCGTTCGCCCATCCGTTCCGCTACCTCGGCGCCTGGTTCGTCCTGCTGGCCGTCATCATCGGCTCCCTGGCGATCAACGCCCCCAAGGTCAGCAACGAGGTCAGCATCAACGGCGTCGAGTCGATGCGCATCATCGAGCAGCTGGAGCAGGAGATGCCCGCGGCAGCCGGCGACTCCGGCCAGATCATCTACCGCGCCCCGGAGGGCTCGACGTTCTACGACGACGAGCTCGCCGGTCCGCTCGCCCAGTCGGTGCAGGCGATCTACTCCCACGACGAGGTCGTCAACCCGGCCGACCTGGCCGGATCGAGCGGCGACCAGTCCGCCGCGCAGGCCCAGGCGGCGGCCATGGTGCAGGCCGCCGAGCAGGCGTCCGCCGCGGTGAAGGCCGGTCAGACGCTCGACCAGCCCGCGCCGTTGGCCGTCGACGGCCAGCTCGTGCCCGGCGTGACGGTCTCCGCCGACGGCTCCGTCGCGATGGTCCAGTTCCAGTTCGAGGGTCAGGTCATCGAACTGCCGACCGGCGGGATCGAGGAACTCCTCGACTCCGCTCGCGCGCCGCTGGCCGGCACGGGCGTCGACGTCCTGCCCGGGTCGACCCTGCAGGAGGTTCCCGAGGTCGCCGGCGTCGGCGAGATCGCGGGCATCGCCATCGCCGCGGTCGTGCTGTTCATCGTGCTCGGTTCGGTGGTCGCCGCCGGACTTCCCCTGGCGACCGCGCTGCTCGGCGTGGGGGTCGGCGTCGGCGGCGCCTACGCACTCGGTCACTTCTACGACCTCGGCTCCATGAGCATCGTGCTCGGCCTGATGCTCGGCCTGGCCGTCGGCATCGACTACGCCCTGTTCATCGTGAACCGGCAACGCCGCCTGATCATGCGCGAGAACCTCACCGCGCACGAGGCGGCCGCCCGTGCCGTCGGCACCGCCGGCAGCGCCGTCTTCTTCGCCGGCACGACGGTCATCATCGCGCTGGCCGCGCTCACGGTGATCGGCATCAGCCTGCTCACCACGATGGCCCTCATCGCCGCTGGCACGGTGGCCGTCTCGGTCCTGGTCGCGCTCACGGCGCTGCCGGCACTGCTCGGCCTGGTGGGCGAGCGCATCGTCTCGGCCAAGGCCCGGTCCTCGTACGCCACGAAGGCCGCCGACGGTCGCGACCACGCCACCGCCCGCCGCTGGGCGACCTTCATCGCCGACCACCGCTGGTGGGCCGCCGGTGCCGTCGTCCTGACCACGCTCGTCGTCGCGATCCCCGCGGCCGACATGCGGCTGGGTCTGCCCGCGGGCAACAACTACAACTCCGGCACGGACCAGCGTGAGTCCTACGAGGCCGTCAGCGGCGCCTTCGGCGAGGGCCTGAACGGTCCGCTGCTCGTGGTCCTGTCGTCCCCCTCGCAGGAGCCCGTGGACCAGACGGCGGCCGGCGCCATCGTGGCCGACCTCGCGGAGACCGACGGAGTCGCCTCCGCCTCCGCGGCGGGCATGAGCGAGGACGGCCGCACCGTTCTGGTCTCGGTGATCCCCGACGGTGGCCCGACCTCCGAGTCGACCGAGGCACTCGTGCACACCCTGCGCGACCAGGCCGAGACCTACGCCTCGGAGTACGACATCGACCTGGGCGTCACCGGCCAGACCGCGATGGGCATCGACATAGCCCAGAAGATGTCCGACGTCATGCCGATCTATCTCGGCATCGTCGTGCTGCTCTCGCTGATCGTGCTGACGATCGTCTTCCGCTCGATCATCGTGCCGGTCAAGGCGACCGTGGGCTTCCTGCTGACGATCCTCGCCACGATGGGCGCGACGACCGCCGTGTTCCAGTGGGGGTGGTTGAACGGCCTGTTCGGGCTCGACACCACCAGCCCCGTGATGGCGATGCTGCCGATCCTCGTGACCGGCATCGCCTACGGCCTCGCGATGGACTACCAGGTGTTCCTGGTGTCGTCGATGCGTGAGTCGTGGG
>CAYXFT010000059.1:0-14647 GCA_964464335.1 uncultured Aeromicrobium sp.
TGACCGTCGAGGTCGACGTCGGCGGTCACCTCACGGTCACCGCCGGAGCCACCCTCGTGCGCGACTCCGATGCGGACTACGAGACGAAGGAGACCTGGGCGAAGGCGTCGGGCATCCTGAGCGCCTTCGGTCTGGTCGACGCGGCACCCGCTCCGGTCGAGGGCTTCGACGCGTTCACCCGCGAGGACGACGTGCTCATCGCGCTCGGGTCACGCAACCAGCGGCTCAGCCAGTTCTGGCTCACCGACCAGTCGGGGACACCGCAGGTGCCGGTGCTCACCGGCAAGCGCGTCGTGGTGCTCGACGGCGAGGACGACTTCGTCAACATGCTCGGCCACGTGTTCGCGGTGATGGGCATGACGACCGACGTGGTCCGCCACGACGCCTGGACGCCGGAGGCGCTGGACGACCACGACCTCGTCGTGATCGGCCCCGGCCCGGGCGACCCGCGTGCCGCGGACGATCCGAAGATGCAGGTGCTCCGGGCGGCGACCGAGCGACTCCTCGACCGCGAACAGCCGTTCCTGTCGATCTGCCTGGGTCATCAGACGCTGAGTCACGTGCTCGGTCTCGACCTGGTCTTCAAGGACATCGTGTTCCAGGGCACCCAGAGCGCCCTACCCGTGCTGGGCCGGGTCGAGACGGTGGGCTTCTACAACACCTTCGTCGCGCGGGTCCCCGAGCAGGGACTGCCCGAGGGCGTCAGCGTCGAGACCGATCTGGATTCCGGCGACATCCACCTGCTCGCCGGTCCGCACTACCGGGGCATCCAGTTCCACGCCGAGTCGATCCTGACCCAGCACGGTTTCGCGATCCTCGAGGAACTGGCCGAGCAACTGCTGTCCTGAGCCCGGCTGGGACGGATCGAGCCCGTCACCGCGGGGGCGGTGACGGGCTCGAATGCCGTGACAGGTCGGTCAGTTGCCGAACTCGGGGAGTTCCTGCTGGTCCTGCTGGTCGTCGCCCTGCTGATCCTGGCTCTGACCCTGGTCCTGCTGTTTGGCCAGGGCGCCGCCGTCGGAGCCGAGGGTGACCTTCACGTCCTTGGTCTTGCCGTCGCGCAGGACCGTGAGCGTGATCGTGTCACCGGGGCGGTAGCCGCGGATCGTCGCGACGAGCGCCTCGTTGGACGCGATCGGGTTGCCGTCGACCTTCGTGACGATGTCGCCTGCCTTCAGTCCGGCATCGTCGCCGGCGCTGCCGCTGGTGACCTCACCGATCTCGGCGCCGATCGCGGTGATCTTGTCGTCCGCGGTCGCGTTGCGGACCTGGACGCCGATCTGGGCGTGCTCGACGGTCTTGCCGGCGAGGATCTGCGACGAGACGCTGCGCACGAGGTTGATCGGGATGGCGAAGCCCAGACCGACCGAGCCGTTGCCGCTGCCGCCGGTGTTGATCGCCGAGTTGATCCCGATGACGTTGCCCGACATGTCGACGAGCGGGCCGCCGGAGTTGCCCGGGTTGATCGCGGCGTCGGTCTGGATGGCCGGGAACGTGGTCGTGGACTGCTGGCTGGAGTCGGACTCGCTGCCCGGCGAGACGGGCCGGTTGAGGGCCGAGACGATGCCCTGCGTGACGGTCGACTCCAGGCCGAACGGCGAGCCGATCGCGACGACGGGCTGACCGACCTTCACGGCCTGGGAGTCGCCCAGCGATGCCGCGGTGAGACCACTGACGTCCTTGGCCTTGATCACGGCGACGTCGGTGGCGACGTCGCGGCCGACGATCTCGGCCTGCGCGTTCCGGCCGTCGTTGAAGGCGACCGTGATCGTGCCGCCGTCCGCGGCGGCCTCCACGACGTGGTTGTTCGTGAGGATGTCGCCGTCATCGCTGATCACGATGCCGGTGCCGGTGCCGGACTCGCCGCCACCGGTG
Source organism: uncultured Aeromicrobium sp. (assembly GCA_964464335.1). GTDB lineage: Bacteria > Actinomycetota > Actinomycetes > Propionibacteriales > Nocardioidaceae > Aeromicrobium. The sequence goes on from CAYXFT010000059.1 coordinate 1,876, forward strand.
ACGTTGATCATCACGGTCGCGGGCAGCACCTTCGCGGCGACCGCGCCGACGTCGCTGGTCGTGGCGGTCGAGGAGGCCGTCCGGTCGAGGGAGGTGCCGGTGTTCGACGTGGTCGGGGTTGAGTCCTCGCTGAGGCCCTCGTAGAGCGCGGCTCCACCGGCGCCCGCGGCACCGGCGAGGAGGATGATCCCGGTCGCGGCGGCGACGAGGCGACCCGCCCGGCGCTTGCGCGGCGGCTGGGCGGCCGGCGCGGCCTGCGGGTACGTGAAGGCCGGGGGTACGGAGCCCGCACCGGCTGCGGTGGTGGGATCGCTCAACGCGACGGTCGGCTCGGTCACGGCAACGGTGGGCTCGTGGTCGGTGGCCGTGGTCGCGCGCGGCTCGAAGAAGGGCCAACCGCCCGTGCTCTCGGTCGTGTCGCCAGCGATCGGCTGGTTCGACGCGGGAGGCGTGTAGGGCTGGGCGGCGTAGGGATCACGCTCATCTGTCATGCTCCAACCTTCTTCCCCTGACCTGAGAATGACGTGTGAACACGCTGGGCTCTGCCGAAAAACGAGGTCACGACTCGGCGAGCGGCACGGTGAACGTGAACGTGGCGCCGTGTCCGGGCGTCGACGAGACCGCAACCGATCCACCGTGGCGGTCGGCGGCGCGCTTGACGATCGACAGGCCCAGCCCTGAGCCGGGCAGGGTGCGCGCCTCGGTCGACCGGTAGAAGCGTTCGAACACGTGCGGCAGGTCGTCGGCGATGATCCCGGGCCCCTGGTCGACGACGGTGACGATGCCGTCGCCGAGGCGGACCGTGACCGTGCCCGCCGGCGGGCTCCACTTCGCGGCGTTGTCGAGCAGGTTCGTGATCGCGCGCTCGAGCAGCTGGCTGTCCCCGACGACCCACGACGGATCCAGGCGGACGTCGTACGACAACGACGGCACTCGGAGGGCGACGCGCTCGACGGCACGGCGGACGACGTCGGCGAGGTCGAGGGGTTCGGGGTCGCGGTGCAGCGGCTCGTCGCGGGCGAGCTCGGTCAGGTCGCCGACGAGCGACGTCAGCTCGTCGAGCTGGGCGCGGACGTCGTCGAGCAGCTCACGGTGTTGCTCGACGCCGAGCCGGCGGTCCGGATCGGCGCTGACCTGACGGAGCAGGTCGATGTTGGTGCGCAGGCTGGTCAACGGGGTGCGCAGTTCGTGTCCGGCGTCGGCGATCAGCTGGCGCTCGCGCTTCTGGGTGTCGTCCAGCGCCAGCAGCATCGCGTTGAAGGAGCGGGTCAGCCGGGCGAGTTCGTCCTCCTTGCCGGTGACCTCGATGGGCGTCAGGTCGCCGCTGGCGGCGATCCGCTCGGTGGCCTCGGTCAGGCGGCGGACGGGGCGCAGGCCGTTGTTGGCCACGGCCCAGCCTGCGAGGCCCGCGAAGAGCATGCCCGAGATCGTCGACAGCGTCAGGACGACCTGCAGACGGTCGAGGGCCTGCTGCGTCGACTCCATCGACTGGGCCAGCACGAACGCCTGGCCGGTGCCGGCCTGCACCGCCACGACCCGGTAGGGCACGCTGCCGACGTGGGCCGTGCGCGCGGAGTGGTCGACGAGGCCGAGGGCGACCTCGCGCTCACGGTTGTCGTACGGGAACGTGTCGTTGGGGCGGGTGAAGAACACCTCACCACCGCCACTCTTGATCGCCAGCAGCCGGATGCCGGCCAGCGCGAGGAGATCGGCCTCCTGCGGGGTGAGGTTCGTCGGCGTGTAGCCGGCCGCGACGGCCTGCTCGGCGCGCTTGAGCATCGAGTCGTCGAGGGTGCCGATGAACTCGGCGCGCACGAACACGTAGACGGAGACGCTGATGAGCGACAGCACGGCAGCGACGGCCGCGGTCGTCAGTAGGGCGACGCGCGCCGCGAGCGAGAGTCGTTTGGTGATCGGTCCGAGCAGGGTGTGGGCGTGCTGGTAGATCCGGTCCGTGATCCTCACGGAGGAGTCTCCCGCAGCACGTAGCCGACGCCGCGGACCGTGTGCAGCAGGCGGTCCTCGCCCTCGGCCTCGAGCTTGCGGCGGACGTAGCCGACGTAGACCTCGAGGGAGTTGGCGGTCGTGGGGAAGTCGAAGCCCCACACCTCCTCGAGGATGAACGACCGTTCGAGGACCCGCTTCGGCCGCTGCATGAACAACTCCAGCAGGGCGAATTCGGTGCGCGTCAGCGAGATCGGTCGGCTGCCACGTCGCACGTCGCGGGTGACCGGGTCGAGCATGAGGTCGGCGAACTCCAGCGGCGGTTCGTCGTCGGCGTCCTCGCGGGCGCGGACCGCGCGCCGCATCAGCGCGCGCAGTCGGGCCAGCAGTTCCTCCAGCGCGAACGGCTTGGTCAGGTAGTCGTCGGCGCCGGCGTCGAGACCGTCGACCCGGTCGGTGACGGCGTCGCGTGCCGTCAGGACGAGGATCGGCACGTCGTTGCCGGCGGCGCGCAGCGCGCGAGTGGCGTCCAGTCCGCCCAGTCGCGGCATCATCACGTCCATGATGATCGCGTCGGGAGCGACCTGGGCGACCTTCGCGAGGGCCTCGGCGCCGTCACCGGCCATCTCGACGGTGTAGCCGTTGAACTCCAGCGAACGACGCAGCGAGTCGCGCACCGCGCGGTCGTCGTCGACGACGAGCACTCTCATGTCGGACCTCCGTCTGCCCGTTACCGGGCGCCGTCGAGCAGACTACGGGCCGCGCTCGCGGCCCGCGGTCCGTACGCGCCGCCGAACATGACGGCGTGCACGAGCAGCGGATGCAACTGGTGCAGCGCGATCCTCTCGGTCCAGCCGTCCTGCAGCGGTGCCGCCTCGTCGTACGCGTCGAGGATCCGTTGCAGGTGTGGGGAGCCGAACAAGGTCAGCATCGCGAGGTCGGTCTCGCGGTGGCCGCCGTGGACGGCCGGGTCGATCAGGTGCACGGCCTCGGAGGACCAGACGAGGTTGCCCGACCAGAGGTCGCCGTGCAGCAGCGCGGGCGACTCGGCGTCGCAGGAGAACGTGTGGATCTGCTTCATGACCTGCTCGATCACGGCAGCCTCGTCGGAGGTCAGCGCACCGCGGTCGACGGCGGCCTTGACGTACGGCATGACCCGGCGGCTGGCGTAGAACTCCTCCCACGTCGGCAGCGGGCGGTTGGGCAGCGGTGCCAGCCCGATGTAGCCGTCGTGATCGGCACCGAATCCGCCGGCGCCATGGGCGTGCGTGGCGGCGAGCGCGCGGCCGAACGCCTCGGCGTGGTCGGCCGACGGCTTCGCCGGTTCGATCCACTCGAGGATGATGCACTCGGCGTCGGCGGCCAGGACCGCGGGAGCCGGGGCGCCACCGGCCTCGCGCAGCAGGGCCAGCCCTTCGGCCTCGGTCGTGAAGAAGCCTTCGGGAGCCTGCGGTCGGGTCTTGATGGCGGCGCTGCGGCCGTCGGTGAGCCGCAGTCGCGTCGTGGTGCAGATGTCGCCGCCCGCGACGGGGGTCGTGGAGACCACCGCGACGTCCAACAACGACTCCGCGAGCGCCGCCGTTCCCGTCATTCGTGCCATGACCGGAAACTTACCGGAGTCCCGGATGGGTCAGGACAGGTCATCGACGAGGGCGGCGGTGGTGCGTTCCACCATCGCCAGGACCTCGTCGAAACCGGCCTGACCTCCGTACCAGGGATCGGGCACCTCGGCGTCGGGTCCGGCCTCCGGGTCGTACGAGCGGAACATGCGGACCTTGGCCCGGTCCTGTTCCGATCTGGCTTGAGCCAGCACGTCGGCGTGGTTCGACGCGTCCATCGTCAGGATCAGGTCGTGGGCGTCGAACGAGGCGGGCGTGAAGGTGCGTGCCCGGTGGCGCGACGGGTCGTACCCCGCGGCGCTCAGGGTGGCCGCGGCGCGCGGGTCCATCGGCTCGCCGACGTGCCAGTCGCCGGTTCCGGACGAGGACACCTCCACGCTCTCGATGCCGGCCTCGGCCAACTGGTGCTGGAACACGACGTCGGCCATCGGCGACCGGCAGATGTTGCCCAGGCAGACGAAGGCGACGCGGGTCGTCACGACGCCGTCAGAACTGCGGCTTGGGGGAGATGATCAGCGACAGGATCGACTGGCAGATCGAGATGACCAGCGCACCCAGCAGCGCCCACCAGAATCCGTCGACCGAGAACGTGACGCCGAACAGGTCGGTCAGCCACTCGGTCAGCAGGAGCAGCAGGGCGTTGATGACCAGGAGCAGCAGCCCCAGCGTCAGCACGATGAACGGCAGCGAGAGCAGTTTGACGATCGTGCCGACCAGTTCGTGCACGATCGTGAACATCAGGCCGACGATCGCGAGCGCGAGGACCCGGTTGACGGTGGTCTCGTCGGCGTCGCCGATCATCATGTGGCTGCCGAGCAGCAGTGCCGCGAAGGCCAGCGCGACGCTGCTGACGAACCACGTGGAGAGGAAGCGTTCCATGGGCCTCACCCTAGACGGGCGGCGGCAGTTCGTCGGCCGGGACCTGTCGGGCCGTCTGGGCCAGGATGATGCCGGTCAGGACGGCGGCCACGCCCGCCAGCTGGGTCGGGCTGAGCGCCTCGGCGAACCAGGCCCATCCCACGAACACCGCGACGACGGGCTCGAGCATCGCCGTCACCGACGCCTTCGCGCTGGACAGGTCGCGCAGCGACGCGAGGTAGAGGAAGAACGGCAGGACCGTGCCCATCAGGACGACCCACGTCATCGCGAGCCACGCGGGGATCGTGTGGTCCGCCAGCCGGCCCAGCATCGAGGCCGTCCCTCCGAGGGCGTCGACCCCGTTCCAGCCGCCGAGCACGTTCATCGTGATCGCGCCGATGCCGAAGGCCCACACGACGGTACGCAGCGGGCTCATCGGGTCGGTCGTCGCACCGGTCAGCGCCTCGCCGAACAGGAAGTAGGCCGCGAAGCAGAACGCGGCCGCGAGCGCCATCGCCACGCCGAGACCGTCGAGCGTCAGGCCCTGCCAGACCTGACCGACGAGCGCGAGCCCGGCCAGCGCGAGTCCGATCGCCGGCCACACCCGCGGGTGGACGGGTTCGCGCCGGACGAACCTGACCCACAGCACCACCAGCACGGGCGCGAGGTACTCCAGCAGCAGGGCGATGCCGATCGGCAGTCGCACGATCGCGATGTTGTAGGTCCACTGGACGAACGCGACGCCGAACACGCCGAGTCCCACGATGAGGAACCAGTTCCGTCCCCGCGGCGGTCGCAGCGCGGACCGGTCGAACACCACGGCGATCAGCAGGAAGACGAGGAACGCCGAGGTGGCGCGCACCGTCGTGAACGTCGAGATCGGCAGGCCGGCCTCGATCGGGATGCGCGAGACGCCCGCGTTGACCCCGAAGAACAGGGCCGCCGTCGCGACCAGGGCCAGACCCCGGCGGACGTTCGGCTGACTCACTCGTCCGATTCTCCCAGCACCTACGCTCGACCCATGACCGAACCCCGTCCCCGTGAGGTCCTCGGCGCGCTCCCGGCCTACCGGCCCGGCCGGGCGGCCGAGCACGAGAGCCACAAGCTCTCCAGCAACGAGAACCCGTTCCCGCCGTTGCCCGGCGTCGTCGAGCGCGCGGCCGAGGAGCTGCGCCGGATGAACCGCTACCCCGACGCCGGCGTCACCGCGCTCGGGGAGGCGCTGGCGGAACGGATCGGGCTCACCTCGGACCACTTCGCCTTCGGCACCGGATCGGTGTCCGTCCTGTTCGCGCTGCTCGACGCGTGGTGCGGTCCGGGCGACGAGGTCGTGTACCCATGGCGGTCGTTCGAGGCGTACCCGATCGCCGTGGACCTCACCGGTGCGACGTCGGTGCGCGTGCCGCTGGCCGCCGACCACACGCACGACCTGCCGGCGATGGCCGCCGCGATCACCGACCGCACCAAGGTCGTCCTGGTGTGCACGCCGAACAACCCGACGGGTCCCGTCGTGGCCGCAGCGGCCCTGGAGGAGTTCATGGCGGCTGTCCCCGCGCACGTCCTGGTCGTCGTGGACGAGGCGTACCTGGAGTTCGTGCGCGACATCGACGCGGTGTCGGGGCCCGACGTCCTGGCCCGCCACGAGAACGTCGTCGTGCTGCGGACCTTCTCGAAGGCCTACGGGCTGGCCGGACTGCGCGTCGGATACGCGATGGCACGGCCCGAGATCGCCGGGGCGATCCGCAAGGCGCTGCCGCCGTTCGGGGTCTCGGACGTGGCCCAGGCCGCGGCGCTGGCCTCCCTCGACGCGGACGAGGAGCTGGCGCTGCGCGTGGAGTCGGTCGTCGCCGAGCGCGACCGCCTCGTGCGGGCGCTGCGCGAGCAGGGCTGGTCGGTCCCCGACACTCACGCGAACTTCGTCTGGCTCCCGCTCGGTGAGCGCTCGGCGGCGTTCGCCGACCACGTCTGGCCCGTCTCCGTCCGTCCGTTCCCCGAGGGCGTCCGCGTCTCCGTGGGCACCCCGGACGTCAACGGAGAGTTCCTGTCGCGGGCTGCGACGTTCGCCCGCGGGCGGTGAGCGCCGGACCGGTGGTCGGCGAGCGCGGCGCAGTAGACCGGCCGACGGGCGTGGCCGGCCTCGGCGGCGGCGAGATGTCATCCTCGCGGTTGATGTGCGAGAGGTGGCTGCCCTCCTAGCGTGGCGGGATGCGTATACGTGTGGCGCTGGCGTGTCTGGTGTTGATGCCGTTGATGCCGTTGACGGCGTGGTCGGGTGCGGCCGAGGCGAAGCCGGCCCGAGGAGACCTGAGGCTGGCCGGGGTGGCCGTCGGGTCCGCGAAGGCGACCGTCGGCGGGACGGTCAAGGTGCAGGTGACCGTTCGCAACAAGGGCAAGCGCGCGGTGCAGCGCACCAAGACCCGGCTCTACGTGTCGCGCGATGCGCGGTGGCAGAAGAGGAAGGATCGGGCGGTGGCCACACTCACGACCGTGCGGCTGAGGGCGGGCAAGTCCGTGAAGGCGACTCGCAGGGTCAGGCTGCCGAAGAATCTCGCGCCGGGTACTTATCGGATCATCGCGTGCGCGGATGTCACGCGGCGCGTGCGGGAATCGAACGAGAAGAACAACTGCCGGACGGCCAAGCGCGCACTTGTCGTCAAACGACCCGCAGTGATCGCCCCACCACCCCCGGTGAAGCCGCCGCCGGCCGGGGCGCCGCTCGACGTCGGCTACACCACCGAACCCTCGCGTGCCGTGGTCTCCACCCTGACCGACTACCCGATCACGGCCACGGGCTCCAACGGCACGAGGTACGAGCTCACGATCCCTTCGGGTGCCCTGCCCTCTCGGACGCGGATCACCGTGACTCCCGTCGCCAGCATCGGCGACTACCCGTTCAGCAGCCTCGTCGGGGCCGTCGAGATCCAGCCACACGGCCTGCAACTGCTCAAGCCGGCGAGACTCGTGATCACGCCAGCGGAAGCGGTGGCCAAGCCGACGGGCTTCCTGTTCGGCGAGTCGGGCCAGGACTTCCATCGCTACCCGTTGACTCCCGGCGGCGGGACCACGATGGACCTGATGCACTTCTCGACTGCGGGAGTCGGCACGGCCAATCAGCCGCAACTCGACTTCGTCGGATCACGACCACCAAGTGGCGCCCAGTCGATGTTCGAGTCCGCCGCAGCCGAGTTGGTGGCGAACGGCGACACGGCCGGTCTCGATCGGGCCGTTGACACCTACGCCGACGCCGTGAAGCGCGAGCTCGCGGAAGCCAGCACCGACGACTCCCGTGCCCAGGAGATCGTCCAGGAGGCGCTCAGCCTCGAACGCCTCAGCCAACTCCTCGGCCATGAGGGGTTCGGGCAGGAACTCATGGATCTGATCATGGCGGTCCTGCGCAACGCCCTCGAGGCCAGCACCGACCGCTGCTACACCGACCACCGACTCGACGAGATCCTGGCGCTGCTGGAGATGGCCCGCACGTGGCAACTGCTCGGCTTCGCCCTCGACAGCGACGACATCGTCGACCGGGCTCTGGGTTGTGCCCGATTCGAGGTGCGGGTCACCGCCGAAGCCGAACACAGCGACTTCTGGCCCTTGTCGTCCCAACATGAGTGGGCCGAGAACCGCGACTCCAGGTGGAACGTCCAGACCACCATCCCGCTCACCTTCGACACCGTGGAGTACAACCTGACCGGATCCGGGGAGATCGCCCACACGGAGTTCGAGTACCGAGTCATCCAGACACACCGGGGTGGCGAGGACTGTCCCACCTGGACGCGGACCGCCACCGCCCACGACGTTCCGGCCACGATCCCCGGAACGGCCACGGCGCGCATGTTCCTCGACCTCAACCAGTACAAGCCGCCTCGCGGGGGCGTGCCGAGCGTGGTCGCGAACCAACGGCTGGCCGTGTCCACCGGCGACGCCGACACCACCGCGAGGGAGATGCTCATCACCCGCGGCACCTGCGGTGCCCCTGACGGGAACCCCGTCGTCAGCGGTCCCTTCACGCGCTGGCGGGACACGCTCAACTTCGTGTACCAGCGAACGGGCCGGACCATGCCCGACCCCGCCAATCGGTGGAACCAGACCCCCGTGGTCTTCACCGCGCAGAACATGGGCTTCGAGTTCGCGGCCACCGACCAGAGCGGGGCAACCGTGATGGAACAACAGGTCGAACAACGGTGGTCGTCCGCATGCTCGGGGCTCTGCGCCGACGACCGTTGGGCCAAGACGCACGTGCGCGTCGTCCACACCCCGGTGGCCCGCTGATCCGCCCGTGACGCCATCGACGTGACAGGTGGGGCCGGGCACCGCGGTCAGTCGCCCCCGGGAACGATCAGGCCGGACTCGTAGCCGAGGATCACCGCCTGGACCCGGTCGCGCAGGCCCAGCTTGGCCAGGATCCGGACGACGTGGGTCTTCACGGTCGCCTCGCTGAGGACGAGCGCCGCGGCGATCTCGGCGTTGGAGGTGCCCAGGGCGAGCAGGCCGAAGACCTCGAACTCGCGGGGGGTCAGGCCGGCGAGCGCGTCGGGAACCGTCGTTCCGGGCCGGCGTTGCACGTAGGTCGCGACGAGCCGGCGCAAGATGGCCGGTGAGAAGAGCTGATCCCCGCGGTGGACGTCGTGCACGGCGGAGATCAGCCGCTCCGGCGGCGTCGTCTTCAGCAGGAATCCGCTGGCCCCGGCGCGCAGGGCACCCACCACGTGCTCGTCCAGATCGAACATCGTCAGCATCAGCACCCGGGCTTCGGGCCACGCCTGGGCGGTCAGCCGGGTGCCCTCGATCCCGTCGGTTCCGGGCATCTGCACGTCCATCAGCACGACGTCGGCGCACCGTTCGCGGGCTCGCGCGGCGGCCTCGGCTCCCTGCGTGGCCTCGCCGACGACCGAGATCTGCGCATCGGTGTCGAGGATCGCTCGGATGGCCGACCGCATCAGAGGGTCGTCGTCGGCGATCAGGACCCGGATCACGAGTGCGCCTCACGCAGGCCGGAACGAGCGGTCGCGGTGGTGCCGTGCGGATCGGCGAACCGCGCGACGACCTCGAAGCCGCTGGCGCCACGATGCCGGACCGGTCCGTGGTGAAGCGAGCCGTCGCAGCGTTCGACGAGTTCGCCCAAGCCCCGCAGGCCGTGGCCGGTACCGACTCCTCGACCCGCAGGTCCCGAGCCGTCGTCGCGCACGCTCACGACGAGCTCACGCCCCTCGCGCCGGATGCTCACCTCGACATGTGATCCGGTCGCGTGTTTGAGGACGTTTGTCAGGGCTTCGTGCACGACCCGCCAGACGACCGCGGCCAGTTCGGCGTCACCCGGTTGCGCCGCCAGGTGCAGCGAGACGTCCACGCCCGAGTTTCTCATCTGGTCCACCAGCTGTGGCACCGTCGCGGGACGGTGGTCGTCGCCGGACGCCAGCGCGCGTTCCAGCGCGGCGAGTTCGGTGAAGGCGCTGTCCCCGGCGGCCTCGACGGTGGCCAGCGCCGCTCGTGCCCTCGCCGGATCGGCCGTGCGGTTCATCTCGGCGACCGACGTGTGCATCAGCATGATCCCGATGGCGCGGCTGGCGACGTCGTGCAGGTCACGGGCCACGCGGAGCCGCTCGTCGGACAGGGCGTCGTCGACCGTCGTGCGAAGCTGCCGCGAGTAGGCCACGGCCCGGTGCCTGGCCGCGGCACGCCGCGCTTCGAAGGCGCTCCACACGCGCGAGCCGAGCGCGGCGCCCAGCAGGATCCCCACGGCGACCTCGACGCTGTTGTCTGCGGCCGAACTCGTGGCCAGCAGGCAGGTCCCGGCGAGCGCCAGGGCGGCGGTGAGCCGCAGGGCGGTGAGCGCCGCGACGGCCGACCAGGTGAGCACGGCCAGGCTGAGCGCGAGGGCCGGGCCGGTCACGAACGGATGCCCGGTCGTCCACTGGCCGGCGAAGCCCACCGTCGCGACCAGACACCCCAGGGCCGGCGACCGGCGCCGCAACGCCAGCGCGGCCGTCACCAGCACGAGCCACCACGGCACCGGAGTGCGACCGCCGCCGACGGCCCACTCGGCCAGGGCCAGGGCCGAGACCAGGGCGGCGGCCAGCACGTCGTGGTGCAGGACATGGGACGGAGCCGGAACGGCCGCAGTGGGGTCGGCGCGGCGGGGCGTGCGCAACACGTCCAGCAGCGATCGCAATTCCTCGACCGCGCTCTCGCCGCGCTTACGGATGCGGGCCAACCGAGCCGGGTCGAGGTCCCGGCCGGCCGCACGGGCGAGCCCCCGCATCTCGTGACTGGCCGAGATGAGCAGGCGAGTCGAATCCTGGGCCAGCCGTCGGCGCTCCCGTTCGACGATGCGCCGAGCGCGGGAGGCCACCTCCTCGGCCTCCAGTCGTCGCGCGTCGGCCTCGGCGAGCCGAGCCCGGTCGGCCGCCTGACGGACCAGGGCGCCCACGGCGTGGGCGGCGCCGAACAGCGCCAGGCCCAGCACCTGGCGCACGGGTGCCACGTCGGTGGCCACGATGACGGCCCACGCGAGCAGAACCGGGAACAGCGAATGGGGCAGCCGCGAGCGGTTTCCCAGCACGTACATCGCAGCAAGGCCGGCCGCCAGCCCCGAAGCGTTCTCGTGCGAGACGCCCATCGCCAGGCCCGTGGCCTGCCCGAGGACGATGACCGTCGCGCCCATGGTCGGTCGGCGCGTCATCGTCACCGCGCCGACGGCGAAGACGGCCGGCACCACGAACCGGGCCGTCGGGTACGCGCCGAGCAGCACCACCGCGGGGCCGGCAGCCGCCACGGTCAGGGCCAGTGTGCTGCGGGTCCCGGGGGCCGTCATGTCCAGATGCTACGGCCTGTGACACCCCGCCGAGCCGCGCTCGTCCGCATCCGCACCGGCTTGCCGACGCCTCCGCCGGTCTAGCCGGACCCGGGCGGACCGGCTCGCCTGTTACCCTCGACAGCAGATGTGATGCCCATCACATCAGCGGTCCCGCGGCTCACCACCCCCGAGCCACGGACCGGGTCCATGACAGCGGTGATCCCGCTGCCCGGCACAGGAGGCAGGCATGCGCTTACCCATCCGTCAGGTGCTCGACCCCGACGGCGAGATCGTCGGTGAGCACGACTTCGAGCTCGACGACCTGCGCGGTTTCCACCGCGACCTGGTCCTCGCCCGCCGCATCGACACCGAGGCGTTCGCCCTCCAGCGGCATGGCGAGTTGGGACTCTGGGCCCCGATGCTCGGTCAGGAGGCCGCCCAGATCGGCAGCGGCCGGGCGCTGGCCCCCGACGACTTCGTCTTCCCGTCCTACCGCGAGCACGCCGTCGCGTGGTGCCGGGGAGTCGACCCGACGCTGCTCCTCGCCCTCTTCCGCGGCACGAGCCTGGGCGGCTGGGACCCGGCCGAGTTCAACTACGCCCTGCCGGCGATCATCATCGGTGCCCAGACCCTGCATGCGGTCGGCTACGGCATCGGCCTGACCCTCGAGGACAAGAAGGACGCGGTCGTCGCCTACTTCGGCGACGGCGCCACCAGCCAGGGCGACACGAACGAGGCCTTCGCATGGGCGGCCTCGTACCACGCTCCGGTCGTCTTCTTCTGCCAGAACAACCAGTACGCGATCAGCGTCCCGCTGGAGCGTCAGACCCGGATCCCGATCGCCCAGCGCGCCGCGGGTTTCGGGTTCCCGGGCGTCCGCGTCGACGGCAACGACGTCCTCGCCGTCCACCAGGTCACGACCGAGGCCCTGCACACGGCGCGCGAGGGCGGCGGACCGACGCTGATCGAGGCGATCACCTATCGGATGGGCGCGCACACGACGTCCGACGACCCGAACCGCTACCGCGACCCGCACGAGGCCGACGCGTGGGCCGAACGCGATCCGCTGCAACGGCTGCGCACCCTGCTGGAGCGGACCGATCCCGGCTTCGCGGACTTCGACGCCGAGGTGCAGGCGGAGGCCGATCAGCTCGGCGAACGCCTGCGCGAGGCGTGCCGCAGCCTGCCCGACCCGCACCTCGCGGACCTCTTCCAGCACGTGTACGCCGACATGCCGCCAGAACTGCTGGTCCAGCGCGAGGAGGTCCGGTCATGGAGCTGAACACCACCACGAGCATCGCCAAGGCCCTGAACGCGGGCCTGCGCGCCGCGATGGACGACGACGCGAAGGTCGTGCTGCTGGGCGAGGACATCGGCCCGCTCGGCGGTGTCTTCCGGGTGACCGACGGTCTGCAGAAGGACTTCGGCGACCAGCGCGTCATGGACACGCCGCTGGCCGAGTCGGCGATCGTCGGTGCCGCGGTCGGGCTGGCCTACCGCGGGTTCCGGCCCGTCGTCGAGATCCAGTTCGACGGGTTCGTCTACCCCGCCTACG
>CAYXFT010000060.1:0-9336 GCA_964464335.1 uncultured Aeromicrobium sp.
GGCCTCGAGCGGAGATCCGGGAGCTGCCATCAGGTAGGGGATGACGTACATCGTCTTGCCCTGCGAGGCACCGGTCATGTTGCCGATGACGACGGGCTTGATCTCGTCGGCGTGACGCCAGTTGTTGTAGACGCCCTTGTCGTCGGGGTTGCTCGTCGCGACGATCGTCCGCTCCTCGGAGCGTGCGGTGTCCTTGTAGTAGCTCTGCGAGTAGTAGAGCCCCTCGCCTGCCGGCTTGAGCTCACCGGCCTCGAGTGCCTCCTGGAGCAGGCGGGCGTCGTCGCTCGCGCTGACGACCTCGATGCGGTCGGGCTGGGTCACCCCCGCCCAGTGCTTCACGAACTCGAGGACGTGCGGGTTCTTCAGTCCCGCATCGCCCAATGCCTTCTCCACGTCGACCATCGGTCTGCCTCGTCCTCTCCTCGAACCGGCGCGATGACCGGTCCGTCCACGTCAGAACTTTCCGTTCGCGCACCCGTCGGATCGAGTTGATCCGCCGCCGCGCACCCGGAGATTACCGTGACCTTACCGCGCTGCCGGGGGCACACTCCGCCCGGGTTCGTGGGATGAATCACACTCGTGATGGTCACAGACGGGTGACGACGCGGTCCCGGTCGAAGCGCCGAACGGCCCGGTCGAACACCACGAGGTCGCCCAGGAATGCGACCACACCGACCATCACGACGAGCCGGGAGTCGAAGGCGAGGTCGCCCGACAGCTGGGTGACGGCGAGCAGGATCACGGGCAGGACCAGCAGGCCGGAGACCGCCTGCGCACCCTGCAGCGTCGAGGCCCGGTGGGAGATCAGAACGATGCAACCGATCGCGAAGAAGGAGATCAGTGGGGCGATCACGGCGACCAGCACGAGCCACGTCGGGGTCGGGAAGGACCAGCCGTGTCGCCAGGGTCTGGCGATCACGTTGACCAGCACCGTGTAGGTCGCCATCGAGCCCCACGTGACGAGGATCGACGGCACGAGGGTGGCGAGGATCTTCGCCGACACGAGCTCACGATCGGTCATCGGCGTGAACAGGAGGCCCTCGAGCGTGTCGCGTTCCTTCTCCCCCACGAACGCCGCGGTGGCGAGCACGGTGGCGACGACGACCGGGATCATGAGGAAGACCGGCGCGAGCAGGTACTGCGCGACGGCACGGGTCGGATCGGCGGCCAGTTCCGGCGGCAGGTCGTCGAGGTAGCTGGCCAGGACGCCGATCGAGGCGAGAGTCTCCGGGTCGAGCGTCGCGGCCAGCAGCGTCGACGGCATCAGGAACGCCAGCACGATCGGCAGCAGGATCACCGGCAGGAGCGTCTGCCGGTTGCGGGACAGCTCCAGCCAGTCCTTGCGGACCAGCGCCCGGACGCGGCGGCCGTTCATGCCTCCTCCTCGGCCCGGACCAGCCGGAAGTAGAGGTCGTGCAGGGACGGCTCGTCCGGGACCACGGGGCCGACCTCGACGCCCTCGACCGTCAGGGCGGCCACCACCCGCTCCGCCGCGGCCGCGTCGTTGACGCTGACGGTGAAGCCGCGCGTCGGCCAGTGCTGCGCCAGGAGTTCCTCCACCCGGCCGGCCACGACGAGCGCGCCCCGGTCGAGCACGACGATGTCGTCGCACAGTCGTTCCAGCCCGTGCAGCTGATGGGTGCAGAGCACGAGGGTCGTACGCGCCTCGGCCCGCAGTTTGGCCAGGTGGGCGACGAGGTCCTCGGCGGCCTCGGGGTCGAGCCCTGCGGTGGGTTCGTCGAGGAAGAGCAGTTCCGGATCACCCAACAGGGCCCGGGCGATCTTGGCCTTCTGGCGCAGCCCCTTGCTGAGGGAGCCGACGTAGGAGTCGCGACGGTCGGTGAGCCCGACGATCTCCAGCGCCTCGCCGATCTGGCGTGGCACGTCCGATCGGCGCAGGCCGTGCAGCTCCGCCCACGTCTCGAGGTTCTCCGCGACGGTCAACCGGTGGTAGAGGTCGGACTCCGTCTGCACCCCGATCCGCGAGCGCAGTCGCGGTGCGGACTCCGCGGTGACCGGCTCACCGAAGAGCGCGACGGACCCGGACGTCGGTCGCAGGAGGCCGGTGAGGAGCCGGACCGTCGTGGACTTGCCCGAACCGTTGGGGCCGAGGACGCCCAGGACGCGACCGCGACGGGCCACGAGGTCGAGGTCGCGCACGGCCTGCCGGTCACCGAAGGTCCGGGTCAGTCCACGGGCCTCGATCACGTGCTCCTCTGCTGTCACAGGATCATCATCGGCCCTGCGTCGCCTGACGGTGGCGATTTCCGCCGACGTCGGGGAGGTGTCAGTCCTCCTCGTGCGTGGCCGGATCTCCGTCGAAGAGGCGCCCGTCGGCCTTGCCCAGTCCGGTGAGGCGTTCGACGGCCGCCGGGTCGAGTTCGATCGCCACGGCGGCGAGGTTGCGGCGCTGACGGTCGACCGAGGCGGACTTCGGCAGGGGCACGGTGCCGATCGCGCCGTGCCACGCCAGGACGGCCTCGCCCGGGCTGATGCCATGCCGTTCGGCCACGTCGACGACGACCGGGTTCTCCAGCAGGTCGCTCTTGCGGCCGAGCGGGCTCCACGCCTCGGTGACGATGCCGCGGGCCGCGTGGTCGGCGCGCGCCTCGACCTGCGGGAAGTAGGGGTGCACCTCGATCTGGTTCACCGCCGGCAGCACACCGGTGTCGCGCTCGAGCCGGTCCAGGTGCTCGGGCAGGAAGTTGCACACCCCGATCTCCCGGACGAGGCCGCGCTGCTTCGCGTCGATGAGCGCCTGCCAGGCCTCGACGTACAGGTCGCGGCTGGGGTTGGGCCAGTGGATCAGGTGCAGGTCGAGGTGGTCCAGGCCGGTGCGCAACAGGCTCTCCTCGATCGACGTGACCGCGTCGGCGTACGCATGGTGCCGACCCGGCAGCTTCGAGGTGACCACGAGTTCGTCGCGCCGACCCGACCTGCGCGCGGCAGCCCCGACCGCACCTTCGTTCTCGTAGTTCATCGCCGAGTCGAGCAGGCGATAGCCCACGTCGACGGCCGCCACGATGGCGTCCACGCCGCTGAGGCCGTTCAGTTTGTACGTGCCGAATCCGATGGCAGGCAGGGCGAGGGTCATGTCCTCGACTGTATCCACGGCGCCGCGGTGCGACACTGGTCGCATGCGCCCGGTCTGGCTGACGTGGGCGAGCGTGCTCGTCGGGATGGCAGTCGGATCGGTGTCCGGCGGTCTCGTCGTGGGTCGCGTCGCGGAGGCGCCCGCGTGGTTGCTCGCCGGCGGCGGGGCGGTGGCGCTGTGGCAGGTCGCCGTGAGGGCGATCGAGGGCCTGGCGCCCGAGGATCCCGGCGAGTCGTGGACGATCGTCCGGAGCAGCATCGACCTCGCCGTCGCGTGGGGCGCACTGGTCTACACGCTGGTGTGCCTGCCTGCGATCTCGTGGTTCGCGTTCGTCCTCGGCGTGGTGCTCGTCGGGGGCGCCCTGCTGGCCGTGGGCGTCCTGCGGCTCAAAGGCACTCGGTGAACCACGCGCCCTCGTCGTAACGTCGGATTCCATGAGCTCTCGTCTCCACGCCGTCACGTTCGCCGCCCAGGATCCGCTCGCGATCGCCACCTTCTGGGCCGCCGTACTGCGGTCCGCCGACCCGGTGGAGACTGCTCCGGGCACGTGGACGCTGCGCCGGGAGGCCGCGCCGGGCTTCGGGATCACGGTCACCGCCAGCGATGACCGGAAGGTCGGTCCCAACCGCATCCACTTCGATCTGACGAGCACGTCGCTCGAGGATCAGCAGGCGACCGTCGACCGTGCCCTCGCGGCCGGCGGCCGGCACCTCGACGTCGGGCAGCTTCCCGAGGACGGGCACGTCGTGCTCGCCGACCCGGAGGGCAACGAGTTGTGCGTGATCGAGCCGGGCAACAACTTCCTCGCCGACACCGCCGAGATCGGGGCCCTGTCGTGCGACGGATCGCGCGCGGTCGGCCTGTTCTGGAGTGCGGCCCTCGGGTGGCCGCTCGTGTGGGACGAGGGCGAGGAGACCGCCATCCAGTCCCCGGAGGGCGGCTCGAAGATCTCGTGGGGCGGCGGACCCGACTACCCGGAGCAGGGGCGGATCCACCTGGATCTGGCACCGGAGGACGACCAGCAGGCGGAAATCGACCGGCTGGTCGCGCTCGGCGCCAGAACACTCGAGGTCACCGCCGACGGCCGCGCCGTCCTGCTCGACCCGGACGACAATGCGTTCTGCGTCCTGCCTGCTCCGGTGGTCGAGTAGCCCGCGAGGGACGAGCGGGTGTATCGAGACCACGCCAGGTGTCGGTGATCTCGCTACGCGCCTCGCTGCGCTCGCCAGCTACTCGATCACCGGGGTGGCGGTCTGCGCTCGCCAGCTACTCGATCACCGGGGTGGCGGTCCGCGCTCGCCAGCTACTCGATCACCGGGGTGGCGGTCCGCGCTGGCCCGCTCGTCGATCACCGGGTGGCAGGACTCCAGTCGACACTGAAGTACTGCGGCTCGAGGTACTCCTCCAGCCCGGCCCGGGCACCCTCACGACCCAGGCCACTGGACTTCACGCCGCCGAACGGCGCCGCCGGGTCCGAGACGAGACCCCGGTTGATGCCGACCATGCCGGCCTCGATCCGCTCGCCCAACTGCAGGGCGCGCTGCAGGTCGCCGCACTGGACGTAGGCGGCGAGGCCGTGGTCGACGGCGTTGACTTGCTCGATCAGCTCGTCGTCGGTGCGCCAGACGATGATCGGCGCGACGGGTCCGAAGATCTCCTGGCGCACGATCGACGCGTCCGGACGGACGTCGGACAGGATCGTCGGCGGGTAGAAGTGACCCGCGGTCGATGGCACCTCGGCGCGGTGACTGATGCGGGCGCCCTCGTCGACGGCGGCATCGACCAGCGCGGCGATGTCCGCGACGGACTTGGCCGAGATCATCGGGCCGATCTCGGCACCGGCGTCGGCCGGACCGACGGTGAGGGCGCGGACGCGTTCGCCGAACCGCCACGTGAAGTCGAACACCACGTCCTCGTGCACGTAGAGCCGGTTCGCCGCGGTGCAGGCCTGTCCCCCGTTGCGGAACTTGGCGATCATCGCGGCGTCGACGGCGGCGTCGAGGTCGGTGTCCTGCGTGACGACGAACGGCGCGTTGCCGCCCAGTTCCATCGAGCAGTTCACGACGCGTGACGCCGCCTGCGCCAGCAGCCGCGAACCGACGGCGGTGCTGCCGGTGAACGACAACTTGCGCACGCGCGGATCGTCGAGCCACGTGCCCACGACGGCCGCGGCCTGCGACGTGGGGACGATGGTGACGACGCCGTCCGGGGCGCCGGCCTCGGTGAGCAGGCGTCCGAGGGCGAGCGCCGCCAGCGGGGTCTCGGCCGCAGGCTTGACCACGACCGTGCAGCCGGCCGCCAGTGCCGGTGCGACCTTGCGGGTGATCATCGCCGCCGGGAAGTTCCACGGCGTCACGAGCGCCGCGACCCCGACGGGCCGGTGCGTCACGATCGTGCGGGTGCCTCCGGCCGGTGCGGTGCCGAAGTCACCGCCGGGCCGCACGGCCTCCTCGGCGAACCAGCGGAAGAACTCGGCCGCGTACGTGACCTCTCCGCGGGCATCGGCGAGCGACTTCCCGTTCTCGGCCGCGATCAGCGCGGTGAGCTCGTCGGCGTCGCGACGCATCAGCTCGAACGCCCGGTACAGCACCTCGGACCGTTCGCGCGGTGCCGTCCGGCTCCACCGGCCGAAGGCCGATGCCGCGGCGTCGACGGCGGCGGTCGCCTCGACCGGTGTGGCGTCAGGAACCTCGCCGACCACGGTGCTGTCGGCGGGGTTCTCGACGAGGAGGGTGTGGCTCACGGATAGAGACCTCTCTGCTGGTGGGCTGCGGCGACGCGCTGGACGGCGAGGCAGGTCGCTGCCGTCCTCAGGGTGAGCTGGAGTTCGCGGGCATGGGTCAGGACGTCCGTCCACGCATCGACCATGCGGGTGGCGAGTCGGCCCTCGACCTCCTCCTCGCTCCACCAATAGGCCTGGTTGGCCTGCACCCACTCGAAGTACGACACGATCACGCCGCCGGCGTTCGCGAGGATGTCCGGTACGACGATCACGCCACGGCGAGCCAGGATCCGGTCGGCGTCGGCCGTCGTCGGTCCATTGGCGCCCTCGACCACGAGCCGGGCGTGGATCCGTTCGGCGTTGCCCGCATGGATGACGCCTTCGACGGCGGCGGGCACCAGCAGGTCCAGGTCCCACTCCAGCAGTGCGGCGTTGTCGATCGCGACGGCCCCGGGAAAGCCGACGACCGAACCGGTCTCGTCGACGAAGCCCTCGACCGCGGGGAGGTCGAGCCCGTCGGCGTCGGCAATGCCGCCGTACTGGTCGCTGACCGCCACCACCCGCATGCCCGCCTCGGCCAGGAACCGGGCTGCGCCGCGGCCGACCTTGCCGAAGCCCTGGACGGCGGCGGTGCCCCCGGCGATCTCGATGTCGTACTCGGCCATCGCGGCGAGCGCCACGTGGACGACACCGCGTGAGGTGGCCGAGGCGCGACCCCGGGAGCCGCCGAGGCTCAGCGGCTTGCCCGTGACGACACCGAGCACCGTGTGGCCCGCGCCGACGGAATAGGTGTCCATCATCCAGGCCATGGTCTGTTCGTCCGTGCCGATGTCCGGCGCCGGGATGTCCTGGTTCGGCCCGATCAGCGGCCGGATCTCGGAGGTGTAGCGGCGGGTGACCCGCTCCAGTTCGGCCACGGAGTACCGCCGGGGGTCGATCACGACCCCGCCCTTCGCGCCGCCGTACGGCACGTCGAGCAGGGCGCACTTCCACGTCATCCACATCGCCAGTGCCCGGACCTCGTCGAGGTCGACGTGTGGGCTGAACCGCAAGCCGCCCTTGGCCGGTCCACGCGAGTAGTTGTGTTGCACCCGGTGACCGGTGACGACCTCGATGGTGCCGTCGTCGCGGCGCAGCGGGATGGCGACCGTGATCTCGCGGCGGGGCGAGGCCAGCAGGTCGAAGGTGCCCTGGTCGTAGCCGAGAATCTTGACCGCGTCGGCCAGTTGCGACCGAGCGTCCACCAACGGAGTACTCATGGACTCCATCGTCGCGAGCGCGAGTCCATGCCGTCCAATACTTGTTCGGCTGCTGCTCCATGCTCAGCAGTTATGATGGGCCGGTGGAACTGCGTACCCTGACGTACTTCGTGGCCGTCGCCGACACCGGCACCGTCAGCGGCGCTGCCGCCCGGCTGCACGTCACCCAGCCCGGCGTCTCGCGTCAGCTGCGCCAGCTCGAACGGGAATGGGGCGTCGACCTGTTCGACCGCTCCGGACGACGCCTGCACCTCTCCCCGGCCGGCCGGACGCTGTTGCCCCAGGCTCGTGACCTGCTGGCGCGCGCCGAGGGACTCGCCGGCGCCGCCCGGGTGCTGGCCGACGGCCGACTCCCCCGGTTCACCGTCGCAGGGTCGTCGACCACCCTCACCGATCTCGTCTCGCCGTTCCTGACCACCTTGCAACCCGACGACCCGGTGCCGACGATCATGGACGCCAGTTCGATCGACACGCTCTCCCTGCTGCGACAGGGCGCGGACCTGGCGATCACGTCGGTCCCGCTGCCCGCGGACGTCGCCAGCGTCGACCTCAGTCCCCTGCCGCTGGTCGTGTACGTCCGCGACGACCACCCGTGGGCGGGTCGGGCGACGGTCACCCTGCCGGAACTGGCCGGGGTCGAGGTGATCGGGCTGCCGACGATCTTCCCCGCGCGCAGCGCCCTCGACGCGGCCCTCGCCGCGGACGGGCTGCCCGCCCTGGCGATGCTCGAGGCGACCAACGGCACGATCGCCCAGGCCCTCACGGCCGCCGGTCGCGGCGTCGCCGTCGTCTCGGACGACCCCCGCTTCGACCTGACGGCGCTGCCGCTCACCCGGGCCGACGGCACGCCGATCGTGCTGCGACTGCGCTGTGTCTGGCTGCCCGGGCACCCCGCCGCGGACCTGCTGGCCGATCTGGCCCGGCGGTTGGCCGCTTGGGTGCGCGACGACTACCTGGCGTGAGAGCGAATCGTAGGATGGCCGACGACCGGGGCGCGACCCTGCGCCACCCACCGGCTGAGGAGCCCCCATGAGCGACACCATCCAGAACTACGTCGACGGCCGCCTCGTCGATTCGACCACCGACACGTTCATCGAGCTGGTCGATCCGACGACCGGCGAACCCGACGGCCGCTCCCCCGTCTCCACCGCCGAGGAGGTCGACGCCGCGTACGCCGCCGCGGAGCGGGCGTTCCAGCAGTGGAAGCGGATCACCCCCGGCGCTCGTCAAAAGTACCTGCTCGACCTCGCCGACGCCCTCGAGGCCCGCAAGGACGACCTCAGCGCCGCGCAGGCCCGCGACACCGGCCAGCCGATCCGCTACATCGCCAGCGAGGAGGTCGACCAGGGCGTCGACCAGTTGCGCTTCTTCGCCGGCGCCGCGCGCCTGCTGGAGGGCAAGTCGCAGGGCGAGTACCTCGCCGGCCACACCTCCAGCATCCGTCGCGAACCGATCGGCGTCGTCGGTCAGGTGACGCCGTGGAACTACCCGTTCTGCATGGCGATCTGGAAGATCGCGCCCGCGCTCGCCGCCGGGAACACGATCGTCCTCAAGCCCAGCGACACCACTCCCCGCTCGACCGTGCTGCTCGCCGAGATCGCCGGCCAGGTGCTGCCGGCGGGCGTGTTCAACGTCGTCAACGGCGACGCCTCCACCGGCAACCTGCTCGTCGAGCACCCGACGCCCGGCCTGGTCGCGATCACGGGCTCGGTCCGCGCCGGGATCGAGGTCGCCCTGTCGGCGGCCAAGCACCT
Source organism: uncultured Aeromicrobium sp. (assembly GCA_964464335.1). Taxonomy (GTDB): domain Bacteria; phylum Actinomycetota; class Actinomycetes; order Propionibacteriales; family Nocardioidaceae; genus Aeromicrobium. The sequence goes on from CAYXFT010000060.1 coordinate 8,830, forward strand.
CAAGCGCGTCCACCTCGAACTCGGCGGCAAGGCTCCCGCGGTCGTGTTCGCCGACGCCGACCTGCCCGCCGCGGCCGAAGCCGTCGCCGGCGCCGCCTACTTCAACTCCGGTCAGGACTGCACCGCCGCCACCCGGGTGATCGTGCACGAGAGCGTCCACGACGAGTTCGTCCGCCTCCTCGTCGAGCAGGCCGAGGCCACCCGCCCCGGACCGCCCTCGGACGACACCGCCGACTACGGGCCGCTCAACAACGCGCACCACTTCGCGAAGGTCCAGTCGTTCTTCGACACGCTGCCCGACCACGCGAGCATCGCGACCGGCGGCAAGCAACACGGCGACACCGGCTACTTCTTCTCCCCCACCGTCGTCACCGGCGTCCGTCAGGACGACCGGCTCGTGCAGGACGAGGTGTTCGGACCCGTCCTGACCGTCCAGTCCTTCACCGAGGAATCCGTCGCGATCGAGAATGCCAACGGCGAGGCCGTACGGCACGCCGTTGGCATTCT
>CAYXFT010000060.1:9346-14572 GCA_964464335.1 uncultured Aeromicrobium sp.
TCCGCCCGGCTGCCGCACCCAGGGCGAGGAAATCTTCGGCCCGGTCGCCACGCTGCAGGCCTTCGACGACGAGGCCGAGGCGATCGCCCTGGCCAACGCCAGCCGCTACGGCCTCGCCGCCAGCGTCTGGACCCGCGACCACGCCACCGCCGAACGCCTCAGCCGCGACCTCGACTTCGGCTGCGTCTGGATCAACGCGCACATCCCCTTCGTGTCCGAGATGCCCCACGGCGGCTTCGGGGCCTCCGGGTACGGCAAGGACCTGTCCGGCTACGGCTTCGACGACTACACCCGCATCAAGCACGTCATGAGCGCGCACGGCTGACCCGCAGTACGTTCGGTGGGTGCACCGGGTCGGGATCGAGGAGGAACTGTTCGTCGTCGACCACAACGGTCGACTCGTCCCCGAGGCGAAGGCGGTGCTGCGGGCCCATCGTGGCCTCGCACCCGACGAGGAACTCGAGCATGAGTTGTTCCTGCAGCAGGTCGAACTCCAGACCTCGGCGCACGACGATCCCGCCGCGCTGCGTGCCGATCTGGTGCGGCAACGCTCTGCCGCGGTGGAGGCGGCGCGGATGGTGGGCCGTGACCTCGTGGCCGTCCCGGTCGACGTACTCGGCGGGGCCGAACCGGTCACGACGCCGAACTCGCGGTACGAACGCATGCTCGCCCGGTACGGCGGGATCGGACACAACGGCCTGACCTGTGGCATGCACGTACACGTCGAGGTGCCGGACGATCGCGCGGTGTCCGTCGTGGACGAGCACATGATGTACCTCGACGCGCGCATCGCCGAGGACCTGCTGACCGTGGAGATCCGGGTCGCCGACGTCTGCACCGACGTCTACGACGCGCTGCTGGTCGCGGAGATCATCCGTGCGCTCGTCGGCACGCTCCTCACCACGCACGAGAGGCCGGGGCCGTGGCGGGTCGAACACCTGCGCGCGGCCCGCGTCACTGCTGGCCACGATCGGGCCCGCCCTGGATGAGGCCGGGACGGCCGAGGAGGTCACCGACGGCGTGCGGCGACTCTTGGATCGCGGCACCGGAGCGGACCGCCAGCGCGAGGTCGCCGGCGACGATCTCGACCTGGCTGCCGTGATGGCCGACCTCGTCCGGCGCACCGACCCGCACCACGCGTGACCGCCGGACGAGCCGACGACGGCGCTGGCTAGCCTGTTGCCGTGCGAGGAACGCTGCTGGTGGCCGGGACGACGTCGGATGCCGGCAAGAGCGTCCTGACGACCGGCCTGTGTCGTTCGCTCGCCCGGCGTGGGGTGTCGGTGGCGCCGTTCAAGGCGCAGAACATGTCCAACAACTCGATGGTCGTCGCCGGTCCGGACGGTGCGGGCGCCGAGATCGGCCGGGCCCAGTGGGTGCAGGCCGTCGCGGCCGGCGTGACGCCCGAGGTCGCGATGAATCCGGTGCTGCTGAAGCCCGGCAGCGACCGCCGCAGCCACGTCGTCGTCAACGGCCGCCCGGCCGGAACGCTGGGCGCCCGCGACTTCGCCGGCCGCCGTCCGGCACTGGAGCAGGCCGCCTTCGCCGCGTTCGACGACCTCGCGTCCCGGTTCGACGTGGTGATCGCCGAAGGTGCGGGCAGCCCGGCCGAGATCAACCTGCGCGCGGGCGACTTCGTCAACCTCGGACTCGCACAGCACGCCGACATGCCGGTGATCGTCGTCGGCGACATCGACCGCGGCGGTGTCTACGCGTCGTTCCACGGCACGGTCGCGCTGCTGGCGCCGGCCGACCAGCGACTCGTGTCGGGCTTCGTGATCAACAAGTTCCGCGGCGACGAGACGCTCCTGGCCCCCGCGAACACGGCGATCTCGCAGGTCACCGGACGGCCCGTGCTCGGCGTGCTGCCGTTCAGCCCGGACGTGTGGCTCGACTCCGAGGACGGCCTCGACGTCGGCGCACGCTCCGCGGCCCACGCGAACCCACTGCGGGTCGCGGTGGTCCGACTTCCGCGCATCAGCAACTTCACGGACGTCGACGCGCTCGGACTCGAACCGGACGTCGCCGTGCGGTTCGTGAGTGATCCACGCGATCTGGCCGACGCCGACCTCGTCGTCGTCCCCGGCACACGCTCGACGATCTCGGATCTGGGGTGGATGCGCGCCCGCGGGCTGGATGCCGGTGTCCTCGACCACGTCCGCCGCGGGCGGCCGGTGCTGGGGATCTGCGGCGGCTTCCAACTGCTGGGCCACGAGGTCCGTGATCCCGACGGGATCGAGGGCGGTGCGGGCGTCGTGGTGCCCGGGCTCGGCCTGCTTGACGTGACCACCACGTTCGGTGCCGAGAAGGTGCTCCGACTGCCGACGGGCGAGGCACTCGGCGCACCGGCGCACGGGTACGAGATCCACCACGGTCGGGTCGGCCGTGGCGACGGCGTCGAGGACTTCCTCGGCGGCGCCCGCGCGGGCACGGTGTTCGGCACGATGTGGCACGGCAGCCTCGAGTCCGACGCGTTCCGCCCCGCGTTCCTGGCCGAGGTCGCGCAGCTCTCGGGAAGGAGTCGGGAGGCGTCCGGGGTGTCCTTCGCCGTCGCCCGCGAGGCGCGACTCGATGCTCTCGCCGACCTCGTGGACACCCACCTCGATCTGGCCGCCATCGACGCGCTGATCACCGGGGGCGCGACCTCGGCGCTGCGGGTCGTGCCGCCGGGCGGCATCGGATGATCCTCGTCCTGGGTGGCACCTCCGAGGCCCGCGAGCTGGCTCGACGGCTCGACGGAGGGCCGCGCTTCCTGTCGTCCCTCGCGGGCCGGGTCACCGATCCACGGCTGCCCGTCGGGCAGGTGCGCATCGGTGGCTTCGGCGGTGTCGAGGGTCTGCGCGAGTTCCTGCGGTCCGCGCAGATCTCGGCCGTGGTCGACGCGACGCATCCCTTCGCGGCCGGCATGTCGCGCCATGCCGCTGTCGCGACCTCGGCCGAGGGCGTGCCGCTGCTGCGACTGGAGCGACCGGGCTGGTCCGGTGCCCCCGGCGCCGAGCACTGGCACTGGGTCGACGACCATGACGCGGCGGCCTCGGCGACGGCACGGCTCGGCGCGCGACCGTTCCTCACGGTGGGCCGTCAGTCGTTGCCGGCCTTCGTCGGGCCGCTGGCCACCCATGAGGCACTGGTCCGCGTCGTCGACGCGCCGGGCCACGCGCTGCCCCCCGCGTGGACGCTGCTGCGCAGCCGCGGTCCCCACCACCTCGACGGCGAACTGACGTTGATGCGCGAGCACGGCGTCGACGTCATCGTCACGAAGGACTCCGGCGGCACCTACACGTGGCCCAAACTCGAGGCGGCAACCGTGTTGGACGTGCCCGTCGTGGTCGTCCGTCGGCCCCTCCTTCCCGCGGTCGAGACCGTCAGCGATTCCGCCGCGGCCGCAGCCTGGGCGCGAACGCGAGGCTGACGGCCAGTCCGAGCGCGGCGAGATCCACCCGGTCGGCCAGCCGCACCGCCCGCGCGATGTCCTCGGGGCGGGCGTCGCGACCGTCGCCGAGTTCGGGCCGGTGTTCGACCCGGTCGCCGTACGTGTTCCGGCCGCCGAGCCGGATCCCGAGGGCGCCGGCGAACGCCGACTCGACCTGCCCCGCGTTGGGGCTCGGGTGCCGGTGCGCGTCGGAGCGCCAGGTACGCACGGCGGCACGGGCGTCACCCCCCACGGTGGGTGCCACGGCCGCCGTCAGCATGGCCGAGACCCGCGCCGGAACGAGGTTCAGGACGTCGTCGAGCCGGGCCGAGGCCTTGCCGAACCGCTCGTACCGCGCACTGCGATGTCCGACCATCGCGTCGAGCGTGTTGGCGATCCGGTAGCCGACGAGACCCGGCAGGCCCAGGAGGCCGCCCCACACGAGCGGGGCGACGACGGCATCGCTGGTGTTCTCGGCGACGGATTCGACGACCGCCCGGGTGATCCCGACAGGATCGAGGGTGCGGGTGTCGCGTCCGACGAGATGGGTGAGGCGATGCCGCGCCGCCGGCAGGTCGCCGGCGTCCAGCAGGTCGCCGACGGCATGGGCCTCGCTCCCGAGGGTGCGACCGCCGAGCACGGCCCATGTCGCCGCCGCCGTGACCCCGGCACGGGCCACGGGCCGCGCTACCAGCCGCCGGTCGACGAGAACGGAGGCGAGCAGCCCGCCGCCCACCAGCACGGACGTGTGGACCGCACCGCGCCCGATCCGGTCGGCGTAGAGGGAGGACTCGACCCGCGACGCCAACCGTCCGAACGCGGCGACGGGATGGCCGCGCCGGGGGTCGCCGACGAGGCGATCGATCGCGAAGCCGGCGACCAACCCGGCGGCCCGTGCCGTCACAGGCTGGCGGCCAGGTCCTTCCGGGCCGCGACCGCGTCACCCTGCGCCGAGGCGCGGCCGACGAACCAGGCCAGCACGACGCCGATGCCGACCCACGTGGTCGTCGTCGTCAGCAACGATGCCCGCCGGAAGTACCAGAGCACGTCCGCGGGGAAGTCGCCGATCTCGTTGACGGTCGGGAAGACCTGCCCGGCGACGATCATGACGATCAGGTACAGCCCGACTCCGGCCAGGATCGCGGCGTACGTGCCGTACTGGTCGAGCAGTGCCTTCGTGAGGGCCACCGCCGCCACCGTCGCGAGCACCGAGACCAGCAGGAAGCCGAAGTACAGCGAGGTGCGCTGGCCGATCGTGGCGCCGTCGCCCACGGCGGGCGGGGTGGACGGGTACTTCAGGAAGGGCACCAGCGTGACGGAGACGAAGCCGAGCAGGGTCACGACGCCGACCGTCTGGCTGGGTCGCAGTCGCCCGAGCCGGCCGACGCCCGCGGCGGCGACCAGTCCGACGAGGCCGCCCAGCGAGACGCCGGTGGCGAGGTTCGCCGTGAGCAGGCCCCACATGCGCTGCTGGTGGCGCGAGACCTCGGCGGTGAAGCCGGGCTCGTCGCCGTGGGTGGCCAGGCCGGTGGCCACGGACTTGCCGTGGGCGGTGATCGACGCGAGTGCCGAGTGGGACTCCTCGAGCTCGATCGCGGTCTGGATGTGGGGCTCGCCCACCGTGTAGGCGACGACGAAGGCCGCGAGGCCGGCGACGAGGCCGGCGATCATGCCGTAGATGAGGAAATTGCGTGCGGTGAGAGCGTTCATGGCAGGTCCGTTCGGGAACGAGGGGTCACCAGCACCCACCACCGGCGTAGGGCCGAGGCGGTGGCGGTGCGACGTGGGGGTTCGCGCGAGGCGTCAGTGGCAGG
>CAYXFT010000061.1:0-14405 GCA_964464335.1 uncultured Aeromicrobium sp.
GCACCGGCTCGAGGAAGACCGCGGCCACGGTGTCGGGGCCTTCGTCGATGATGGCCTGCTCGATCTGGTCGGCGGCCCACCGGCCGAAGGCGACGGGGTCGTCGCCGTGCTCGGGCGCGCGATAGATGTTGGTGTTCGCGACGTGGGTCGTGCCCTCGACGAGCGGCTCGAACGGCTCTTTCAGACCGGGCAGGCCGGTGATCGAGAGGGCTCCGTGGGTCGTGCCGTGGTAGGCGATCTGGCGGCTGATGACCTTGGTCTTCGCGGGCTTGCCGACCAACTTGTAGTACTGCTTGGCGGCCTTCCACGCGGACTCGACGGCCTCGCCGCCACCGGTGGTGAAGAAGACGCGGTTCAGGTCGCCGGGGGCGTGCTGCGCGATCTTCTCGGCCAGCTCGATCGCCCGCGGGTGCGCGAACGTCCACAGCGGGAAGAACTCGAGCTCCTGCGCCTGGCGCGACATCGCCTCGGCGATCTCGGCGCGACCGTGTCCGACCTGGACGACGAACAGCCCGGCGAGGCCGTCGAGGTACCGCCGGCCCGTGATGTCCTCGATGTGGACGCCGTCGCCCTTGACGATGATCGGGATGTCCTCGGACGTCCCGTGCTGCGAGAAGTGCAGCCACAGATGATCGCGCGCGGACTTCTGGAGTCGGTCGGCCTGGTCGCTCATGACTCAAGTATCCGTCGCGCACCACCGAACCGACAAATGAATCAATCGCCGGTGGTCGGAGGCGCGACCCGGATCACTGTCCGAGGAACTGTGCGAGCGCCTCCGGCGGGATCTCCTGGTCGAGATTCGCGAGCCGGACCTGGCCCTGCGCGATCAGCCTGCCGTCCTGGTTGACGGAGTCCAGATGCCACAACTGCTGCGTGCGGCCGCGGTGGATCGGGGTGGCCGTGCACGTGATCGTGTCGCCGACCTTCGCCTGGCGCAGGAAGTCGGTGGAGTTGTTCGTGCCGACGACGACACCCTTCGTACCCAGCCACATCTGGCCGGCCGTGCTGGCGGTCGACTCGTGGACGGCGCAGTAGATGCCGCCGTGGGGGATGCCGAAGGGCTGCAGGTGACGCTCGGTGATCGTGAATCGCACGACGACGGTGTCGGCCGTGACCTCCACGTGCTCGACTCCGAGAACGCCGTCGAGTCCGGGAATTTCGCTCATGAGTCGGACTCTATCCATTGCGTCACACCGAGCCGCCGGCGGTTGAGTCCTATACCCCATGGGGGTATGGTCGAGATCATGAGCCACGCACATCCCGGCTACGAGGCCGACAAGACCGCAGTCCTCAAGCGGCTCGCCCGCGTCGAAGGTCAGGTCCGGGGAATCACCCGCATGGTCGAGTCGGACACGTACTGCATCGACGTACTGACCCAGATCAGCGCCACGACGAAGGCCCTCGAGGCCGTCGCCCTGAAACTGCTGGACGAACACCTCGCCCACTGCGTCGCCGACGCCGCTGCGAAGGGCGGACCCGATGCGGCCGAGAAGATCAAGGAAGCATCGGACGCGATCGCGCGTCTGGTCAGGAGTTGAGCATGACCACATCCACGTACACCGTCACCGGCATGACCTGCGGCCACTGCGTCGCGGCGGTCACCGAGGAGATCTCCGCACTGGCCGGGGTCGAACGGGTCGACGTCGACCTGGCCTCCGGCGCGGTCACCGTGACCAGCGAGGCACCGCTCGACGAGGTTGCCGTCACCGCCGCCGTCGACGAGGCCGGCTACGCACTGGCAGGCCCGCGCGACCTGCCGCTGGCATGAGCACCGACACGCGGCACGACACGTCGACCTACCGCCTCGAGATCGGCGGGATGTCGTGCACGTCCTGCGCGGCCCGCATCGAGAAGAAGCTGAACCGGCTCGACGGCGTCGAGGCGACCGTCAACTACGCGACGGAGAAGGCCACCGTCCACGCCCACGGCGACGTGGATCCCCAGACGCTCGTCGACACCGTCGAACAGACCGGGTACACGGCGCACGTGCACGATCCCCATGGGGGTCACGAGGCGCACGGCGGGGCCGACGGACTGCACTCGGCCGAGTCGATGCGCCGGCGCCTGGTCGTCGCGACCCTGCTGACCGTCCCGGTCATGGCGATCTCGATGATTCCCGCGCTGCACTTCGGCGGCTGGCCGTGGGTCGTGCTCGCCCTGACGACACCGGTCGTGCTGTGGTGCGCCTACCCGTTCCACTGGTCGGCCTGGCTCAACCTGAGGCACCGCGCGGCCACGATGGACACGCTCGTCAGCATGGGCGTCGGCGCCGCATACGTGTGGTCGCTCGTGCAGTTGTGGCTCGGCGTGACGGGCAGCCACGGCGTCGACCACATGCACTACTACTTCGAGACGGCTGCCGCGGTGACGACGTTCATCCTCGCCGGCCACTACCTCGAGGCGAACGCCAAGCGGCGTTCCAGTTCGGCCCTGCGCACCCTGATGGACCTCGGCGCCAAGAAGGTCACCCTCCTGAGCGACGGCCGCGAGACCTCCGTGCCGATCGAGGACCTGCGCGTCGGCGACCTGTTCGTCGTGCGCCCCGGCGAGAAGGTCGCCACCGACGGCGAGGTCGTCGAGGGCTCCTCCGCGGTGGACGAGTCGATGCTGACCGGCGAGTCCGTCCCCATCGACGTCCGCGTGGGCGGCACCGTCACCGGGTCGACCGTGAACCAGTCCGGACGCCTCGTCGTGCGCGCCACGGCCGTCGGCCGGGACACCCAACTGGCGCAGATGGCCCGACTCGTCGAGGAGGCGCAGGAGGGCAAGGCGCAGGTCCAGCGACTCGCCGACCGGATCTCGGCGTGGTTCGTGCCGGGCGTCATTCTCGTCGCCGCCGCGACCCTGCTGGTCTGGCTGGTCGTCGCGCCCGGGGTCGCCGCCTTCGAGGCGGCCGTCGCGGTGCTGATCATCGCCTGCCCCTGCGCACTCGGCCTCGCCACCCCGACCGCCCTCATGGTCGGTACGGGGCGCGGTGCCCAGCTGGGCATCCTCATCAAGGGTCCCCAGGTGCTGGAGTCGACCCGCGCCGTCGACACGATCGTGCTCGACAAGACCGGCACCGTCACCACCGGCACGATGAGCGTGGCGCACGTCGACCCCGCACCGGGCGTCGACGAGGCCGAACTCGTGCGGTTCGCCGCGTCGGTCGAGGCGGCCTCGGAGCATCCGGTCGCCCGCGCCATCGCGACACTCACCGAGCCGGCACCCGTGGCCGACTTCGCCAACCATGCGGGGCAGGGCGTCGAGGGCGTCGTCGACGGGGTCCACGTCCGCGCCGGGCGGCCTGCGTGGATCGGTGCCGACGACCGTCCGGACCGGATCGGCACCGTCATCGCGGTCAGCGTCGCGGACGGAACGGGCGAGCGGGTGCTCGGAACGATCACCGTCTCCGACACCGTCAAGGACTCGTCGCGCCGGGCGGTCACGGACCTGCGCGGTCTCGGCCTCGAACCGATCCTGCTGACCGGGGACAACCGTCGCGTGGCCGAGGTCGTCGCGGCGGAGGTCGGCATCGACACGGTGCACGCCGACGTCACCCCGCAGGACAAGCTCGACGTCGTCCGCGAACTGCGCGAGCAGGGTCGCGTCGTGGCGATGGTGGGCGACGGTGTGAACGACGCGGCGGCGCTGGCCGGCTCCGACCTCGGGATCGCCATGGGGACGGGTACCGACGTGGCGATCGCGGCGAGCGACCTGACGCTGGTGCACGGCGACCTCGCCACGGCGGTCACGGCGGTCCGGCTCTCGCGGGCCACGCTGCGCACGATCAAGGGCAACCTGTTCTGGGCGTTCGCGTACAACGTCGCGGCCATCCCGCTGGCGGCCGCGGGCTTCCTGAGTCCGATGATCGCGGGCCTGGCGATGGCCGCCAGCTCGCTGTTCGTCGTCACCAACTCCCTGCGCCTGCGCCGATTCGGCCGCTGAGAGTGACTCAGCGCTTCAGGTTCCCCACCGGCATGGCACGATGCTGGGTGACCGGACGCTCCATCGGGGGACGCGTCCTCCACACTTCCCGGGAGTACCCACATGACCATTCGCAAGCCTGCTGCCACCTGTCTGGCCGCGATCACCCTCAGCCTCGGCCTGGCCGGGTGCGGCGGAGGTGAACAGTCCGTCGCCGACGCCTGCACGACCGCCGAGAAGGAGGTCACCGCTGCGATGGGCGACCTCGGTTCGATCGACGCCACCGACACCGGCGCGGCGGCCGAGAAGATCGGCACCATGACCGAGACGCTCAAGTCCGCCGGGGCCAAGATCGACAACACCGAGGTCAAGGATGCGCTGGCCGACATGACCGCCCAGTTCGAGAAGCTCGAGCAGGCCTTCGTCGACCTGAAGGCCGCCGCCAAGGACTCCGAGAAGCTGCAGGAGGTCTCGACGAACCTCAGCGAGATCTCGACGGCCGTGCAGGACAAGGGAGAGAAGCTCGACGAGCTCTGCAAGTCCTGAACCACCCGTACCGACGACACAGCCCCCGTCCGCGGACGGGGGCTGTGTCGTCTTCTCTGGGTCGTCCCTGCGATCAGGCAGCGTCGCGGCGCCGGCGGGCGGCGACCAGCGCGACGCCGCCGCCGAGCACGCTCAACGCACCCAGGGCGATCCAACCCGGCGAGACGTCCGAGCCGCTGTCCGGCAGGGCACCGTCGGTGCCGGCGTCCTGACTCCAGACGTCCTCGTCGAACACGTTCTCCACCACGAGTGACAGGTGTGCCGTCTCGTCGGTCGACTCGATGACGGCGCCGGTCTCGAACGAGTCGTGCTCGATGGTGACCTCGGAGGCACCACCGTCGTCCGTCTCCTCGACGAAGCAGTGCGTCCCGGTCGGCATCAACTGGGAGAACGACTTCGTCGCGCCGGCGCGCAGGGTGAACTCGGCCGACAGCACCGTGCCCCGCACCGTGGCACCCTGCTCGTCGGTCGTCTCCAGCTCACACGTGAGGGTCATCGGGAACCGGAACCGCTGCACCTCGGAGCGGTCGGCATACGTACCGGCGACCTCCTTGGTGACGTCGACCTGGCCCGCGCCGTACGTGTTGGTGATCGTCGCGACGACCGCCTCCTCCTGCGTGCCGGCTTCGATCACGACGGTGGCCTCACCGGTCGTTCCGTCCGCGCCACCGTCGCCGGTCTCGACGACGTGGCAGGAAGTCCCCGTCGGCATCGGGCCGATCGGGTCCGACCACAGGGAGGTCGAGCCGTCCTCACGGGCGAGCGTGACCTCCTGCTCGAGGACGGTCTGGTCGGCCAGCGTGCACTCGACGTCGAAGTCGTAGGACGCGTCGTCGTGCAGTCCCTCGCCGGGACCGTCCACGACCTTGTTGATCCTCAGCCAGCCGGCGTCGAACCGGTTGTCGACGGTGACCTCGACCGGCTCGTCCTGCGCACCGCCCTCGGGCACGACGACCTCGCCGCCCTCGGGCGTGATGGTGACGTCCTGCGATGACGGCGAACTGGACTTCTCGCTCACCGTGCAGGACGCACCCGTCGGCAGGCGGTCCCATTCGGCCGTTCCCGCGCCGGTGATCGTCCGGTCGGGGCCGTCCGGGATCACGACCGGGATCTCCTGGCCGTCGACCTCCCGCGTGCACTCCAACGTCATCACGTAGGTGCCGTTCGCGACCACGGGGAACTCGGCGCCGGCGCCCGAGAGGGTCTTGCGCACACTCACGACGCCCTGCTCGAAGTAGTTCTCGACACCGACCTCGACGGCCTGCTCGCCCGAGCCGACCGTGAACTCGTCCGGATCGATCGTCGTCCTGTTGGCCCCGCCGTTGCGCGGCTCGGTCACCGTGCAGGCCGCTCCGGTGGGCAGGTCGTCGACGTCCCACGTCAGGTTGTCCGGCGCCGTCAGCACGACCGAGTCGTCGAACACCGTCTCCGGGTCGCCCTCGCCGTCGAGGTCGAGGGTGCACACGAGGCGCACCTCGAACTCCTGGTCGTCCCAACGGTCCTTGCCGGGACCGGCGATCGCCTTGGTGATGCTGACCGAACCGACGGTGAAGGTGTTCAGTGCGGCCACGGCGACCGTCGAGCCGTCACCGACCGTGAACTCCGCCGGGTTCGGTGACTCCTCGCCGTCGATCGTCACCGAGACGGTCGCGCCGGTGGTGTCGGTCTCCTCGACCGCGCAGTCCGAACCCGTCGGGATCCCGTCGTACGACGTGGTGTCGCCGTCCTTGAGTTCGACCTCCTCGTCGAGGATCGTCGCGCCGAGGTACTCGCACGTGACGCCGAACGTGTAGGTGCGGTCGTAGACGACGGGCTGGTCGTTCTGGTCGACCGCGCCACCGTTGTCGACGGTCTTGCCGATCGTGAAGCCGCCTGCGGAGTAGGAGTTCGTGGCCTGGACCGTCGGGCCCGAGACCTCGCCCACGTAGGGGTGGTTGATCCTCAGGACCGTGGCCAGCGTCGCGTCCGCGATCGCGGTCCGGTTCTCGGGAGACCACGAGACCTCGACACCCGCCGGGATCGGATCCTCGGTGACGATGCACTCCGCGAACAGCGGGATCGACAGCGGGGCCGTGAGCGAGTTGACGACCGTGGAACCACTCTGTGCGTTGACCGCGACGGTGATCGTGCCGTCCGACACGCCCCCTGCCAGGTTGCGTAGAACGACGTCCTCTCCGTCGAGCGTGCACGCGACCTTGAAGGTGTACGACGACGGCAACGTGACGGGGACGGAGAACTCCGGCGCATCGACGAGTTTGTCGATCGTCAGCCGGCCCTGAGCGGTACCGATCCCGACCTTGGTCGGCTCGAGGACGATCTCGGCACGCTCGGGCTGCGTGGTCGTCGCGACCGTGCGCGACGAACCCGCGAAGGAGTTGTACGCGATCGGCACCGACGTGACCTGGTCGAAGGCCCGCGGCAGGTTGACCGGCGTGCGCGTGCTGAACGCGATGCTGGCCGTCTCGCCGGGCTGCAGGCCCGCACCCGCCCCGACCGCGCTCCAGTCCAGGACGAACTTCACCGACTGGGCCTCGGTGAGTTGCGAATTGGGCGTGCTCTGGTCGTACTCGGTCCAGTTGAAGGCGCAGGACGGGTCCGCCGTGGCGTTCGCGGTGTGCACCTGGATCGCGTTGGTGTTGCACGAGGTGCTGAGCCGGGCCGTCGAGTAGTAGGCCCGCAGGATCGCACCTCGGTGCCGGATCTCCTCGAGGCCTGCCGCCATCGTGTTCAGCAAGGTGACGTTGAACTGGGAGTTCCGGCCTGCCGAGGTGATGACGCCGCGGTCACCCACGGCCGGCAGCGTGTCCACCAGGGCGATGACCTTGGCGTTGGTGTTGCCGGTGTTGTGGAACGCGAGCTTCCACGACTCCTCGCCGCCGGGCCGGGTGATCGGCACGCACGTGCCGCGGTAGTAGCCGTCGTCCTGCGGCTCGGCGCAGACCGACGCCGCACCGGTCGTGTTGACGACCCCGAGGTCGTCCTCGCCCGTACCCGGCTCGCCCGCCTCGACGCCCTTGACACCCTTGACGAGCGACAGGGTCGCGTTCGACCGGGGCTGGACGTGCGTCGTGGCGGTGCAGCTGTCGACGTTGGTCGTGGCGGGCCGCGACGCGGCATCGACCGTGTACTGGCACTGCTCGAAGTCGCGGTCCGAGGTCGCGGTGACCGAGTTGCCGATGATCTGGTCGGCGCTGACGCTCGGCTTGAGCACCAGCGGCGTCTGCACCGTCAGCACCCAACCGGGCTTGAAGACGAACTCGTCGGGCATCGTCACGGCGAGTTCACCGGTGTCCGGATCCAGGCTCGCCGAGAACGTCGGCGCCGGGTTGGGGATCGGGTTGGCGGGATTGGTCGTCGTCAGCGAGAACGTATACGCGGGTGGCACCGGCTCGGTCACCGGCACCTCGCCGTCGACGAGCTCGATCTGGTCGACCACTTCCAGCCCCGTCATGGCCCACTGCCCCGTGTTGGTGATCCGCAGGACGTAGGGGATGGTCCCGTTGGGTGCGTACTGCGGCGGCGTCGGCGTATTTCCCGGCGTCTTCTCGACCCTGATCTGGTTCGGCCGGTGCAGGACCGTGGTGGTGTCCTCGGCCTGCTCGTCGTCGGTGAAGGTCTGGTTGGGGCCGAACCGGGCGTCACCGTGCACCTGCAGGTCGTCCGAGATGACGCCCAGGGCACCCGGCGCCTCGCCGGCGTTGGGCTCCATGCCAGGGAGCGTGGTCGAGACCGGCTCGCCGTTGACGCGCTGGGTGTCGCGGCGCTGCGTGTACAGATTGACGACGATGTTCGGGTTGTAGGGGCGCTCCCACTGCACGACCTGACCGTTCGAGTCGAGCTGGCGGAAGCTGAACCGCACGCCCTCGACCGTGCCCGGATCCGTCACGCCCGGCGGCAGGCCGAAGGTCACGGTGGTCGGGGCGGTGAGCTGGTTGACCCACAGGCCCTCGACCCACGTCTCACCCACCTTGACGTCCATCCGCACGCTGTTGAGCGGACGGGGCAGGGTCATGCGGGCCTGCGTGAAGTTCATCGTGTTCCAGAACGTGTCCGTCTCGTCCGTCAACGTCATGAGCGTCGTGCGCGCCGATCCGAGCGGCTGACCGCGCAGGACCGTGGTGTAGCCCTTCGCCTGGTCCTCGTAGACCGTGTCGCCGGTCGGGTTGGCGTCCGGACGGATGACCTTGGTCGCCAGGATCGTGTAGTTGGCGTCGATGATGTTGAACTCGTCGTAGTCATCGTCGTAGCCTGTCGAGCAGAACCCGTCCGGTGCCGTCGACGGACAGGGGATCCGTCCGGGGCTGTCGATCTGGACGGACGCCTCGTTGAGGATCGGGATCCCATCGGGGCTCGTCGTCTCGACGGGCCCGGAGCCGTCGCGCAGTTCGGCGCGCAACTGCCACGTCAGCGTCACCGCGCCCTGAGCACTGCTGAGGATGACCGGGGCCCCGTCCTCGCCCGCGAACGACACGGTGACTCCCGTGACGTCGGCGAGCTCACCCGGGGTGAGATCGAGCGCTTCCTGGTACGTGTAGGGAGTGGGCGTGCCGGAACGGTCCAGCGTGACCGTGACCTCGTCCTCGCTGAGCTCGTCCGGGATGACGATGTCGTCGATGTCGTACAGGTTCGCAACGTCGTACACGGTGGTGTCGGACGACTCGGCGCCCGGATCGGAGATCACCATCGAGGAGAGCTTCGAGGCCGACGCGTTGCCGGCGGTGAGCGTCGCCGAGATCAGCGGGTAGTCGGCGGGATCGACATCGTTGTCGGGGTTGGGCAGACCGATCTGGCTCTGGTCGAACTCCTTCGTGAGGTCGACGTTGAACGGCGCGTCGAGGATCGTGATCGTGTCGCCGTCGCTCGTCGAGAACTCGCCGGACCGCCCGCCGTACCCCCGGGCATTGACGGTGTTGTTCACGACGCCCGGGTCGCTCGTGTTGTACGTGTAGTCGTGGTAGTTGCCCAGCACGTACTCACCCGTGCTGCGCAGCGTGTCGCGCACGGTGAAGTCGAGGTCGAGCGGCCGCCGGTCGGTGCTCGAACCGACACCTGCGCCGGCGCTGCCCTCGGAGTACGTGATCCGGACGCCGGTCGTCCCGGCCCGCTGCTCGGTCGTCAGCGTGTAGCCGCCGAAACCACCCACGCACGTCGTCCCGGGACAGGCCTGGGCAGTGACGTTCGTCCATTCGCCGGACAGGTACAACTCGACCTTGCTGATCACGTCGCGGGCGATCAGCGGATCGGTGTCGGTGGTGATCGGCCTGATCTGCGCGAGGTCGAACGCGTCGTAGACGGAGGTCTCGATACCCGGGGAGTCCGGCCCCAGCTCACTCTCGGAAGCCGGGTCGGTGATCGTCATGTTCGCGAAGTTCAGGCCCTGGGTGCTCCAGAGGATCCGCGCCGTGCGGGTCTGGCCCGAGAGGGCGGGCACCGTCGGCTCGAGCCACTCCTTGTCTACGAGGTCAGGGCCCTCCCCTTCGCCGTCGATCGCGATCAGCGTCACGTCGTCCTCGGCGTTGTCGGTGTCGCCCTTCTCGATCTGGTCGTTGTACACGTCCGACCGGACGTCGTTCTCGACGATCGTGTCCTCGTCGATGTCGACGCCGGCCTGGACCTCCACCCCGAAGTTCGGAAGCACGTTGAAGCCGGGCGGCAGCAGCTGCGGGCAGCCGTTCGTGGGCAGCGGCGTGTACTCGAACTGGATGCCGCCGATGTCATCGCGCAGGTCGAACGGAATCGTGTAGGTGAAGTCCGCGACCACTCCGGGGATGTTCTCGGCGCCGGGGAAGGCGACCCACGCGCCGGCGTCGCGGTCCCAGTAGCGGACGGTCAGCTGGGTGCACCCGGGGATCTCGGTGTGGGAGATCGAGGTGGGATCGAAGTAGTCGTCGAAGAACTCGCTGCCGGCCGCCGGATCGGACGGGTCGGAGATGATCAGCGTGTTGGAGCCGATGGTCGAGAGGCTCGACACCGAGCCGGGCACCGACACCGTGGTCTCGGCACCGGGGACACCGTAGGTCTCACTCGGGGTGATCCGCTTGCCGACCTGGGTGAGCACCTCGAGCGGACGCACCACGAACGGCGCCTCGGCGTCGTCCGTGCCCTGCGCGCCGTCGGTGTTCGTCACGACGGTGTCGACGACGTTGGTCGACTGGAGGGTCTCCTCGATGTCGGTCAGTGCGGTGAACTGCAGACCGAGCTGCGCGTAGGAGCCCGCCTCGATGCCGTCGCTGCCCGGAGCAGCCGTGTACGTGACGGTGAAGCCCTCGACCGTGCAGTCGGCCCGCGGGTCGGGCAGCGTGTCCGGGGTCGTCGAGGTCGCGGTCGTCGATTCGCAGTCCGCGTAGGTGTAGGTGATCTCGGCGGAGACGGCCTCGACCGGCCACTGGGTGTCGCTGAACCCGGTGAATTCCAGGCCCTGCTCGGTGAAGGTGGAGGCACCGTCCGAGGGCTCGTTGATCACGAGTTCCTGGACGTCCTGCGCGCCGACCGTCGCCGTGACGGTCGCGGTGACGTCCTGTCCGACGACCAGTGTCGTGTCCGAGAAGTTCTTCGCGATCGCCACGGTCGGGTCGGCGGCCTGGATGTTGACCGTCGCGTCGTCGGTGGCCGGGTCGCTCACGTCGTCGCCGACCTCGACCGTGGCACTCGCCTCGTTCTGGACGGCGACCGTGGAGCCCGGATCGATGGTGGAGACGGTGCTGTTGGTCACGGATCGGACCCGAACACTGGCCTTGGTGCCCGGCGCGTACGACCCCTCGTACGTCACCCGAACGCCCTCGACGGTCGTGGTCTCGTCGGGCTCGGTGGCGGTCCATTCACCCTCGACGAGGTACTCGACGGTGGTGGAGTCGGTCGTCTCCGGCGCCGGATCGGTGGTGACCTCGGCGAAGTCGAGGTACTGCGAGTTCGTGCCGTCGAAGACGTCCTCGACGACGATCCGGTCGACGGTCTGGTTGGACTGGTTGCTCGGCGACAGCACCCAGTTGACGTTCCTGCCGGGCGTGGCCGGGACGGTCCTGGGCGCCACGGCCTTCGTGACACCGGCCTCGAGAGTCGTCTCGACCTCGAGCGTGACTGCGGCCGACGACGTCTGCTGGTCCGCGTTCTCGGCGACGACCGAGGCCGTGTTGACGACGCTCTGGCCGTCGTAGTCGGCCGAGACCGTCGTCGGGACCTCCACTTGGACCGTGACGGTCATCGAACTGCCGGCGTGCAGGCCGACCTCGTCGTCGCCCAGCGGATGCTGGGGCGTCACGGTGAACGTGTCACCCTCCGCGGTCACGTCGACCGGCCCCGTCGGCGAGAGTGTCGCGGTCACGGGGTTCGGAACGGACGGGTCCAGCTGGAGCGGGGCCGGCAACGAGTCGGAGAGCACGGTGTCGTAGCAGCCCGCCTCGTTCGTCGAGGAGCACCCGACCACGATCGTGTAGGCGAACGTGTCCCCGGGTCCGTACGGTCCCGGGGAGTCCACCGACTTCTGGATCTGCAGGTCTGCCGTGGGGTCGGCGGCCGTTGCTGGAACGGCTCCGACCACCAAGGTCGTGAGACCCAGGAGGATCGCGGTCAGGAGGGACAACGCGCGGCGCATCGAGCACCCTTTCGTCAAGCAACTGGACGACGGAGCGACCGCAGCGCTTTCGTGTGCGCGCCACCAGCCCCGACTCGTGGTCCGAAGGATTCTCCCACAGAAGGTGAGTCAGTCCTCATGATTCGGTGGATTTCCCTCACGGGTGCGACGCATCCCACACCTACCCGGCGGACGGTCTCTCCGTGCTTTCGGGACGGTTCGTCCCCGGACGTGTCACCATCTCCTCCATGTCGGTCGCGTTCACGGTCGCCGCGGTCGTCGCCGCGGCATCGTGCCTGTTCCTGCGCCGCACCCCCGTGACGGCACCTGCCTTCACGGTGGCCGTCGCGGTGTCGCTGTGGAACCTGATCGGCGCCGTTCGCGGCCCAGGCGACCTCAGCGCGGGCCCGGTCGCCACCACCGTCCTGGTGGTCGCCGAGATCGGTGCGGCGGCCCTGTTCCTGGGCTCATTGCGACTCGCCCACGCGCGTTGGCTGCTGCCGGTCTGGGTGCGAGTCCTCGCCGTCGTGGCCCCGTTCACGGTGATCGCGCTGACCCTGCCGGCCGTCGGCCTGACGTCCCACGAGGAGTACGTCGACGGCCCGGGCTTCGTCGTCCACCTGCTCTACTGCATCACCGCCGCGATCGGCGCGGCCGCCGTGCTCAACATCCGTCGACGCGACCCCTCACGCCACGTGCGGCTCGTGGTGCGGGGCCTGCAGGCCACGATCGTGGCCGTCCTGACCGTCGCGATCGCCCACCCGACCTGGACGAGTCTGGTCGCGGTGCCGCTCGCCCTGTTGCTCGTCGCGGCGACACGGTGGCCGCAGGAGTGGTCACGCGCGTCCTCACGGATCGACGAGTTGGTGGACTCGCTGGGGATCTTCATCTTCGTCATCGACCGCGACGACACGCTCAGCGACTGCAACGGTCCGGCAGACGGCCTCGTGCGCGAGATCACCGGCGAACCACCGCGGGTCGGCGAGTGCCTCGCGACGTTGATCGGCGTCCCGCCTCCCTACCTCGACGGCGCCGACGTGGAGCTGCACATCCGCGGCTGGATCGTGCGCACCGTCGCGACGGTCAGCCCCGTCGACCCCCTCGGTCGCAGGGGCGACCGCGTCCTGATGCTGCGGCCCGTCGACAGCCGGGGAACCCCGCCGGACCTGCCCCGGATCGCCCGCGGACTGGAGGGCCACGACCCTGCCACGCAGACCCTCGACCGGAAGGCCGCCAAGGACCACGTGCGTGGGGCCCGGCGGCGGGAGGAACAGGTCCTGCGAGTCGAGGTCACCGCCGACGCCGGCGCCCGCTCCGACGAGATCATGTTCCTGGCAGCACGACGGCTGGAATCGCTGGAGCCGTCCCTGCGCTGGGCACGCCTGGCCGAGTGGACGCTCGTCGCGGTCGGCGACGTGCATCCCGGACGCCTGCCGACGCTCGACGACGTGGGCGCGCGCCTGACGGCCAGCACGTTCACGCCCCTGAGCCATGAGTCGGAGCAGGATTTCGTGACCCGCGTCGATCATCCCGACCGCGGGACGACGCTCACCAAACCGTGAGCAACGTGCGTCCCGGGGATAGCCTCGGGACATGAGTCTCGTCACCTGCACCGGTTCGCTGACCATCCGCGAGCGCATCGCGATCCCGCCGGGCGCGGTGGCGACGGTGAAGGTCGTCGACACGGCGGGCGAGGTGCTCGCGGCGACGGCACTCGAGGCCGAGGGCGTTCCCGTCGACTTCTCGGTCACGATCGATCCCGAACTCGCGAACGGCGACCTCCTCGTCTGGGCGATGCTGCGCACCGAGGTCGGGGTGTGGGGCACGCTCGAACTGGCCGCCGCCGACCAGGAGTCCGTCGTGCTGGGCCGGATCGAGGACTGACGGCGTGCCGCGCGGGGGACCGTCCGTCACCCACCTGAGTGACGCGGAGATCGCGGCCAACAACGCGCCGACCCTGCGCCGGATCGCCACTCTCCTGAAGCCCTACTCGGCCAAGATGGCCGCCGTCGGCGTGGTCGTCGTGGTGTCGGCCGTCCTCTCCTCGATCGTGCCGTTCCTGACGAAGGCCGTCTTCGACGATGCGTTGTTCGGCGCGGGCGGTCCCGACCTGCGGCTGCTGGGCTGGCTCGTCGCCGGCATGTGCGCGCTGCCGATCCTGGCGGCACTGCTCGGCATCGTGCAGAACTGGCTGACGTCGACGATCGGCAACTCGGCGATGGCCGACCTGCGCAGCGAGCTGTTCTCCCACCTGCAGAAGATGGAACTCGCGTTCTTCACCACGACGAAGACCGGTGCCATCCAGTCGCGACTGGCCAACGACGTCGCCGGCGTGCGCACCGTGCTGACCGACACGGCCACGTCAATCCTGCAGAACACCGTC